>NZ_RZRT01000004.1:0-244049 GCF_003998295.1 Mesorhizobium sp. M7A.F.Ca.US.011.01.1.1
GATAGCCGGCATTGGTCTTGCGGCTCGCCTCGTCCAGAAGCCGCAGCCTCGCCTCCTTGATCTGCGGATCGTAGTAGTCGTTGACGTTGTCGATGCCGACGACCTCGTCACCGCGCTCCAGCAGCCGTTTCGCTACGTGATACCCTATGAAGCCGGCCGCGCCGGTGACCAGAACCCTCATCAGAAGCGCCCATCCGTAACATGCCTGGGGAACAGACCCTTGATGTCGTAGATGACGCCCGGGGTCTTGCAAAGCGCCTGCAGGCCGTCGACGCCCAGCGCGCGGAACTGCCTGTGGCCGACGGCCACGATAACGCCATCATAGCGCTGATCGGGAATGTCCTTCATGCTGGCTATGCCGAAGGCACGCGCGCATTCCTGCGCGTTGACCCAGGGGTCCCATATGTCGATGCCGGCATTGTATTCCTTCAGTTGGGCAACGATATCGGCGACCTTGGAATTCCTCAGGTCCGGACAATTTTCCTTGAAGGCCGCGCCCATCACCAGAATCCGGCTGCCAACGACAGGTATTCCCTTGCGCATCATCAGGCGGGCCGTCTGATCCGCCGCGTGCTGACCCATGCCGTCATTGATACGGCGGCCGGCAAGAATCACCTCCGGATGATAGCCGAGTTCCTGGGCCTTGTGGGTGAGATAGTAGGGATCGACCCCGATGCAGTGGCCGCCGACGAGACCAGGCGTGAAGCGCAGGAAATTCCATTTGGTGCCGGCGGCTTCCAGCACTTCGGACGTGTCGATGCCGAGCTTGCCGAAGATAAGCGACAGCTCGTTCATCAGCGCGATGTTGAGGTCGCGCTGAGTGTTCTCGATGACCTTGGCCGCTTCGGCGACCGCAATGCTCGAGGTACGGTGCGTGCCTGCCGGCACGATCGAGGCATAGAGCGCATCGATACCTTCGGCCGCTTCCGGCGTCGAGCCGCTGGTGACCTTGACGATCGTCTGCAACCGATGCTCGCGGTCGCCCGGATTGATGCGCTCGGGACTGTAGCCGAGGAAGAACCCCTCATTGTAGCGCAGGCCCGAATGTTTCTCGATCAGCGGAGCGCACACCTCTTCCGTGCAGCCGGGGTAGACCGTCGATTCGAAGATCACCACCGCGCCTGGCGATATGACCTCACCGACCAAAGTCGATGCCATGATCAGCGGTTTCAGATCCGGACGGTTGGCCCTGTCGATCGGCGTCGGAACCGTGACGATGAAAATCCCGCAATCGCGCAGATCGGCCTTGTCTGTGGTGAATGTCAGCCGCGACGCAGCACTGATCTCATCACTGCTGGCTTCCAGCGTATGATCGTCACCACACTTCAGCGCGTCCACCCTCGACTGGTCGATGTCGAACCCGACGACATCCCTGGTGGCGCCAAAAGCGACCGCCAGCGGCAGGCCGACATAGCCAAGCCCGATGATCGCTATTTTCCTGGAGGCGAGATCCATCTGCTTCCTGCGCTTGCTATTCCAGAGCCATGCTTCGCATTGGTTATCGTGCACCAAAGCCGGTAAGCATCGTTTTCATTGTCTTGAGGGTTATCAAAACGTCCAGCCAAGGCGAAAAGTTCTTTATGTAATAGAAATCATAGTGCAATTTTTCCATAACGTCATCGACGGCAGCCACATGCCCCTGATTTACTTGTGCCCACCCACTTATGCCCGGCCTGACGATATGCCTGTAGCGATAGAATGGCAGCTCAGCCTCGTACCACTGTGACAGCACGACAGCTTCCGGTCGCGGTCCGATCCAACTCATTTCGCCACGCAGGATGTTGATGACCTGCGGCAGTTCGTCGATCCTGGATTTTCGCAGGAAACGCCCGACTCGGGTGATGCGATCATCATCGCGCCTGGTGATCGCCCTCTCCTTGTCGCTGCCGGCGCCAGAGTGCTGGCGCATCGAGCGAAACTTGTAGACCGTGCAGATCTTGCCCCGGTAGCCCATGCGCTGCTGGCGAAACAGCGCGGGACCATCCGAATCCAGCCGGATCAGCAGCGCTATCAACGCCAGAACCGGGGAAAGAACGATAATCAAGACAAGTGCCGAGACCCAGTCGGCTGCCTGCTTGATCTTGAGATAGGCCTGGTTCGGATTGAGTGAACCAAGCGTGTTTTCCGACAGGTGCTCGATCTCGACCCGACCGGTCAGCGACTCGCTGACCTGCTTGACGTGGTATACGGGCGTTCCCGAAAGGGCCCGATCCGCGATGTACCGTTCCCATTCCGCGCCAAGATCGGCACGCAGATCAACGACCACGCCGCTGGCTCTTTCGATTATCGTACTGGTCGACTTGATCCAAAACCAATGCACACCCGGTAACGTCTTGAGGCGCTCGACATCTCCGCCGGGAATCACCACGAGCCGGTACGGATCGAGACGCCGCGTCAACAGGCTCAGGCCGAAGTACCAGAGGGTGGACTGCGTGAAACTGGCGGCGGCCTGAAACCGGCTGTACTCGAACCGAAAAAAGAAGATGGTCAGGAAAACAGCCCCGTAGGACAGGGCAAATGTCGGCAAGATGTAACTTGCCGCGGCCACGCCCGGGAAATTTCCGATGCGGCGATAGGACAAAAAGCCCACAAGGTGCGCGATGACCGCAGCGGCCACCGTGACCTGAAGATTGGCCGAATAGATAAATTCAGGATTGAAGACAATCCGGATGATCGCCGGCGCAAAAATCGCGAATGTCAGTCCGCCAAGCAGTTGAAACCGAATCCTGAACAGGAAGTGCCGGCTTCCGACAATAGTCGACGCTGCGACATTCAACGTCTTCCCCCTTCCCCGAAGCTGCCGTGTCGGCGACAGACCAGCGCGATAGTGCATCTGACCTGATCGCTCACAACAACGAATCGGACGTCTCGCCTCCCGGCGATTCGATACAGTCGAAGACCAAGGGCTACGACAGTGCGGCGGCACCAGCAAGCATCTATTTCACGTCAACGGTTGGGGGAAGTTATGATCAACAGCATTGTTTGATTCTGTAGAAAAGCCGCGGTGCGCGCAGCGCCGATGCTGGGATGATTGCTGACGCGCTGCAGTTTTTCAGCACCGCTTCGGCGATCACATCCCTTAGCGAGTCGCGCGCGAGCTTGGACCGATAGATTTCGAGAGCGGGATTTTGTGTTCCCGAAGTCGCTGGATTTCGCGTCGTCGTTGTCCCATCTATCCTTCGATCGTCAAAGTTCGGCCAAAGGATCGGCCAAATATTCCGGGCGACCGCGGCTTTGTGCATGGTTATCAGCATGTTAGGCACGCCGAACATCGGCCACCATGATCATCATCGGCATCGGCAACATCGCTGAATGCCCAATACCTGCAGCGGTGACAGATGCCTATGGCCAGCGGAAGCCGACAGGGTGCCGATGATCGGTCGGAAGATCGGCCAAATATCCTAGCGAATTCGAAATATATCTTTATAATTACGTATTTAGCGAAAGCCAAGATCGGCCAGCCATGGAAGAAAGCGTACAGCGCATCGAACCGGCACGCCTGACGGATGTATCCGAAACTATATCGGATGCGCTTGCGGAGCTATCGGCCACGTCGGCCATTTTGGGCCAAAGCCTGCACCCACGTACCGCTGCCAACCTCGCCGATCTGGTACGCATCATGAACACCTACTACAGCAACCTGATCGAGGGCCATGATACGCGCCCGCACGACATCGAGCGGGCGCTGGCCGGAAATTTCGATCGAGACGAGAGCCGCCGCAACCTGCAGCTAGAAGCGGCCGCCCATGTTCGCCTGCAAGCCGAGATCGATCGTATGGCCGCCGAGAAGCGGTTGCCTGAGCCTGCATCCACCGAGTTTTTGCGATGGCTGCATGCGGAATTCTACCGCGATGCGGAATCGCCCATGCTGACCATCAAGGGTTCCGGCCGCGAATTCGTTATGACTAGAGGCGAGTGGCGGTCGAAGCCAGAGCATGACGTCGCCGTCGGCCGGCATGAGCCGCCTTCGAGCGAGCGCGTCGACGACTTCATGCAGTATTTTGCCATGCGCTATCGCTTCGGTGGGCTGGGCAAAGCCGGACGGATCCTGGCCATTCCTGCTGCGCATCACCGTTTCAACTACATTCACCCGTTCCCCGACGGCAATGGCCGCGTCAGCCGTTTGATGAGCCATGCCATGACCCATGAGGCCGGGATCGCCGCGCATGGGCTGTGGTCGATCTCACGCGGTCTGGCGCGCGGCGTGAAAAGCCGCACGGACTACAAGCGCATGATGGATCATGCCGATATGCCCCGCCAGGGTGATCTCGACGGACGGGGCAACCTCTCCGAGCGCGCACTCGGCGACTTTACGCTATGGTTCATGCAGGTGTGCATCGATCAGGTGAACTTTATGACCGACTTGCTCGATCTCGACACGCTCGCGAAGCGGCTGCGTCGCTACGTCGAGCGCAGCGGCCTGAAACCCGAAGCCGGCCGCTTCCTGGAGGAAGCGCTAATGCGCGGTGAATTTGAACGTGGCGAAGCATCACGCATTAGCGGACTGCCCGAGCGCACGGCGCGCCGCGTGTTCAATGAGGTGATCGCGCTCGGTTTGTTGGCGTCGGAAACACCCAAAGGTCCGGTGTCGCTACGCTTCCCGGCCGACGCATTGGATTCACTGTTTCCGAAGCTGTTTCCAGAAACCTAGGTGAGATTACTTGGCGGACGCCACGCCGAAATCCGCCAATCACGCCATGCCAGCCAAGGCTTGATTGCTCAAGCCGCTGGCCCTGCTCGCGTTTCAGCCGCGCTTCAGCAGCGTCCAAACGGCCGGCACAAGGCTTGCCGCCAGAGCAACCTTGATCAGGTCGCCGACGATGAAGGGCACGACGCCGAACTGCCACGACTTTTCCGGGCCGATCAGCAGAGCCAGCCAGGCAAAGCCCATTGCCATCATGACGACTTCGCCAACCAGCATGGCGTTGAAAAGCTTGATCGGATGGCGGTCCCAGCCGCGATCCGCCGCCCAGCCGACAATTGCCGCCATGACCACGAAGCCGGCGAGATAGCCGCCGGTCGAGCCGAGCATGTAAGCAATGCCGAGCCCCTTTTCAGGCGTGCTCTGGAAGACGGGGAAGCCCATGGCGCCCTCCGCCATGTAGAGCAGCAGGGTGGCGACGCCGAGACGCATGCCGAAGGCGGCGGCGATCAGCAGCACGGCCAGCGTCTGCATCGAAATGTCGACCGGCCCGAGCATAACCTTGGTCTTGGCCGACAGGGTCAGCACAAGCGTTCCGGCGATGGCCAGGAAAAGCTGCGTTGCCAGCCGCGCCGCGCCATTTTGCGGCAGAGCCAGAGAAACAAGCGGACGCGTCGTAGTTGCAATTGCCATGGTATTTCCCCAATCCGATTGCCGCACACCGATGTTCGCGGCCTCACATCCTCCTATATTGGCTTGCGTGTTATGCGGCAATCGGTTTTGCCGTTTCCCGAAACAAGGCACCGACGCATGGCACTGAAATTCGATACCGGCTTCGACCCCTTCTATGGCCAGGGGGTGAACGTCGCGCCCGATGTCCAGCGCATCACGGCCCGCAATCCAAGCCCTTTCACCTTTCACGGCACCAACAGCTACATAATTGGCCGCGATACGCTGGCGGTGATCGATCCGGGGCCGGATGACGAGGCGCATCTGCGGACCCTGCTCGGCGTGATCGCAGACCGGCCGGTCAGTCATATCTTCGTCAGCCACACGCATCGCGACCACTCCCCGCTGGCGGCCCGGCTGAAAGAGCGCACCGGCGCCCTCGTGCTGGCAGAGGGGCCGCACCGGCCGGCAAGAGCCCTGCATATCCGCGAGACCAATGCGCTCGATGCCAGTGCCGACACGGCTTTCGTCCCTGATGTCGCCCTGCCCGACGGCGAGGTGGTCGACGGCGACGGCTGGTCGATCAGGACGGTTCTGACCCCGGGCCACACCGCCAATCATGCGGCATTCGCGCTGGAAAGAATTGGCGCGCTGGAGGGAACCGGCATCCTGTTTTCGGCCGATCATGTCATGGCCTGGGCAACCTCCATCGTCGCCCCGCCGGATGGAGCGATGGCCGACTACATGGCCTCGCTGGATCGCTTGATCGAACGCGGGGACCGCTTGCTGTTGCCCGGACATGGCGGGCCGGTGACAGCACCGCGCGCTTTCATGCGTGGGTTGAAGACGCATCGCAAGATGCGCGAGCGCGCCATTCTGGAGCGGGTCAGAGAAGGCGACCGGACGATCGTGGACATGGTCAAGGCGATCTACAGGGACACCGACCCGCGGCTGCATGCCGCCGCCGGATTGTCGGTGCTTGCCCATCTCGAGGATTTGACGGCGCGCGGCCTGGTTGTGACCGATGCCGCACCGGCCATCGACGGCATTTTCACGCCGGCCGGATAGGCCGCCTGGACCGCTGCCAGGTGCCGACGCCTTATTCGGCCGGCGCGGCGCCAACCTGATCGGCGACCTCCTGGTCGAGTTCCGCCAGGAATTCGGTGATGCGCGCGGCATTGTCGCCAAGGTCGTAGCGGCCGTAGCGGGATGCCGACCGCATGTCGACGATGACCGTGTCGCCATCGTCCGTCACGCGGATCGCCACATCGGCGGGAAGGCCGATCACGAAGCCCTTGGCGACGGCCGTGATGGTCACCTCGCTTTGCCCGGCGAGATCGGGATAGGGTTCCGACAGCTCCCAGTCGCGCCGGTCGAGTACGGTTTCGACGGCATTGACGACAGTCTCGAACGGCAGGTCGTAGCTGCGTGCGCTGACCAGCGGATAGCTATCGGTCTGCAGCCGCTGTTCCCCAGGCGTCGACGGCGCAAGCACGTTCATATCCTTCGTGCGGTCGCTCACGTCGAGCGCCGGCGGTTCGTCGAAATCCGTCGAGATATCCCTGAGCGGCGGATAGATCGTCGCCCAGTATGCGGCGACGCCGTAGGGTGCGAGCACCAGCAGCGCCAGCAGCGCGCCGACCGTCAGGTCGCGACCGCCGCGGTCGCCGAAATTCCAGAGCCGCGAAAAGGCAAACCCGGCAAACAACAGCGCTATCGCCGCCAGCAGCGCGACAATGCCCAGCACCCACAGAAAGATAGGTGTTTCGACGAGATCGAAGCGATGGCCGACGAAGACCGTCAGCAGCAGCACCAACGAAAAAGCGGCCGTGCGCCGCGACCAGCCGGCCGCCTTCGACGTTTGCCGTTCAGGAATGCTAACCATCGTTTTCCGTGCTGCCCCAACCCGAACGGAGACTTAGTGCCTTTTTGCGATGGCATGAAGCCGAAACATGCACCATCGCGTCAATCCGTCGGCAAGCGATAGTCCTTGAATCGCTGGCGCAAGGTGATCTTCTGGATCTTGCCGGTGGCGGTGTGCGGAATTTCACCGACGAAAGCGACATCGTCCGGCATCCACCATTTGGCCACCTTGCCGTCCATGAAGTCGAGAATGTCAGCCTTGGTCGGTTCCTTGCCCGGTTTGCGGACGACGACCAGCAGCGGCCGTTCGCCCCATTTCGAATGCTGAACGCCGATGGCTGCCGCCTCGGCGACATCGGGATGGCCAACAGCCAGATTCTCGAGGTCGATGGTCGAAATCCATTCGCCGCCGGACTTGATGACGTCCTTGGCGCGATCGGTGATCTGCATATAGCCGCCGGCGTCGATGTGGGCGACGTCGCCGGTGTCGAACCAGCCATCCTCATCGAACTGCTCCACGCCGGCGCCGCCATAATAGGCACGGGCAACGGCCGGCCCACGCACTTTCAGGCGGCCAAATGTCTTGCCGTCCCAGGGTTGCGCATTGTTGTCGTCGTCGGTCACCTTCATTTCGACGCCGAACGGCGGATAGCCCTGTTTCTGCTGGACATCGAGCCGGGCTTCGCCCTCAAGACCGGCATAGTCCGGCTTCAGGGTACACAGCGTGCCGAGCGGCGACATTTCGGTCATGCCCCAGGCATGGATAACCTGGACATCGTAGTTCTGCTGAAACTTGGTCATGATCGCGCGCGGGCAGGACGAGCCGCCGATGACAACCTTGTTCAGATAGGGAAGCTTCTTGCCGGTCTCCTCCAGATGCTGCAGCAGCATCATCCAGACGGTCGGCACGGCGGCGCTGAAGGTCACCTTCTCGGTGTCGAGCAGTTCATAGATCGAGGCGCCGTCCATCTTGCAGCCGGGCATAACAAGCTTGGCGCCGATCATCGGCCCGCTCTGGCCAAGGCCCCAGGCATTGGCGTGAAACATCGGCACGACAGGCAGGATCGTATCGCGCGACGACAGCCCCATGGCGTCGGGCATGGCAGCGATCATGGCGTGCAGCACGTTCGAACGATGGCTGTAGACGACGCCCTTGGGATCGCCCGTGGTCCCGGACGTGTAACACATGCCGGCGGCGGTGCCTTCGTCGAAGGTCTTCCAGGCGAAGTCGCCATCCGCTTCGTCAAGCCAATCTTCATAGGCGACCGCGTTGGGCAATGTCGTCGGCGGCATATGCGCCCTGTCGGTCAGCACGATCACCTGTTTCAGCGATTTTACGGCGCCGGCGATTTTCTCGAGCAGCGGCACGAAGGTCAGGTCGACGAAGACTGCCTTGTCCTCGGCATGGTTCATGATCCAGACGATCTGCTCGGGAAACAGCCGCGGATTGAGCGTGTGGTAGATGGCGCCGATGCCCATGATGCCGTACCAGGCTTCGATATGGCGTGCGGTGTTCCAGGCCAGCGTCGCGATACGGTCGCCCAGCCCATAGCCGTCGCGCTCCAGCCGCTGGGCGACCTTCAGGGCACGACGATGGATGTCGGCGTAAGTGGTACGCACGATCGGCCCCTCGATCGAGCGCGTCACGATTTCGCGCACGCCATGCTGCCGCTCGGCATTGTCGATGAGCTTATGGCAAAGCAGCGGCCATTCCTGCATCAGTCCCAGCATTCGGTCCTCCCTCACGCTTTTGCGTTGTGCTTTTCGGGCTATTGTGGAGCGAACCGGCGGATTGTCCAGCCGCCAATACGGCCGAGCGCTGCATTGGGAACAACCGCCACAATCCGGCCATCGTCGGCGTTAAGCTTCGTTAACGGGCAAAGGGGTGCGATTGGCGACTGGAAGAGGTTCGCATGGACGCGCAGCTCGACGACAAGGCTCTCGAGAGTACGCTTGCCGAAAGTCTGGCCGATGTGGTGCCGGACACAAAGACTGTTTCCGAAGATGAATTTGTTGAAGTTGTCGGCGGCGCGCTGGAAGCGGTCGGCGGCACGCTGCTGTTCAAGATGTGCGTCCAGAATCAGGGCGAGGACCAGCACGTCGCGGCCGCGTCAGTCGGCGATGGCGGAAACCGCCAGTTCCTGCTGCTCACCTTGCCTACCGGCGGCGGTTCCTTGAAGGTCGAGACCGTATCGAGAAGCAGCAACCCGGTCGCCGGGATCGCTGCCGCCTATGCCGGTCTCATGGACGTGTTCAAGGCCGCTGCCTG
Source organism: Mesorhizobium sp. M7A.F.Ca.US.011.01.1.1 (assembly GCF_003998295.1). Classification (NCBI taxonomy): domain Bacteria; kingdom Pseudomonadati; phylum Pseudomonadota; class Alphaproteobacteria; order Hyphomicrobiales; family Phyllobacteriaceae; genus Mesorhizobium; species Mesorhizobium sp. M7A.F.Ca.US.011.01.1.1. The sequence goes on from NZ_RZRT01000004.1 coordinate 9,444, forward strand.
ACAGCTGACGACAAGTATCTCGAGGGTTCCAAGGCGCGATCCATCGGCGTCGGCCCGGCAAGTTTTGCGTGCTGGATGGCGATAGCGGCTTGCACAATGCGCTTGCGCGACACACCTTAAAGTCACGCAAGGAGAGCCCCCGCATGGATCAGATCGCCAACCCCGCACCCGGTTTCCAACGCAACCCGGACAAAATCATCACCATCGAGCCCTATGCCGGCACCGTTACCGTGCGTGCCGGAGACGTGGTCATCGCTTCAACAGCGGAGGCCAAGGTGCTGACCGAGGCCCCCTATCCGGCGGCCTTCTACATTCCGTTCGCCGACATCGATTTCGGCAAGCTTGGCCGCACCGACCACTCGACCCATTGCCCCTACAAGGGCGATGCAAGCTATTGGAGCGTGCTGCCTGCCGGCGAGACCGGCCAGAACGCCATGTGGGCCTACGAGCGGCCTTTCGACGAAATGGCTGAAATCCGCAACCACGGCGCATTCTACGCCAGCAAGGTCACGATCGAAGCCAAACCAGACTGAGCCAACGCCGAAGGCATCGAGATCCGCTCGGCTGGCCACTCACTCCGTCGTGCCGTTGTTGCCGATGCCTTCGGCATCGTCGAGCCGCACAAAGGTCAAGCCCTTGGCCTTGAGCGCCAGCAGCCCCTGCACCACGCCTTCGCCGGCCGCATGGGTCGGCTGGTTGATGTGCGAGATGATGACGTCGCCATCCTTGGCCGCCGCGATGCGCCGGGCGGTCTCCTTGGCGCCAAGCAAAGAGCCACCGTCGCCGTTTATCGAGAAACCCGCGACCTTGAAGCCAAGCTTGCGGATCATGGCGATTGCCGACGGGCTGTATTCGGCGGTTGCGCCACGAAACCATTTCGGCGCCGGCTCGCCGGTCCCGGCAAGAGCGGCGGCTCCCGATTCGACCTCGGCCAATACCGCGTCCGGGCTGCCGGCGCTGCGGATGCCGTAGATTTTCCGCGGCGTGTCGACCGCCGGAATGTGGTGGCCGCCGTGATTTTCCAGTTCGAACAGATCGGGATGCGCCCGCATGATCTCGACAGCGGCGGCATTTCGCTTCAGCCAGATGCCGGTGACGAAAATGGTGGCGGGAATCTTGTTGTCCACCAGCGCCGAAAGGATCCGGTTGTCGGTCTGTCCACCGCACGCGTCGAGCGTAAGCGCCACGCGGCCGGCTCCGCTCGCCTGCGACTTGATGTGCAGCGTCGGCTCGACGAGCGGCGCGGCATGGCTGGCGGATGCCATCGCCAACGACAGGGCGATCATGCAGAGATTTTTTTGCAGCAGGCGCATCAAACCGATTCCCTGACCCGTCATTTCAAGCAGGCATCCCAACGACCCGCATGAAGGCGGAAATCGGGATGGCGCATAGCAGAAAAGCGCTCCGCGACAATGTGACCGTTCCTGTGGCGAAGGGGGTCATTCCGCCGCGTCGAGCGTCGTGCGTGTGACGCATGATCTCAGATGGCGCGTTCCAGCTTCATTTCGGTGCGCGAAAGAACCTCGCGCACCGCATCGACCACAGGCTTGACCTCCAGGCCCCAGACGCAGCATGCTTTGCTCGGATCCGGCGCGCGGCAGAGGTTTTCGGCCATGCAGGCGCAAGGCATCGGCGGCTGGAGCGAGATGCTGGGCACGCCGACGGGACCCCAGCGCGACGGCTCCGTCAGACCGAACAATCCGACAACCGGGGTTCCGGTGGCTGCGGCCATGTGCATCGGGCCGCTCTCATTGCCGAGAAACAGCCGAGCCTGTTTCAGCAACGCCAGCAGGCTTTCAAGCGACAGGTCACCGACGAGATTGACGACCGACGGCGCGGTCCTGGCGACGATGCGTTCGGCGATCTCGCGCTCGTCAGGGCCGCCCACTAGGACGACATCCAGGCCGGTCTCGCCGGCAATCTCGACGATCACTGCTGCAAACCGCTCCGGCTGCCAACGTCGGCCCTCGAAACTTGCACCCGCATGCACGGCGATGAATGCGTTTGGCCGCAGATGGTGCTTACCCAGCAGCGCCAATGCTTTCGCCGTCTCCGTTGGCAGCGGCTGAAGGTTCGGAATCACCGTGCGAAGTTCGATGCCGAGCGCTTCGAGCGGCGAGAGGTAGCGGTACAGGAAATGCTGACCATCAAAGCCGTAGGGCTTGGCAAAGACATTGGCGGGTTGCCGCTCCAACATACGCAAGGGTCTTTCGGAAGGATTGTAACCGACACGGGTCTTTGCCTTGACGAGCCCGGTGACGATGCGCGACGTCTTCGAATCGGTCAGGTCGATGGTCAGGTCGAAACGGAAGCGGCGCAACGCCCGCACCATGGCGTAGAGCTCCTTGCCGCGCTCCAAGGGCGTTCCGCGCATGCGGTCGCGCCTGAATGCGACCACCTCGGAAGCGATACCATGGGCCATGACGAAGCTCTCAAAGCGGGCCTCGCACAGAAAGACGATGCTGGCGCCGGGGAATTCGAGCCGCAGGTTCTTGGCGAGCGCCGAGGCGAGGACGAGATCGCCTATAAACTTGGTTTGGACGACCAGGATCGAGTGGAACGGCGCGGGAGAAATCTGCAGCATCTGTTTCCGGGAGCAATTTGCGGATGGCCGCAAATTGGGCAGGAACAATGTCGAGATTACGCGACGCCGCCAGCACGTTCGCGTGAATTGCCTTACAAAATGGTAAGCTGGATGGATCCTATCCTCGGCCTGCCTTCGCAACCAGCACCGCTGCCTGCGCGGCCGCCAGCCTGGCGATCGGCACGCGATAGGGCGAACAGGACACGTAGTCGAGGCCGACCTCTTCGCAAAAGCGGATCGAAGCCGGGTCGCCGCCATGTTCGCCGCAGATGCCGAGCTTGATGTCTGGCCGCGTTGCCTTGCCCTTTTGCGCGGCCATGCGCACCAGTTCGCCGACGCCGTCGATGTCGAGCGAGACGAACGGGTCCTGATCGATAATGCCTTTCTGGCGGTAGGTTTCCAGGAACGAGGCCGCATCGTCGCGCGAGATGCCGAAGGTCGTCTGGGTCAGGTCATTGGTGCCGAAGGAGAAGAATTCGGCCGACTCTGCAATGACATGGGCACGGATCGCGGCGCGGGGGAGCTCAATCATGGTTCCAGTGAGGTAATCGATCTTGACGCCGGTTTCCTCCATGACGCTCTTGGCAACCGCATCGATGCGCGCCTTGACGTAGTCGAGCTCCTTCACCAGGCCGACGAGCGGCACCATGATCTCGGGGACCACCAAGGCGCCGGCCTTCCTGCCGGCCTCCACGGCCGCCTCGAAAATGGCCCGTGCCTGCATCTCGGCGATCTCGGGATAGGAGACGGCCAGGCGGCAGCCGCGATGGCCGAGCATGGGGTTGAACTCGTGCAGCGCCTCGGTGCGCTGCCTGAGTTTGTCCGGCGACACATTCATGGCGGCGGCGACCTCGGCCACTTCCTCCTCAGTCTTGGGCAGGAATTCGTGCAGCGGCGGATCGAGCAGGCGGATCGTCACCGGCAGGCCGGCCATGATCTCGAACAGTTCGAGGAAGTCCGAGCGCTGCATGGGCAGAAGCTTTGCAAGTGCGGCGCGCCGGTCCTTTTCGGTGTCTGCCAGGATCATCTCGCGCATGGCGACGATGCGCTCGCCGTCGAAGAACATGTGCTCGGTGCGGCAAAGGCCGATGCCTTCAGCGCCAAAAGAGCGCGCCATGCGCGCGTCGAGCGGCGTTTCGGCATTGGTGCGCACCTTCATGCGACGCACGGCGTCGGCCCATTCCATGATGGCGGCGAAATCGCCGGAAAGTTCCGGCTGCAACATCGACACGGCGCCCTTCAGCACCTGGCCGTTGCTGCCATCGATGGTGATGATATCACCCTTGCGGAAGGTCGAGCCCATCGCCATCAGCGTGCCGGCCTTGTAGTCGACACGCAGCGAGCCGGCCCCGGAGACGCAAGGCTTGCCCATGCCGCGCGCCACCACCGCGGCGTGGCTGGTCATGCCGCCGCGCGTGGTCAGGATGCCTTCCGCCGCATGCATGCCGTGGATGTCTTCAGGACTGGTTTCGATGCGCACCAGGATCGCCTTGCGGCCCTGCGTCTTCAATTCCTCGGCGTCGCCGGAGGAAAAGACGATCTCGCCGGTGGCGGCACCGGGCGACGCCGGCAGTCCGATGCCGATGACGTCGCGCGCGGCCTTGGGGTCGATGGTCGGATGCAGCAACTGGTCGAGCGAGGCCGGGTCGATACGGGCGACGGCTTCCTCTTTCGTGATCAGCCTGTCCCGCGCCATCTCGACGGCAATTTTCAGCGCCGCCTTGGCGGTGCGCTTGCCGGAGCGGGTCTGCAGCATCCACAATTTGCCGCGCTCGATGGTGAATTCGAGATCCTGCATGTCGCGGTAGTGCTTCTCCAGATTGTCGGAGATGGTGACAAAGGACTGGAACGCGTCAGGCATCAGCTTCTGCAGCGACGGCTTGTCCGAGCCGGCTGCGATACGCGCCGCTTCGGTGATGTTCTGCGGCGTGCGGATGCCGGCGACGACGTCCTCGCCCTGCGCGTTCACCAGGAACTCGCCATAGAGCATCTTTTCGCCGGTCGAAGGGTTGCGCGTGAAGGCAACGCCGGTGGCCGAGGTTTCGCCCATATTGCCGAACACCATGGCCTGGACGTTGACCGCCGTGCCCCAGCTTTCGGGAATGTCGTGCAGGCGGCGATAGGTGATGGCGCGGTTGTTCATCCAGCTCGAGAACACGGCTGATATCGCGCCCCAGAGCTGCTCATGCGGATCCTGCGGAAAAGGCCTGCCGAGCTCTTCCTCGACCTTGGCCTTGTAGAGCGCGATGACGCCTTGCCATTCGAGCGCCGTGAGTTCGGTGTCGAGCTCGTGCCCGAGCCCGCCTTTCTGATCCTCCAGGATTTCCTCGAACACCTCATGATCGAGGCCCATGACGACATCGGAATACATCTGGATGAAGCGGCGGTAGCTGTCATAGGCAAAGCGCGCATCGCCGGAATCGGCGGCCAGCGCCTCGACCGTCTCGTCGTTCAGGCCCAGATTGAGCACGGTGTCCATCATGCCGGGCATCGAGGCGCGAGCGCCCGAACGCACCGACACCAGCAGCAGTTTCGACGGGTCGCCGAACCGACGGCCGGTCAGCCGGCCGATGTGATCGAGCGCGACCGCGACATCGGCTTCCAACCCGGCCGGATAAATACGGCCGTTGGCGTAGTAGGCGTTGCAGACCTCCGTGGTGATGGTGAAGCCCGGCGGCACCGGCAGCCCCAGGCTGCACATCTCGGCCAGGTTGGCGCCCTTGCCGCCCAGGAGATTCCTGTCGCTGGCACGGCCTTCCGCCGCACCATCGCCAAAGGTGAAAACCCATTTGGTCATGCATCGCTCTCCGGTTGCAGGAGATTGGAAAGATTGGCGAAACGGAAAGTTCCGCCGGTCCGTCTTGGAGCGATATGATGCTGCAGTGCGAAAGGCAAGCGCCGGCAAAGCGGTCGGCCTTCTACAATCGATTAAGCAAAAGCCGCGTCCGAAGATGCGGCAAAATGACTTGCCATTCCGAGAGTTTTGATGTAGAACATAAAGGGAACAAACAGGTGCGCCATGAAACTGCCCGGAAAACTCGACTATCTGGAAATGCCCGCGACCGGTGGAACGCTGGACCGGCTGAAGGCTTTCTACAGTACTGCCTTTGCCTGGTCGTTCACCGATTATGGGCCGACCTATTCGGCTTTTGCCGAAGGCCTGGACGGAGGCTTCCAGGCAGATGCCGCGGAAGCGCCATCAAAGCCGCTGCCCGTGCTCTACAGCAGGGATCTGGAGCAAACCCTCGACGCTGTCGAAAGCGCCGGCGGCACGATCGTCAAACCGATCTTCCCGTTCCCCGGCGGCCGGCGCTTCCACTTCGTCGATCCAGCCGGAAACGAGATGGCGGTGTGGTCCGAATAGCCCGCTGCATATCATTTGGCAGCGCTGCGTTGCCTGCCCAATTCGAGCGTTCCAACCGTCACTCATAAGGATTGTGCTTTTTGGCTGCTCTGCTAATAACGCGCCGCACAAGCGACTCTGACGGCAATTGGGGCGTCGCCAAGTGGTAAGGCATCGGTTTTTGGTACCGACATTCCCAGGTTCGAATCCTGGCGCCCCAGCCATCCCGCTCAGGTCCATTCCGGACACATAGGACCCGCGAGTACCTTTGCGATCTTCCATGAAGCCGGTCGGTTAATAGTTCAACTGCGTCATAAGTTCAGCGAAACCAACGCCATAGCCGCAAATTCGGGTCAGCATTTGCACATGATCTGGACAGTGTCGCCTTGAACATCTTCCTCTTTCCATACATAGGTCGGCCAGGTGGGTGGCGGCTCAACATGGAACTTCAATGAACCTTCCTATCTTCGCCATCAACCTCGATCGCGAGACCCAGCGCTGGAGCGAATTGCTCGCCATCGCCGAAGCGGCAGGACTGACCTTGCAGCGCATTGCCGCCGTCGACGGTCGGGCGCTTGCTGAAAAAGACTGGACGGAGATCGATCTGCCAGCCGCGCGCAAGCTGAGCGGGCGCGACATCCTTTCGGGCGAATATGCCTGTTACCGCAGCCATATCCAGGCGCTGGAAATGTTCCTGGCCGGTGGCAGCGCCCATGGCCTGATCGTCGAGGACGACGTCCTCTTCAGCGAAAACACCATGCGGCGCATCGAGGCCATCATCGCGGCGGTGCCGGATTTCGATGTCATCAAGCTGACCAACCATCGCATGAGCTTCTTCATGCGCGCGGTCGAGACAGTGGAAGGCGACGAGATCGGTCGTGCGCTGCATGGCCCGCAAGGCTCGGCCGCCGCCTATCTGGTGACGCGGGAGGGCGCGCAGGGTCTGTTGTCGGCGCTCGCCGTTATGAAAATGCCATGGGACGTTGCACTCGAGCGCTTTTGGGATACCGGCCTGAAAGTCTATTCGGTCCGCCAAAACGTGCTTGGCTTCGCCGCCAGCAGTGGGATCTCGGGCATAGCCGGCCCCTCGGGAAGCTACAAATCCGCAAGGCTGGGCGGGCCGAGCCGGCTACGTGCCGGGGTGTTGCGGGCCAGCGACGAGCTGCGCCGCCTGCATCACGTCCTGCTGCCGCCCCCTCTGCCGCGAGATGCCCTGGATGATGCCAAGGACAACGCGCCGCGCCACACCTTGCTTCTGTTGCTTGCGGCACTCGCCATTCTCGCTTTGGTCTCCGCGGTGTGGCGCGAGGCCGACACCTACCGCTATGCGGGCCTGGCGCTGGCCCTGGTCGCGGTCATCCGCTGGTTCAGGGTGGATTTGTGGACCTACAGCAAACCGCTGATCGGTTGGGTCGGCTTTCTGTGTCTGGTCTGGTCGCTCTATGTCTTCATCCGACTGGCGATCGTCTATTTCGGCACCCACCAGTTGGGTGGCGCCGAAGGCATTTACATGTTTCCGCTGTTCTACGCGACGACCGGCTTCGCGTTTCTGCTGTTTGTCAGGCAACCCGCACGGCTCGTGCTCTGGTTCATGATCCTCAGTCTCGTCTTCCTGGCGGCGGACACCTTCTATTCGGACATGTTTCAAGGCATCCAACCGGCCCCGTGGCTTTTCAACAATCCCATCCACGCGTCGGTAGCGGCCGGTTTCATCTTCCTCTGCACGCTGCAATTCATGGCCTACTCGGCCCAGAGAACGGACCTCGGGAAAGCAACCAAGAACCTGCATTGGGTCCTGTCGACAGCCGTCCTGCTGCTTGCCCTCGTCAATATCATCGAGATGCGGTCAAAGGGAGTGTGGCTTGCGCTTGCGCTCGCTCTGCTCTTGTTGGCGGTCATGACCCTGGCGAGAGGCCATCGTCGCGAACTGTTGGTTTCGGGTGGCGTGCTGGTGATCGTGGCGGCCGGCATTGTCGCAGCACACAACATCTTCTCGTCCACCGCCGACGATACCATGGCATTCATCAAAACCTTGGTTCCGGATGTGTTCAGGCATGGGGTCCTCCCCGCCTTCGACCGCGCCATTGCGAGCGACGCGGTTCCGCTTGCAGCCAAGGAGAGGCTGATGCTGTGGGCGGATGCCATCAATATCTGGAAGCGCCACCCGATCTTCGGAGCCAGTTCCAGCTGGCTGACCGAATGGCAGAACAGAACCTATCATCCCATGATCTTCAACGTCTTCCACAATGGTTATCTGGAGATTGCCGTGCGCTATGGTGTGGTCGGACTGGCGTTCTTTGCCTTTCTCTACACCTGGTCGGCCAGGCAGGTTCTACTGGCCATGCGAGCCAAGCTTGTCGCTCCGGCCGCATGGTCCTGCTACATCTCCACACTGGTCTTCTTCGCCCTAAGCATCCTTACCAATTCCAACAACCGGCTGGCCATGGGTGAGGCCTTCATGTGGTTTGCCGGGGCATTCGGCTTCTACTGTTTTTATGTTCGCCAGCAGAAGAACCTTGTCGCGCCGCGGACCTATTTTTAGGGCCTGCCGGCGCAGCACGTATCTGACCAGCCGATTGCGACCAATGCACCTTTGACGCCCCGCTCAATTTCCCGATAATCGGGAAAGTCGATGCCAAAATCCATGGCTTATCGCCGGCGACCCCTTCGTTACGATCGACACGGATCACAGACAGGGGTTGTCACGGACATGCTGACGGACAGGCAGGCACGCGAGGCGGTGGAGCAGTACCGCGAGGAAGGATACGCGGTCGTTCGACAATTCGTCGACGGCGACGAGATGATCCGGCTGAAGAAGGAAACCGATGCGGTCTATGCCGAAGGCCTCAAGCATCACGCCACCTTCCGGCACGGCAACCTGAATTTCCAGATCCTGCCTGAATCGGACTTTGGCCAGCGCTATGTGCTGCAGGCTTACTGGTTTTCCTGGATCAATTCCTATTTCGAAGAATTCCGCCGCAATCCCGACTATCTGAAGCTGCTCGAGGGCCTGATCGGCCGTGACATAAGGCAGATCGCCCAACAGCTGCACTGGAAGCCGCCCGGCGCCAATGTCACGGGTTATCGCTTCCACCAGGATCTGCGCTTCCGTAACCAGGCCGCCTTCGACAATGTCGCCGACGCCACCGTGACAACAGGCCTCGCGGTCGATGGGGCGACGCTGGACAATGGCTGCCTTCAGGTCGTGCCCGGCAGCCACAAGCTAGGCTATCTCGGCCTGTCGGACGAGGGAACCGGCGAACTGATGAAGGGCCTGACCGCCGAAGAAGAGTTGCGCAAGGTCGGCATCGACCCGGCGACCATCGTTCCGCTGGTGCTGGAGCCGGGCGACCTTGCTTTATGGGGGCTGCTTACCGTGCACGGCTCCTCGCCCAACAAATCGCAGCACGACCGGGCCTTTGCGCTGTCCAGCTATGTGCGGGCCGATACGACGCAACGTGGCGAATGGGCGTTCAGGGACGGTGTTTCGGTGCCGCTCGGCAAGACGCCGGCACTGTGCAAATACGAAAAGCTCTTCGAGGAGCCGGGACCGATGTACGACACCACCGCCTGGTGGAAATGACGCTGCCGCGTCGGGCGACGGGGGCAGAGGGGGCCTGGCGTTCGCGCCAGGCCCCTGACGGCGTTGGCCATGGGCAATCGGGCAGCATTTCAGGCGGTGAAGTCGGCCGACAGTTCGCGGATCAGGAAATCGACGAACGCGCGCACCTTGGCCGCAATATAGGTGCGGTGCGGATAGAGTGCGTAGATCGGGCTGGAGCCGGGGCGAAACTCATCCAGTTGCACTTCCAGCCGGCCGTCCCTGATCGCAGCGTCGACCAGCAGGCTGGGCAGGTTGCCGATGCCGAAACCGGCGGTGGTCATCTGGTAGGCGGCCTCGACGCTGTTGGTCGAGATGCGCCCGCCGACAGCCGCATCGAAAGGGCCGTCGGGTCCGATGAATGGCCACGTGCCAAGGCGCTTGGCGAAATTGCTCAGCACGCAGGAATGGCTTGCCAGCTCATCCGGGTGGACCGGACGGCCGTTTGCATCCCAATAATCGGGCGTGGCGCAGACATAGTTGCGGACTTCACCAAGCCGGCGGGCAATCAGGGCGGAATCCGCCTGACCGCCGAAGCGGATGGCGACATCGTAGCCTTCCTCGACAATGCCGACGACATAACGCGCGGTGAGGTCGAACTCGATCGTGGTGAGCGGGTTTTCTTCGAGGAATTTCGGCACCAGCTTGGTTATGCGCGTGTGGCCCAGAACATTGGAGCAGGAAACCCGGATCAGGCCGCGCGTCTCCTTGTGCAGGCCGCGCGTCGAATCCTGCAGTTCGGAAATGTCGTCGAGCAGGCTGCGCGCACGCGGAGCATAGTCGCGGCCCGCCTCGGTGAGGCTAAGACGCCTTGTGGTGCGATTGATGAGCCGGACGCCGAGGTCGTCTTCCAGTTCCTTGATGGTGCGGCTGACCGCCGTCGTCGACATGTTGAGATCGCGCGCCGCCGCCGACAGGCTGCCCAGCAGGCAGACCCGATCGAACACCCGCATCGCCGTCAGAAGATTCATCTTGCCTTCCCCTCGCCGTCGCGGCCCCGCCGCCATCGGCTGCGTCCTGTAGAAAACAGCGCCCAGCAACGACGCGGCAAGGGCATTCCACCGAATTTGGGCGTAAAATCAACAATGGGAGAACCGATATGACATCCAGACCTCTACATCCGGCGATCGGCACATTTGCGAAAGGCGCGAAGAGCGGCGCGCTTGGCCGCCGCGAGTTCCTGGCGCTGGCCAGCGCCTTCGGCGCCAGCACGGCGATTGCCTATGGGCTCATCGGTCAGCCGGTCCCGGCGCGGGCCGAGGAAGCCGCCCAACCCAGGAAGGGCGGCGTGCTGCGTGTTGCCATGCAGGTGATGGAGCTGGAAGACCCGCGCAAGTTCAAGGTTTCGCAGATGGGCAACATCGCCATGCAGTTTCTCGAACCGCTGGTGCGCTGGAAGCCGGATTTCACCTTCGAGCCGGTGCTGCTGCAGAGCTGGGAGATCAATGCGGACGCCACGGAATATGTGCTCAAGGTGCGCCCGGGGGTGAAATGGTCGAACGGCGACAATTTCACCGCCACGGATGTCGCCTTCAACATCACGCGCTGGTGCGAGAAGGATGCCGCCGGCAACTCGATGGCCGGGCGCATGACCGCGCTGATCGATCCCGACACCAAGGTGGCGCGCACTGGTGCTATCGAGGTTCGCGACGGCCACACCGTGGTCCTGAAACTGTCTCAGCCCGACATCACCATCATCCCCGCGATGACCGACTACCCGGCATTGATCGTCCACCACACCTTCAATCCGAAGGCTGCGCCACTGTCGGCCAACCCCGTTTCCACGGGCCCGTTCGAACTTAAAAAACTCGATGTCGGCGTTGCTGCCTCGGTGCGCAAGCGGCCGGACGGGTCGTGGTGGGGCGGCGAGGTGTTCCTGGACGGCATCGACTGGACCGACTACGGCACCGACTCGGCCGCCACCGTCTCCGCCTTCGAATCCGGTGAGATCGACCTGAATGGGCAGACGCAGTCCTATGACGTCGCCATGCTTGACAGGCTGGGCCTGAAGAAAAGCGAGATCGTCACTGCCGCCACCCTGGTCTCGCGCTGCAACGTCAACGCCAAACCCTATGACGACAAGCGCGTGCGCAACGCCATACAGCTTGCGGTGGACAACGAAGCGGTGCTGCAACTGGGCGCCGACGGCATGGGTATCGTCGCGCAGAACGATCATGTCGGACCGATGCATCCCGAACACGCCGACCTGCCGCCGATCAAACGTGATCCGGTCCGGGCCAGGGCATTGCTCGAGGAAGCCGGCCAGCTCGATTTCGAGTTTGATCTGATCTCGGTCGAAGCCGATTACCGCAAGGAAAGCTCCGATGCCGTCGCCCAGCAGATGCGCGACGCGGGCTTCAAGGTGAAACGCACCGTCATCCCGGAATCGGCATTCTGGAACGACTGGACGAAGTATCCCTTCGCGACCACCAATTGGAACGCCCGACCGCTCGGCATCCAGACCTATGCGCTTGCCTACCAGACCGGTTCGGCATGGAACGAGACAGGGTTCGCCGATCCCGACTTCGATGCCAAGGTCCACAAGGCCAACGCCATCGCCGATCCGGAGCAGCGCCGTGCGGTGATGAAGGAACTGCAGGTCATGCTGCAGGATTCCGGCATCATCGTTCAGCCCTACTGGCGAAAGCTGTTCTGCCACATGAAACCTGCCTTGATGGGTTACCAGATGCATCAGGCCTATGAGCAGGATTTCACCCGGGCCTGGCTCGCCGCCTGATCGCGGGCAATCCCTCCGACAGGGTGGCGCATTTTCGGCGCCGCCCTTCGCCTGCTCACCGGGAAAGTTGCGCCGAAGCGTCGGCATCAAGGGCATCCGAGGAGCAGTGCGGGCTTCGCATCGGGCATGATGCGCAGGTGCGGCCACACGCGCCATGCCTTGGCAGGTCGGCCGGGATTCCGGGCCACCGCACCGGACCGGTTGGCACATCAAGCGGGTGAAACTTTTTGGTTTCCGCCTCTGTCATCATCAAGCTCCGGTTCATGGCTGGAGCTTACTTTTGACTGATGGAAGTGAAACCCGCTTTCCCGGGCAACGACCTTCCCGAAAACCGGGAGAATTGCGCTCTTGGTGCCGACGGGGAGCCGAGGCAGCAAGACGACCCGCATGAGCGGTTTGCCGCCGCCTGATGTTATGCCGGATCTCAACAGGTCTCTGCCGCTCAGTTGGAGTGAATTCGCCTGCCTATTGTGCGGAACTCCAGCCTGTCTCGAACGTTAGAACCGACATCTGCGAGATATTTCCTGCTGACGCGATAGGCAGTATTATGAAGCGGGTGGGACGCCCCAAGCCACCGCCTGTCGGATATGAAGCAATTTTGCGTTGAGATCGCGGAACATGCAGCGTTATTTCCATCCAATCTGGAGATCTTAAATTGCCAGCTCGAATATGCTGCGTCTTTGGCAGCTGGCAATTGCTCAGCCTGGTTGCCTCACTTCGCCAATCAACAATGGATGGAAGCTCCCCGGCGGATGAGGAGCATGAGGATTACCTTCTGCTCTATGAAACGGCCGGCGTTTCCGAGCATTTCAAGACCGGTCTTGCTGAACTTGCGTCTGCAGTATGGACCTGGAGACGGATCATATGGGCGTACGACCTTCTGACGTCCGAGCGTAAATATGGGCAACTGCAAATTTTCCGGGTCCATCGTCTGATCCGAGACACAATTGGTCTCGACGCGAGTACCGCAGCTGAAATCTGGGCCTGCTTCGTTAACCGGCCATCGGAAAAAATACTGCTGGACTCATACCCAGAAGCCAAGATCATTTTGTATGAGGATGGCTTGACGTCATACCTTCCATTCGAAATGTCAACCATGTCACGGCCGCCAGGCACCAGGTTTAGACGGCGCATCACCGGAGCCTTGATTGCAGGACTCTCTACAATTTCACCGGCGTTCCGACTGAGGAAAGCGGCCGACAAGATAGAAAGACACCATCTGAGGCGGGTGACAAAGTTTTATTCTTTGCTTCACGAAATCCCCATTCACGATGCTCTGGAGAACGTACCAAGATTTCAGGTCGGCGCTTCGCTGATGCGCGACGTAATAGATGAAGCCTGCAGGGATGCGCTTTCCGGCGGCAAACATTGCCGTGCGTCAGCCAACCCACGGATCCTGCTGCTCGGCCAAGCATTGTCGCGAAACGGCATAATGTCGTACGCGCAAGAGGCGGCGATCTATAGACGAATTGCGGAGCAGATCGTCGAGAGGGGATACGACGTCGTCTGGAAGGAACATCCAAGAATAAGCACGCCCTTCTTCCCCGAATTGCTGGATACGGTAGGCAATGTGACGGCCGACGCCAGCACCAGGATCATGGAGGCGAGCCTCCCACACATATATCCGATAGAGCTTGTCGTATCCCGGATGAACATTGTTGGGTGCGTCTCCGGCACGTCAGCTGCCCTTCTCTACCTGAAGTGGCTTTACGGCATCAAAACATACACATTCGCGGAAACCTTGATCCCCCTGATGACCGGCGCGGATATTCTAATGAGCGAAATGGTGAAAGCCCATGCGGAGCCCTTTTCAGGGCTCCAATCTTTGAACGCAACCGAGGATCCGTTGAAAGGCGGCAGCCCGAACAGGTTGAACACGATCCTCTGAATCCAACTCAGGCAAACTCGATCTGAGACACCATCGATGTCAAAGCCGCTTTCAGTCCTTCAACGTGCCACCAGGGCCGACGTTCGATCGGAGCCGTTTCCGCACATCATCCTGCGCGACGCCCTTCCCCTCGATCTCTACCAGGAGTTGGCCGACACGTTTCCCGCTCCGGAAGCGCTCGAAATCGATCCGCGCCGCAACAACACCAGATGGGACTATGAGGCCCACCGCATTCGGTCGAACGAAGCTGTGCCGCAAATATGGCGCGATTTTATCGCCTACCATGTATCTCAAGCATTTTTCGCCGAAATCGCCGAACTGTTCTACGACGATATTCACAAGCTTTACCCTGATTATTACCCCAATTATGAACGCCTCAAGAATATGAAAGCGGGCATCAGGTTTAGTGACACCTATGCAACGCGCGACATACTGATGGATGCGATGCTCAGCGGGAACACGCCGGTAACCGATGCCGGATCGGTGCGGACAAGCCACATCGACAATGGCGACAAGCTATTTTCTGGCCTGTTTTATATGAGGCCGGAAGATTATGATGCCGTTGGCGGGGACCTGACAATTAGTCGTTTCAAGTCCAAATACGCCACGCTGAAAGCCAAAGCGACACTCTTCAATGATGCCTATGTCGACGACACCCATTTGGAATGCGTCGAAACAGTGAAATACGACAAGAACATTCTTGTATTGTTCATCAATTCGATTGAATCGGTCCACGGCGTCACAGTCCGCCAACCCACCAACAAATCCCGGCTTTTCGTCAACCTGGTTGGAGAAGTCGAAAAGCCATTCTACATCAAAGGAAAAAAGATACGGCCACGCTACGTCCCGGCGCATCAAAACCAGGATGAGGCGGAACAGACCTGGCTGAAAAGGCTCAAGCAAAAATTGCGGCTTTGAAAGACAACGCCGTCGATCTGAGTTTCAGCCTGAACCACCAATACCGAGCCGGATTCGACCTTCGCGGCGGCCAGGCACAGATTGGAACAGAATGAGATTTTATCCAGCCGCCGAACGGATCGCTTTTTTCGGCACGCTTATCGCTGTTCTTGCCCTTGCATTGCTGCCTATACCCCGACTCGAGGAGTATGGGATCGATATCGGTTTCCGGTCCGACAAGCTGAACCACGCCAGCGCCTTTGCCGTCATGACTTTCCTTGGAGGGCTCGGCTGGCCCGATCGCAAGACAAGGCTGATCGTCTTCCTCGCCATGGTTGGAGCGGCGATCGAGGTCCTTCAGGGCACGGCGCTGATACGACGTGATCTGGATGTGTTCGACTGGGTTGCCGATTGCGCCGGCATCGCATGTGGCCTCGTGGCCGTGATCTGTGTGAACTGGATCTTGCGGTGCAGAGATTGAGCCTGTTCTCAAGCCTTATGTGCACGGGCGCCGATAGCCACAGGAGTTCGCCCTCGGCTCCATTGACTCGGCGAAATCGGATTGCAACGATCCGATCCGAGAGTGGGCGATTTTCTACCTTGGCCGGACAGATGAATCTTCGGGCGCGGCACCCAGGAAGCGCGCCATCAGTATTGAGGGACGATGACGATCAAGATCAGGCTTCCGGGCGGTGTGTTGAAGGTCAAGCAACGTCATGAGTTGCGGCGGCGGGAGCACAAGGGCGAAGTCCCGGTCTGGCAGTTTGGCAAATATTTCGTCATCTGGTGGCCCAGTACAATTCCTGATCGACCCTCCAAGAGCTCGAATACTGACAAGGAGCTTGAAATGACGCTTCCATCGACTGGAAAAGGCACGTAATCTCTATGCATCATGACTTTGCGAATCAGATTGCCGGGGGGCACACTGAAGGTGAAGACCTACCGCGAACTGCGTGATCGCGAGCGGGATCGCAGGGTGCCTGTGCTGAAATTGGGATCACTCTATTTCGTCTGGGCTTCGGCCAAACAGCATTCGCACAAACACAATCCGACGCTCTGATTTTTTTGCCGGGGTTCACACTTTTCCCTGAAATCGCTCCAGAGCCGCCCATTCGCAGGTAGCGCGACCTGGGTCAGCTTGCCTCGCGCATCGCCTCGGCCGCCTGCAGGTCGACCGACACCAGCTGACTGACGCCCTGCTCGGCCATGGTCACGCCGAACAGCCGGTTCATGCGCGCCATGGTGATGGGATTGTGGGTAATGATGACGAAGCGCGTCTCGGTGGTGGCGGCCATCTCGTCCATCAGGTTGCAGAAGCGCTCGACATTGTGGTCGTCGAGCGGCGCGTCGACTTCGTCGAGCACGCAGATCGGCGCCGGATTGGTCAGGAACACCGCGAAGATCAGCGACATCGCCGTCAACGCCTGCTCGCCGCCGGACAGCAGCGTCATGGTCTGCGGCTTCTTGCCGGGCGGGCGGGCAAGAATTTCGAGGCCAGCCTCGAGCGGATCGTCCGATTCGATCAGTTGCAATTCCGCCGTGCCGCCGCCGAACAGATGCGAGAACAACCGCTGGAAATGGCCGTTGACGACCTCGAAGGCGGCCAGCAACCGCTCACGGCCCTCGCGGTTGAGGCTCTGGATCGCCTGCCGCAACTTGCGGATCGCCTCGATGATGTCCTCGCGCTCCGACACGATCGCTTCCAGCCGGTCGAATAGCTCCTTCTGCTCTTCCTCGGCGCGCAGGTTGACGGCGCCGAGCCGTTCGCGCTCGATCTTCAGCCGGTCCAGCTGACGCTCGGTCTCGGCCATCTCAGGGATCGGGCTGTCAGCCTCAAGACCGGTATGGCGAATAACCAGATGCGGTGGTGTGTTCAGCGTCTCCTGGATGCGCGCCTCGACCTCCAGCCGGCGTTCGTCGGCCGCGGTCAGCCGCTCTTCGGCGCGAACGCGAGTCTCGCGCGCCTCGGCCAGGAACTGGATGGCGCCGGTGGCGGCCTTGTCCAGTTCGGATTGCCGGTTCTCCGCTTCCTGCAAACGGTCGGCCGCCGCCTTGCGCAAGCTCTCGGCCTCGGTGAGCTGCGACAGCAAGGCACGCCGCTTGGCGTCGATTTCATCGGGAGCATCGGCCAGCCGCTCGCGTTCGGCCTCGGCCTCGGCCTTGCGTTCGCCGAGCGATGCGATCTGCGTCGAGGCGTTTTCGGCCCGCTCCAGCCAATTGCTGCGCTCGGCGCCAATGGCATCGAGCCGGCGCGCGCGCGCCTCGGCTTCGCGCCGCAGACCCTCGTGCACGGCACGCGCATCGGCAAGCGCGGCGCGGTCGCGGGCGACATTGGCCGAGGACTGTTCGAGCTGCAATTGCAGATCGCCAAGATCGGGCGCGTCCTGCAGCAGCATTTCGGCCTCTGCGAAGGCGGCCGAAATCTCCTCATGGCTGTCGACGATGCGGGCGCGCGCTTCATCGAGCGCGGCGCGCCGGCTCTGCAATTCGCCGCCGGCCCTCTCGGCCTCGGCCAGCGCATTGCGGGCAGCGTCCAGCCGATGCTGGGCGTCACGACCGGCCTGGCGCGTGTTGCGCTCGGCCTCGCTCGCCAGGCGGAGCGCCTGTTCAGCCTCTCCCAGCGCCTCCTCAGCCTGGCGCAGGACGAGTGTTGCTTGTATCGCCTCGGCATCGAGCTCAGCCAGCCGGTTCTTCTGCGCCAGCCTTTGTGCTGCGGCGGTCGGCGCATCGGCGCTGGCGGTGAAGCCATCCCAACGCCAGAGCGCGCCTTCACGGCTGACCAGCCGCTGGCCGGGAGCAAGCAGCGACTGCAACCGGCGGCCGTCGCCGGCGGCATCGACGATACCTATCTGCGCCAGGCGGCGGGCGAGCTGTGCCGGCGCGTGGACCACGCTGGCCAGGCTTTTGACGCCTTCCGGCAGAGCCGCGTCGCCGGGCTGGATCGCGCTTTCGCCCCAATGCACCGGAGCGCTGCGGTCGAGCGGCACGTCGAGATCTTCGCCAAGGGCCGCACCCAGCGCCGTTTCGAAACCGCGATCGACGCTGATCTGTTCCAGCACGGCCGGGAAGAGATCGCCGCTGGCGGCATTCAGGATTTTTGCCAGCGTGCGCGCTTCGGTTTCGATCCGTGCCAGCTCGGCCCTGGCATCCTGAAGCGGTGGCCGGGCAGCGCTTTCGGTAGCGCGGGCATCGATGACCGACTGCTCGGCCTCGGACACGGCAGCCTCGGCCTCCTCCAGCAGCGCCATGGCCTGTTCGACCAGCACGCGCTTCTCGGCCGGATCGGGCAGGCCAGCGACTTTGGAGTGTATCTCAGACAACTCCCGGTCGACATCGGCAAGCTGCCGCGCGAAGCGGTCGCAGCGTTCGGCGGTATCGCGCAGCGTCCGTTCGATCTGGTTGCGCGAGGCGGCAGCCTCGGCCCGTTCGGCGGTCAGCGCGGCGAGCTTGGCTTCGCTTTGCGAAAGCGTCGACGCCGCCTGTTCGAACGCCGCACGGGTGGTGGCTTCGCGTTCGGCGGCGCCGGCATTTTCCGAATTGAGTGCGGCCTCTTCGGTGCGAAGGCGCTCAAGAATGTCCGCATTGTCGCGGACCATGCGCTCTTCACGTGCGATATCGCCGTCGAGTTGCTGCAGCCGGCGCTCCAGTTCGCTCTGACGGGCGCGGATGCGGCCGGCTTCCTCCTCGATCTGCGACTTGGCGATCGACAGGCGCTGGAAGGCGGCGGCCGCGGCGGCTTCCGCGTCACGCAGATCCGGCAGGCGGTGAGCGCCGATGCCTTGCTCCTTGGCGGCGGCCATCTGGGCGGCGGCACGGTCGCCGACAAGTGCCGTGGCAACGGCAAGCGCCGAGCGCGCTTCGCCTTCCTGGGTCTTGGCCAGCGTCCAGCGAAGATGCAAGAGCGTTGCTTCGGCCTTGCGGATATCGGCGGACAGGTTCTTGAAGCGGGAGGCCTGGCGCGCCTGGCGCTTCAGGCTTTCGATCTGGCTTTCCAGCTCGCCGACGACGTCGTCCAGCCGTTCAAGGTTCTGTTCGGCCGCCTTCAGCCGCAGCTCGGCCTCATGGCGGCGGGTGTGCAGGCCGGAAATGCCGGCCGCCTCTTCGAGCAGAGCGCGGCGCGCCTGCGGCTTGGCCTGGATCAGTTCGCCGATGCGGCCCTGGCCGACCATCGACGGCGAGCGCGCGCCGGTCGACTGGTCGGCGAACAGAAGCTGCACGTCCTTGGCGCGCGCTTCCTTGCCGTTGATGCGGTAGAGCGAGCCCGCCTCGCGCTCGATGCGGCGCGACACCTGCAGTTCGTCGGCATCGTTGAAGGCAGCGGGCGCCGAGCGGTCGCTATTATCGAGGAAAAGCGTGACTTCGGCGGTGTTGCGTGCGGGCCGAGTGCCCGAGCCGGAAAAGATGACGTCGTCCATACCGGACGCGCGCATGTTCTTGTAGGAGCTTTCGCCCATCACCCAGCGCAGCGCCTCGACAAGGTTCGACTTGCCGCAGCCGTTCGGCCCGACAATGCCGGTCAGGCCGCGTTCGATGACGAACTCGCCGGGCTCGACGAAGGACTTGAAACCGAGGAGGCGAAGGCGCGAAAACTTCATTCGCCCCGCCCACTAAGCGGATTTCCGTGATTTTGCGAAAGGAATTCGCGGCACGACAGGAAGCCGCGCACGCCGAAGCGCCGCCGCCTCAGGGCTGACCGGACGTCAGAGCAGAGGGTCGATGATGGCCGACATTTCCTCAATCGACATCGCCCCTTTGTAGGTCTTACCGTTGATGAAGAAGGTCGGTGTCGAGTCGACCTTGAATTCATTGGCGCCGCGCTTCTGGACCGATCTCACATCGTCCAGAAGTTTCTGGTCCGTCAAGCAGGCCTCGAAGGACTCCTGTGTAAAACCGGCGAGCTTCGAGATTTGCAGCAGCGCATCCTTGGTATTCTGAACGCCAACCCAGTTCGCCTGCTGCCTGAACAGGACGTCGACCATAGGGTAATAGTTATCCTTGGCGCAGCGCGCCAGCATAAAACCGGCTTCGGCGCTCGGATCGAACGGGAATTCGCGCAGGATGTAGCGGACCTTGCCGGTGTCGATGTACTTGGTCTTCAGGTCCGGAAAGGTGGTCTCGGCGAAATGCGCGCAGTGCGGGCAGGTCATCGAGGCGTATTCGACGATGGTGACCTTGGCGTCATCCTTGCCAAGCTGCTTGTCGGGCAGCGCACCCGGCTTCATCAGTTCCGCCACATCCACGGTGCCCTGGGCCTCCGGCGCGGTAGCAGCGGCCGGCGTGGCCGGCTTCGCGGGGGCGGCCGGGGCCGCAGGCTTCACATCCGCAGCCTTCGCCTCCTCGCCAGAGTCGCTGCAGGCGGCGAGCAGGGCCACCGCCGGAATGGCGGCCAGCGAAGACAGGAGGTTTCTGCGAGACAAGCTTTGGCCGAACGGGGGACGGTTCATACGAATCACCTGACAAGGGTTGGATTTTGCAATGCAAAGGCACGAAAAGGCGAGAGTTGGCGCGAATTAAGACATCTCGATCCCCAATCCAATCGCGAAACCTGACAAGAGCGATCACGAATGCGAGATATTGACGACGAATCCATGACTTTCTTCGAGACGTCTATGATTTTCTCTCCCCAATAATGGTCGCGCCAAGTTTCTCCAGCGAGGCGCGCAGTTCATCATTATCGACAAGGCCGACAGTTCCCGACAATTTCGTCTTCTCAGCCGCCGTCAGCGGCCTCAGGGCCGGTTTGCGCTTTCCTTTGTCGGCCGTCACCGGCTTCTGCAGGATCCTGATGCGGTTGATGGCGGTGAAGCCGAGGAAGGCGTTGACCCGGTTGATGATCTCGCCCGTCTCGTGCTGCAGATGAAGTGCCGCCATGCCTTCGCAGGCAATGACCAGCACGGCCGGCTCGAACGGATCGTCCTCATGCATACGGCGCGGCCACTGGATTTTTTCGGGGCGCGAATGGCTGGCCAGCCGCGGGCCGGCGATCTCGTCCCATGACTGGACGAGGCCGATCGAAATGCCGGCCCGCTTGCGCAGCACCGGATCGAGGATCCTGGTCGCGAGATCGCTGACCGGGACGGGATTGCCGTAGGGCGTTCTCCCTGCCATGTACGTCCTCCAGCGACGACCCAGCAGATACCGGCCAGGCCAATACAAGATCAATGGCATCAGCAGACCAGACCCGCAAGACCGCATCCTGGGATAGTGGCAAAGCCACATCCAGAGATAGCAGGACAGCTGCATCCGGTATCAGCGGCGATATCGCGTCCCGCCTGCTCGGCTGGTACGATGTGCATCACCGCGAATTGCCGTGGCGCATCACGCCCCCTGAGCATGCGCGCGGCGTGCGGCCTGATCCCTACCGCATCTGGCTCTCCGAGGTCATGCTGCAGCAGACCACCGTCGAAGCGGTGAAGGCTTATTTCCGGGTATTCGTCGAGAAATGGCCCGATGTCGCGGCGCTGGCCGCGGCGCCCACCGAGGACGTGATGAAGGCCTGGGCCGGGCTCGGCTACTACTCCCGCGCCCGCAATCTCAAGGCCTGTGCCGATCTTGTGGCCGCGCGTGGCGGCCGGTTTCCCGACACGGAGACTGGTTTGAGAGAACTGCCCGGCATCGGCGCCTATACGTCGGCGGCCATCACGGCGATTGCCTTCGACCGCCCTGCCGCCGTCGTCGACGGCAATGTCGAACGCGTCATCTCGCGGCTGTTTTCGATCGCAACCCCGCTCAGCGAAGCCAAGCCCGAGATCCGTGCCCATGTCGAGCGCATGGTGCCCGGGACAAGGCCAGGCGACTTCGCCCAAGCGATGATGGATCTCGGCGCCACCATCTGCACGCCACGCCGGCCACGCTGCATGCTGTGCCCGCTGCGCGAAGACTGCGACGCCGTCCTTTCAGGCGATCCCGAGCACTTCCCGGTGCGCCTGCCCAAGGCCGACAAGCCGCAGCGGCACGGCGCGGCCTTTGTCGCCGTGCGGGCCGACGGCGCCATCCTTCTGCGCAAACGGGCAGAGAAGGGTTTGCTCGGCGGCATGACCGAGGTGCCGACGACGGGCTGGACCGCGCGGATCGATGGGGCAATCACGGAAGCGGCCGCGCCCTTTCCCGCCGACTGGCGGCATGCGGGCCGCATTGCGCATGTCTTCACGCATTTCGCTCTCGAACTCGAAGTCTTTCACGCTCACATCAAAGGTGATGCGCCAGCCGGGCATTTCTGGTCGCTCGCTCACGAGATTTCCGGCGAGGCGCTGCCGACTGTCATGAAAAAGGCAATCGAGGCTGCGATACCCGGCGCGACGAAAAAGCCATCGCCACAGTGCAAAGAGGCCCCATGACTGAAATACGCCACATCGTTTTCGACATCGGCAGAGTGCTGATCCACTACGATCCCAACATTCCGTTCAGCCGCCTCATTCCGGATGCCGAAGAGAGAAAGTGGTTTTTCGACAATGTCTGCACGCATGACTGGAACATCGAGCAGGATCGCGGCCGCACCTGGGAAGAGGCCGAGGCGCTGCTGATCGCGGACCATCCCGATCACGCGGAACACATTCGCGGTTTCCGCCGCCACTGGCACGAGATGGTTCCACATGCCTATGACGACAGCGTCGCCATTATGGTCGGTCTGATCGAGAGCGGCCACGACGTGACCATGCTGACCAACTTCGCCAGCGACACGCTGGCCGAAGCCCGCGAGCGCTTCGATTTTCTCAATCGTCCGCGCGGCGTCACCATCTCGGGCGAGATCGGCATGACCAAGCCGGATCGCGGCATTTACGATCATCACATCGCTGCCTTCGACCTCGAACCGGCCGCGACGCTGTTCATCGACGACAGCCAGAAGAATGTCGACGGCGCCAAGGCGGCCGGCTGGCAATCGGTGCTGTTCACCGATGCGAAAACACTTCGAGCAGACCTTGAGCGTCTCGGAATCAAGGCGTGATTTGAATCGCTTCGAGCGATCCGTTGAGCCTTTGAATCAACGGAATTCGAAGCAACTGGCAGGGGTTCAGGCCCCTGCCCGCTCCATGCCGAGCCGCGCGATGCGGCGAAGCTCGTCGATCGGGGTCAGGCCACCGCTGCGCTCATAATGCCAGAAGGTCCAGCCGTTGCAGGCATCGAGCCCCTGCACTTCGGCGCCGATCTTGTGGATCGAACCGGCGCTGTCGCCGATCGCCACAGTACCGTCGGCGCGCACCTTGGCGGCCCAGCGCTTCTTGGCGTCGTAGAGCGTCGCACCCGGCATCATCAGGCCGGTGTCGATCAGGCTGACGAAAGCAACGCGCGGCTCGGCGCGCTTGCCGGTCAGCACGGTGAGATCGGCGCCATCCAGTGGCCGCACCGCGTCGATGCGCTCGTTGGCGGCGTCGATATAGGCCTGCTCGCGTTCGATGCCGACGAAATGGCGGCCGAGACGCTTGGCCACCGCGCCCGTGGTGCCGGAGCCGAAGAAGGGATCGAGCACGATGTCGCCCGGTTTGGTCGAGGCCATCATGATGCGGGCAAGCAGCGCTTCCGGCTTTTGCGTCGGATGCAGCTTGTCGCCATTGTCGTTCTTCAGCCGCTCGCCGCCGGTGCAGATCGGAAACAGCCAGTCGGAGCGCATCTGGATATCGTCGTTGGACGCCTTCATGGCTTCGTAGTTGAAGGTATAGCCCTTGCCCTTCTGGTCGCGCGTAGCCCAGATCATTGTCTCATGGGCATTCTGGAAACGGCGGCCACGGAAATTCGGCATCGGGTTGGTCTTGCGCCAGACCACGTCGTTGAGGATCCAGAAGCCGAGATCCTGCATCTTGGCGCCGACACGGAAGATGTTGTGATAGGAGCCGATGACCCAGATGGTGCCGTTGGGTTTCAGCACCCGGCGCGCCGCCAGCAGCCAGGCCCGGGTGAAGGCGTCATAGGCCTCGAAACTCTCGAACTGGTCCCAGTCGTCGTCGACGGCGTCGACCTTGGACTGATCCGGCCGGTGCAGGTCGCCGTCGAGCTGCAGATTGTAGGGCGGATCGGCGAAAATGACGTCGATCGACTTTTCGGGCAGCCGGTCGAGCGCGGCGACGCAGTCGCCCTTGAGGATCGTGTCCAGCCACTCGGATTGCTGGGGAGCGTGGGATAGCTCGTCGAGAAGACGCACGGCAGACATTCTGACACCCAGGGCACGCGTTACTGTTTACTCCTGGTTATGGTTACCGATCAGCGTAAATATTCGGTGAAGGCCAAGGGACGGGTGTGGCGAATTTGCGAAGGTGGCCCTGTTGGTGTATGCCGCGCCGCCTGAGCCTTCCGAGGCCACTTCGCCCTCCCATTGTCCGGATCACCATGCCCCAGCCAGACCTTGTCATCTTCGATTGCGACGGCGTGCTCGTCGATTCCGAGATCATCGCCGCCCGCGTCGACGCCGAGCTTTTGACCTTGGCAGGATACGAGATATCGGCTGAGGAGATTTCGGAGAGCTATGCCGGCCTGACCTTCAAGGACATCATGCTGCGGGTCGAGGAAAAGTCCCGCATCCCCTTCCAGGCCTCTCTGATCGACAGGGAGGAACAATTGGTCGACCGCAAACTGCGAAGCGACGTCCGCGCCATCGATGGCGTGCGCGAGGCCGTTGCCGCGGTAACCGTGCCGCGCTGCGTCTGCTCGAATTCACGCTCCGAGCGGATCGAATTCATGCTGGAAAAGGTGCATCTTCTGCCGTTTTTCACCGACCGGATTTTTTCGGCGATGGAAACACCGACCGGGAAAACGAAACCGGCGCCGGACGTGTTCCTGTTCGCGGCGGAGAAACTCAGCGCCAACCCGGCGAACACTTTCGTTATCGAGGATTCCGTGCACGGCGTTCACGGCGCAAGGACGGCGGGCATGCGGGTGATCGGCTTCACCGGAGCCGCCCACAGCTATCCCGGCCATGCCGACGCGCTCACCGAGGCCGGCGCCGAAACGGTGATCCGCCGCTGGGCAGAGTTGAAAAGCGTGATCGCGGCGCTGTCGGAGTGGTCGGACGCCTGAGGGGGATTGAATTCCGCCCTCGTGGCGGGACTTTTCTCGCCCGGTCGATCTACCGTTCTCGTGCTTCAGAGTGGTAGGAGGCGATACTGCAATTTTGGGAGCTGGTTTTTCATTTCAAAACCCTGATGGCTATGCGATGATTGCGTCATGACGATTGAGCTTGAAATCACGCCAGAGCTACAGGCCCGCATCGATGCTATCGCGGCGCGGTCCAGCCTGTCCGCGTCGGAAGTCGTTGCGGATGCGCTTGAGAACGGCCACTCCCTTGAGTGGCAGGAGCGGTTTTTAGACAAGGTGAACGCAGGAATTGAAGCGGCCGATCGTGGTGAATTTGCCAGCCGTGCCGATATCGAGCGGGTGTTGAACAAGTACCGCCCCACCTGATGCAGGTTTCATGGACGGGCGCGGCTCTCGATGACCTCGACCAGATTCAGGATTTTGTAGCGCAGGACAGTCCCGTTGCGGCGTATCGGCTAACAGCCGATATAATTGGCCGCACCGACGAACTCCTGGCGTCAAATCCCATGATCGGACGCAAGGGGCGAGCGGGCGGAACCCGCGAGCTTGTGATAGCGCGGACACCCTACATCGTTGTTTACCGGGTGCGCGGCAGCGACGTTGAAATCATCGCCATTGTTCATGGGGCCAGAGAATGGCCGGAGGGCCACACGTAGCCCGCCAATGTCTTGTGTTCGCCGCCTAGTTCGTCGCGGCAGCCCTCTTGCGGCGGGTCTTCTTCGGCTTGTCGGCCATTGCCTGATGCGCGGTTTCGTCATAGCCGGCAAAGGCCTGATAATCCTGCGCCGTCGGCTCGGGCACGACGACATTGGAATCGGTGAAGACGAACTGCGTGGCGACCGAAGGATCGGTGACCTGGACCTGATACTGGTGGAGCTGCGAATAGAGGACCTCGGTGCCATGCATCACAGCCGTGCGGATCGGCATGGTGATGGTGCCTGGAGAAAACTTCGGTCCGGGGACAATCTTGCCGGCGACCGCAATCTTCATCGTCAGCTGGCCGTTGGCACGGCTGCAGTCGCGTGTCACGTCGCTGACCGATGCCTGGTAGATGATGTTGGCCGATTCGTCGGGCGGAGTTGCAGCAGCGGCGTCAGCCTCGGCCTGGGCCGCGGCATCCTGCGCGGCGTCGCCGGTCTTCTTGATCCTGGGCTTGGGCTTCTGAGCTTCCTTGGAATAGGTGTTGAAGAAAGCCGTGCCGTCGCGCACCGTCACCCGAGGGCAATAGGCCTGCAACTGGCTGGCCAGTATCTTGGGATCCTGGGGCGGCGGTGGCGCCGTCGGGTCCTCCTTCTTGCCTATGCCGAGGTTCAGGATGCCATTGTCGCCCGATTGGCAGCCGGCGGCGGCAAGCATAAAGCCGGTGAGCGCAAGACCCGCCAAAAAGCGACCACTGAATGTACGAAACGCCATGAAACTGCACTTCCCTCTCGCAAAGCTGGTGACGTATATCAACCGCGCGGCAAAAATGCGACTGAGCCAGCGCAGAAATTAACCACCTTGCGGTGGATGGAAAAGCCAAGCAGTAACGGAATTGTGACATGCACTATGTGAGTACCCGCGGGGAAGCCCCCGTTCTTGGATTTTCCGACGCCGTGCTGGCCGGGCTGGCGCGCGACGGCGGGCTCTACGTGCCGCGCGAGTGGCCACAGTTTTCCGCCGCCGAGATCCGCGCCATGCGCGGCCTTGCCTATCCCGACCTTGCCATCCGCGTGCTGTCGCCGTTCCTTGGCGACGAGATCCCGGCCTCCGTTTTCGAGCGGCTGGTGCGCGAAGCCTATGCCACCTTCCGCCACGAGGCCGTCTGCCCGCTGGTGCAGACCGGCCCCAACACCTTCATCCTGGAACTCTTCCACGGGCCGACGCTCGCCTTCAAGGACGTGGCGATGCAGCTTCTGGCCCGGCTGATGGACCATGTGCTTGCCGAACGCGACCAGCACGCCACCATCGTCGGCGCCACCTCGGGCGATACCGGCGGGGCGGCCATCGATGCCTTTGCCGGTCGCAGCCGGACCGACATCTTCATCCTTTTCCCGCACGGCCGCGTCTCGCCGGTGCAGCAGAGGCAGATGACGACGTCGACGGCTGCAAACGTCCATGCGTTGGCGATCGAAGGCAATTTCGACGATTGCCAGGGCCTGCTCAAGGACATGTTCAACGATCACGGCTTTCGCGACCGGGTTGCGCTTTCGGGCGTCAATTCGATCAATTGGGCCCGCATCATGGCCCAGATCGTCTATTATTTCTCCTCGGCGCTGTCGCTCGGCGCACCGGACAGGCCGGTCTCCTTCACCGTGCCGACCGGCAATTTCGGCGATATCTTCGCCGGCTACGCGGCCAAGAAGATGGGCTTGCCGATCGAGCGGCTGGTCATCGCCACCAACGACAATGACATCCTGGCGCGGACCTTCGCGACAGGGGAATATCGCACCAAGGGTGTCTTTGCGACCACGTCGCCGTCGATGGATATCCAGGTGTCGTCCAATTTCGAACGCCTGCTGTTCGAGGCCTCCGGCCGTGACGCGGCGACCGTGCGGCGCTACATGGACGGTCTGAAGCAGTCCGGCGCTTTCACCATCGAACCCCAGCAAATCGCCGGGATGCGGTCGGAATTCGACGCCGGCCGGGCTGATATGGACGAGGTCGCCGCCACCATCCGCTCGACGCTCGCGGCCAGCAACTATCTGCTCGATCCGCACACCGCGGCCGCCGTGCATGTCGCTGCGGGCAAGGCGTCAGGCGCCGTGCCGATGGTGGTGCTGGGTACCGCACACCCGGCAAAATTCCCGGCCGCCGTCGAAGCCGCCAGCGGCGTGTCGCCCGCACTGCCCGCATGGCTAGGTGGGTTGATGACATCGGAGGAAAAATACACGGTACTTCCCTCCGACCTGAAAATGGTGGAAGATTATGTCGGCCGCCGCGCGCGGGCGGCGCGTTAGGGAGTAGTAGCCATATGGGTGTTGAGGTAAGCCGTCTGTCGAACGGCCTGACAGTCGCCACCGAAACCCTTCAAAGCATCGAATCGGTTGCCCTTGGTGCCTGGGTCAAGTCGGGTGCCCGCAATGAACGTGAGGACGAGCATGGCATGGCTCATCTGCTCGAGCACATGGCGTTCAAGGGCACGAAAAGGCGGAGCGCCTTCGAAATCGCCTCGGAGATCGAGGACGTCGGCGGCGAGATCAACGCCGCCACCAGCGTCGAGACCACCTCCTACTATGCCAGGGTGCTCTCCGACGATGTGCCGCTGGCCGTCGACATCCTTGCCGACATCCTGCAGGAGTCCGAATTCGACCCGCAGGAACTCGAACGCGAACAGCATGTGATCCTGCAGGAGATCGGCGCCGCGCACGACACGCCCGACGACATCGTCTTCGACCGTTTCACGGAAACCGCCTATCGCCATCAGACGATTGGACGCTCCATTCTCGGCACGCCCGAAACGGTCAAATCCTTCACCTCCAAGCAACTCCACGACTTCATCGAGCGGCAATATGGCGCCGAGCGGATGGTGATCGTCGCTGCCGGCGACATCAAGCATGACAATTTCGTGCGCGAGGTCGAAAAGCAACTCGGCGGCTTCCGCAGCAAGGCCGACAGCACCATCCCGCAATATGCGCAATATGTCGGCGGCGACTTCCGTGAGGACCGCGACCTGATGGACGCGCAGATCGTGCTGGGGTTCGAAGGCCGGGCCTATCATGTGCGTGACTTCTATGCCTCGCAGGTGCTGTCGATGATCCTCGGTGGTGGCATGTCGTCGCGCCTGTTCCAGGAGGTCCGCGAGAAGCGCGGCCTGTGTTATTCCGTCTATGCTTTCCATTGGGGCTTTTCCGACACCGGCGTCTTCGGCGTCCATGCCGCAACCGGCCAAAGCGACATCGCCGAACTGGTGCCTGTCATCATCGACGAACTGCAGAAGGCCGGCGAGAAAATCCTGCAGGAAGAACTCGACCGGGCGCGCGCCCAATATCGCGCCGGACTGATCATGTCAGCCGAAAGCCCGGCCAGCCGCGCTTCGCAGATCGCACGGCAGCTGCTTCTGTTCGGCCGGCCGATCGCCAAGGAGGAACTGATGGAACGGCTGTCGGCGCTGACGGTCGAGCGGCTGACCGATCTATCGTCGCGTTTGTTCTCGACCAAGCCGACGCTTACCGCTGTCGGGCCTGTGGGCACACTGGCGCCATACGAGGCGATCCTCGAATCGCTCGCAGGCACGCAGACCACGGCCCGTAAGCTCGCCGTCTAAGCCCCTCGAAGCGTCGTGTTCGCGCTCCCTTTCTTTCGCCGCGACCTGCCGGCGCTGAAAGGCGACCGCGTCACGCTGCGCGTGCCGTTCACCAACGACTTCCGCGAGTGGGCGGCGGTGCGCGGCGAAAGCCGCGCCTTCCTCGAACCCTGGGAGCCTCGCTGGACTCCCGATGAACTCGACCGCAACGCATGGCGGCTGCGCATTAGCCGCTACCGCGAAGATTATGCGCAAGGAACCGCGATCGCCTTCTTCATTTTCGAGAGGAGCAGCGGCAAGCTTGCTGGCGGCATCACGCTCGGCAACATACGCCATGGCGTCTCGCAAAGCGGCCATGTCGGCTACTGGATCGGCGAGCGCTTCGGCGGCCGCGGCCTGATGACCGACGCGGTCAAGGTGGTGACCCGCTTCGCCTTCGATACGCTGAGGTTGCACCGGATTGAAGCGGCCTGTATTCCCGACAACATCAGGTCGATCCGCGTGCTTGAAAAAGCCGGATTTCGGCGTGAAGGACTGCTGCGATCCTATCTCAGGATCAACGGCATCTGGCAGGACCACTACCTCTACGCCCGGATTGCGGACGATCCGCCGGGCGTTGGAACGAAGGACTGATTTTTGACGAAACTCCTGCGCAACGGGCCGCTGTTCGCCTTTGTCCTCGCGACACTCCTGACGCTGTGCGCGGCATCGTCGGCCTTCGCCGTCGAACCGATCAAGATTGCCCGGGACGACGTCGCGCTCGACCTTTCCGGCGCCGTCGAGATCTACCGGAACCAGGGCGAGAATTTCCAGGTGTCGACCGCGCCGGGTCCGGACGGTATCGTGCGGCGCATCGAGGTCGAGGCCAATGATGCCCGTTCCACCGGCGACTGGGCTGTTTTCGCGCTCGCCAACACCACCGACCAGCAACTCGACCGGCTGATCGTCGCACCGCATTTCCGCCTGGTGAATTCCGGCATCTTCTGGCCGGATCTCGGCTCGACCCGCATCGCCGCCATCACGCCCAGCGAAGGCTTCGCGCTCGATCGCCAGACCAGCCCCGACGCCGACGTTTTCCGGGTGACGCTGAACCCCGGCACGGTGATTACCTTCATCGCAGAACTGGCCTCGCCGAAGCTGCCGCAGGTCTACCTGTGGGATCCGGAATCCTACAAGGACTCGGTCAATTCCTACACGCTGTTTCGCGGCATCGTCATCGGCATTGCAGGCCTGCTGGCGCTGTTCCTGACCATCCTTTTCGTGGTCAAGGGAACCTCGATGTTCCCGGCAACCGCGGCACTTGCCTGGGCGGTGCTGGCTTATATCTGCGTCGATTTCGGCTTCCTCAACAAGATCATCGAGATATCGCCCGGCAACGAGCAGATGTGGCGAGCGGGAACGGAGGTGGCGCTGGCGGGAACCTTCGTGGTGTTCCTGTTCGCCTATCTCAACCTCAACCGATGGCACGGCCATTTCAGTTATGGCGCGCTGGTCTGGATCCTCGGACTGGTGCTGATCGCCGGCGTCGCCATCGTCGATCCGGCGGTCGCCGCCGGCATTGCCAGGCTGTCCTTCGCCGCCACCGCACTGACCGGGCTCGGCCTGATCATCTTCCTCGGCATACGCGGCTACGACCGTGCCATCATGCTGGTGCCCAGTTGGGTCATGGTGCTGTTGTGGCTATGCGGATCGTGGATGGCGATCACCGGCATGCTCGACAACGACATTGCCCAGCCGGCGCTCGGCGGCGGGCTGATCCTGATCATCCTTCTGATCGGCTTCACCGTCATGCAGCATGCTTTTGCCGGCGGCGCGCTGCATCAGGGCCTGTTCTCCGACCTCGAGCGGCAGGCGCTGGCGGTGGCCGGGTCGGGCGACACGGTATGGGATTGGGACGTGCTGCGCGACCGCGTCGTCACCAAGCCCGACGTCAGCATCCAGCTCGGGCTGGCGCCGAACAGCCTTGGCGGCGCGGCCCGCAACTGGCTCCCGGTGCTGCATGCCGACGACCGCGACACGTTCCGCACCACGCTCGACGTCGTGCTCGAACACCGTCGCGGCCGGGTATCGCAGAATTTCCGCCTGCGCGGCGCCGACGGCCACTATCACTGGTTTTCGCTGCGCGCGCGCCCTGTCATCGGATCCGACGGCGAGGTTATCCGCTGCGTCGGTACCATGGTCGACGTGACCGAGCAGAAAAAGTCCGAGGAAAGGCTGCTGCACGATGCCGTTCACGACAATCTGACCGGTCTGCCGAACCGCGAACTTTTGATGAATCGGCTGGAAGCGATTATCTCGATCGCGCGCACCGAAGAAAAGGTGCGGCCAACCGTCTTCGTCATCGACATCGACCGTTTCAAGCAGGTCAATGACGGGCTCGGCATCTCGGCCGGCGACACCATTTTGCTGACCATCGCACGCCGGCTGCACCGGCTGCTCAAGCCGAAGGATTCGCTGTCGCGCTTTGCCGGCGATCAGTTCGCGCTGATGCTATTGTCCGAACAGGACCCGGCCCGCATCGCCGCCGTGGCGGATGCCATCAAGCATGCCATCAACAATCCGATCACCTTTGCCAAGCGCGAGATCGTGCTGACCGCGTCGATCGGGCTGATCACCTGGAATTCGCCGCAGATGTCGGCCGAGGACATGGTCAAGGATGCCGAGCTTGCCATGCACCAGGCCAAGCGCTTCGGCGGCGACAGGATCGAGCCGTTCCGTCCGGCTTTCCGCACTGTAGGGACCGACAGGCTGCAGTTCGAATCCGACCTGCGCCGCGCCATCGAGCGACGCGAATTCACGCTTGCCTACCAGCCGATCGTGCGGCTTGAGGATGGCAGCGTCGCCGGCTTCGAAGCGCTGCTGCGCTGGGACCACCCGCGCCGCGGCATGATCCCGCCGGCGGATTTCATCCCGGTCGCCGAAAGCTGTGGGCTGATCGTGCAGCTCGGCCTGTTTGCCATGCAGCAGGCGGCGGAAGACCTCGCCAGCTGGCAAAAGCAGATCGGCGACGCGCCGCTGTCGGTCTCGGTCAATTTGTCCAGCCGCCAGCTGATCCGCCGCGACCTGGTCAGCGACGTCCGCTCGGTCATCGCTCGGGCCAATCTGAAGCCGCGCTGCTTCCGGCTGGAGCTCACCGAATCGCTTGTGATGGACAATCCCGAGCAGACCGCCCATGTGCTGACCAAGCTGAAGCAGCTCGGCATCGGCCTGTCGCTGGACGATTTCGGCACCGGCTATTCCTCATTGGCCTATCTGACGCGTTTTCCCTTCGACACCATCAAGATCGACAAGAGCTTCGTTGACGACAACACGCCCAAGCGCGCGGTGCTGCTGAAATCGATGGTCAACATGGCGCATGAACTCGGCCTGTCCGTCGTCGCCGAGGGCATTTCGGACGAGAGCGACGCGCTGGAACTGCGCCAGATGGGCTGCGAATATGTCCAGAGCTTCATGTTCGGCGCCCCGATGCCGGGCGACCAGGTGCTGAAGACGCTAAAGGAGCAGTATCCGCTGACGCAAGCGTAAGCGGATCAGGCGTGCCCGGCAGCGAGGCTGAGATGCGCAAGGTCGATACCAATCGAGGCGAGGATCCGGTCGTATTTGCGCTCGATATCGGTGTCGAACAGAAGCTCGGCATTGGCCGGGCAGGTCAGCCAGCCATTTTCGGCAATCTCGGTCTCCAATTGGCCGGCGCCCCAGCCGGAATAGCCGAGCGCCATCAGCGCATGACGAGGCCCGCGGCCGGACGATATTGCGCGCAATATGTCGACGGTCGCGGTCAGGCAGATGTCGTCGGAAACGGTCAGCGACGATTCCACCCGATAGTCGCCGGAATGCAGGACAAAGCCCCGGCTGCGGTCCACGGGGCCGCCATTGCGCACGACGAAATCGCGGGCCTGAGCCGGCAAGCGGATTGCCTCCTGCTCGTTCATGATGCCCAGTTGCACGAGCAGGTCCGGAAACAGCATCTGCTGCGTCTGGTTGATGATCAGGCCCATGGCGCCTTCATCGGAATGTGCGCAGACATAGATGACCGAGCGCGTGAAACGGTCGTCCTTCATGCCGGGCATGGCAATCAGGAACTGATCGTCGAGAAAGCCGCGACTGGCGACCGTCTTCTTGTGGCGCAACAAGTCCATGAAGGGAGCGTAACGCGTTTCCAAAGCGCCGAAAAGATGCGCCGTGCTGGATTCGACCAAAGCCTATTGCGGCGGCTCGAACATTCTTCTCCCTCGAAGTCACGCAAATATGATACCGGCAAGGCCATGAAATCATTGCGCGGCCACGAACGGACGATCAAATCACCGCCATGCGAAGCTTGAAAATCCTGCTGCTCGGCGCCGCCATCGGATCGGCGACCGCTCTTCCCGCCGCCGCCTCCTCATCGGCGTGGTACAACAGCGAGGGCGGCAAGGTCCGCCTGGTGACATCAGGCAAAGCCGATGATGCCGGCCGCATCCAAGGCGTTCTCGACATCGCGCTCAAGCCCGGCTGGAAGACCTACTGGCGCGATCCGGGCGACGCGGGCGTGCCGCCGCAGCTCGACATTTCAGCCAGCACCAACATCGCCGACGCCGCTCTGTCGTTTCCTGCCCCCCAGCGCCATGACGACGGCTATGGCAAATGGGCTGGCTATAACTATCCGGTTTCGCTGCCGGTGACATTCACGCTGGCGACACCGAACCAGCCGGCGGTGATCGATGCCGACATCTTTCTCGGCATCTGCGAAACGATCTGCATTCCGGTGCAGACGCGGCTGACAGTCGATCCCGCCTCCGATCCGGACAATGCCGAGGACGCGGCGCTGGTGAAGGCGAGCTTCACGGCACTGCCTGCGCCCGCGAGGTCCGATTTCGGCATCAATGTGCTGCCGGGCGACCACGAGACGCTGATTGTCGAGGCGAGCTTTCCCGGCGATCCGGCGGCGGCGGATTTCTTCGTTGCCGGCGAGCGGGACTACATGTTCGGCACCCCGGCCCGCAGCGAAAAGGACGGCAAGCTGATTTTCACCGTGCCGATCCTCGATCGCCCCTCGACCACGCCGACCGATGGCGGGCTTCACTATACGCTGACGAGTGCGGCGGGCGCGGTCGAAGGGGTTCTGCCTTTCCCTTGATCCAGCCTGTCCCAACGATTGCAGGAAGCCGTTGAGTTCGCTACGCAAAGACACGTCCTTCCCATTTTCCCAAGCGAGGAATCCATGACCATTTCCGTTGGCGACAAGCTGCCTGACGTGACCTTCAAGACGATGACCGCCGATGGCGCCAAGCCGATCACCGGAGCCGAGATTTTCTCCGGCAAGAAGGTCGTGCTGTTTGGGGTTCCCGGCGCCTTCACGCCGACTTGCAGCAACAACCATTTGCCGGGTTATCTCGAGAACCACGATGCCATCCTGGCGCGCGGCGTCGACACCATCGCCGTCGTTTCGGTCAATGACGTCCATGTCATGGGCGCCTGGGCGCACTTCACCGGCGGCGAGGGCAAGATCCTGTTCCTCGCCGACGGCAGTGGCGATTTCGCCAAGGCGGTGGGCCTCGATTACATCAGCAACGATATGGGCCTGCGCTCGAGGCGCTTCTCAATGATCATCGACGACGGCAAGGTCACCGCGCTCAATGTCGAGACCAAGCCCGGTGTCGACGAGTCCGGTGCGGCTCATATTCTGGGGCAGCTCTGAACTTCAGCGACAACGTCGGGCTGGACCGCAACGGTGCCGCCGCCCGACGATCGCCCTTGTATTCCAGGGATTGCCTTTGGGGGGACCTCGATGTTTGACATGTTCTGGCGTGCTATCGCGATCGGCATCGGCGCTACGGTGGCGATGGATCTCTGGGCCATTTTCCTGCACAAGGCGTTCGGTCAGCCACGGCCGAACTGGGGACCGGTCGGGCGCTGGGTCTGGCATCTCCGCGACAAGGTCTTTCACGATGATATCGGCGGTGCAGCGCCCTACGCGCATGAAAAGGCGCTGGGTTGGGCCTTTCACTATTTTGTCGGCATCGTCTACGGCATCATCCTGGTGGTGCTGGCCGGAGCGGGCTGGCTTGCCGCGCCGACATTCCTGCCGGCCTTCATCCTCGGCATCGTCACCGTCGGCGCCGGCTGGTTCCTGCTGGCACCCGGCATGGGCGCCGGTTGGGCCGCCTCGAAGCGGCCCAACCCGATGCAGATCCGTGCGCTGAACCTGGTGTCGCACACGGTGTTCGCGCTTGGGCTTTGGGGCACGGCGCTGCTGATCCGCTAAACAGTTTGCTAGAATAAACGGTTCAGATTCCGCCAACCGTCCACCACACGGACGATTTCAACCCACTCAACAGGGCCATCGTCCGTGTCCGGAATCGTTTCGTAGAGCAGTACAAACGGCGCCTCCACCAGCATCCGTACGGAAGACCTGATATCGGGTCGCCTAACACCCATGCGCGGATGGTCTGCCAGCTACAAGGCCCGCGCTTCTAGTTGATCATAATAGCGATCGGCCGCTCGTATGTTTTCGCTGCCTATCATCACGTAGACGTCGATGAGGTCCGCCTTGGCCGCGGGTGACCAGACCAGCCTAACGGTCATTCCGCGAGGCTTCCGCCAGCCTTCGCCGAGCTTCCTTTCGCAACGCGTCGAAATCCACAGGCTCCGGCCTCCCACTTGCCTTGCCTTCATCCCACAGGTGCCTTAGCCGGCGGATATCGTCATGCCGAAGTTCACGCTTGGCCAGCCAATCCCGCACCGCTTCACGCACAATCTCGCTTGCGGTGGCATACTCGCCCGCCTCGACAGCCTCACGCATCACAGCTGCTTGTTGCGGGGTCACGGCCACGCTCATTTTTTCTACGTTTGCCACGCCGTTTCCTTATCGCATTTTGCTCTATGGTAGGAAATATTACTCCCACTCCGTATTCTGGAGCAACTGCGACGCACCTTACGTCCGCTGGACGCTGGTCAAGGCAGCCTGTCGTCGGCCGTCAACCGTTGATAACGCGATGCGCGCCTAACCGCGCCGCTCCGGAAATTCAATAGCTCTGGGTCGAGCGCCGCACTTTCGCGACTGCCGGTTGTTTGGCCGGCGCGGCAGGCTTTGGCGCTGCTGCAGGCCTCAACGGGCCTTTCTTGAACGGCGCCATGCCTTCGCGCGCGAGTTCGTCGGCGCGCTCGTTCTCGACATGGCCGTCATGGCCCTTGACCCAGTTCCAGGTGACCTTGTGGCGCTTGTTGGCCTCGTCGAGCGCCTGCCAGAGTTCACCGTTCTTCACAGGCTTCTTGTCGGCGGTCTTCCAGCCGTTCTTCTTCCAGCCGTGGATCCACTTTGAAATACCGTCCATGACGTACTTGCTGTCGGTGTGAAGGTCGACCGTGCACGGTTCCTTCAGCGCGTTCAGCGCCGAAATGGCGGCCAACAGTTCCATGCGGTTGTTGGTCGTCTCGGCTTCGCCGCCGGAAAGCTCCTTGGTGGTGCCGTTGAAGCGCAGGATCGCGCCCCAGCCGCCGGGGCCGGGATTGCCCGAACAGGCGCCGTCCGTGAAGATCTCAACCTGTTTGCTCATGATACCCATATCAGGCCAATCCATATTCCGAAGACGATTTGATCGCCCGGTGGAACCGCATCCTTCTGATGTATTCGGTCGGATCGCGTTTCATCACCAGCCCGCCATCGGGAACGGTCAACCAGTCGTACAGCCGGGTCAGCATGAAGCGCAACGCCGAACCGCGCGCCAGCATCGGCAGCGCAGCCTTTTCCTGGTCGCACAGAAGCCGGAGGCTCTGGTAGCCGGCGAGCAGCGCCTTGCCCTTTGTGAGATTGAAGGAAAAATCCTTCTCGAAGCACCAGGCGTTGAGACAGGTGGCGACATCGTAGGCGTAGAGGTCGTCGCAGGCGAAATAGAAATCGATCAGGCCGGACAGTTTTTCGCCGAGGAAGAAAACGTTGTCGGGGAAAAGATCGGCATGGATGATGCCTTGCGGCAGGTCTTTGGGCCAGTTGCGCTCGAAATCGGCGAAGTCGGCATCGACCTCGGCGGCTAGGCCCGGCTCGACCTCGTCGGCGCGGGCGCGGGCCGCGTTCCAGAGCTTGCGCCAGCCGTCGATGGCGAGGGCATTCGGACGCGTCATCGAAAAATCGGCGCCGGCCAGATGCAATTGCGCCAGCGCCTTGCCGACCTCGGCACAATGCGTTGCTGTGGGCCGCCGCAACGAAAGCCCTTCCAGGAAGGTGATGATGACCGCCGGCCGGCCGGCGAGCGTGCCGATGACGCTGCCGTCATGCGCGGTCACCGGCAGCGGGCAGGACACGCCCTTGTTGGCGAGATGGCCCATTAGCCCTAGGAAAAACGGCAAATCCGCCTTCTCGACGCGCTTCTCGTAGAGCGTCAGGATGTAGGAGCCGCTGGAGGTGTGCAGCAGAAAGTTCGAGTTCTCGGTACCTTCGGCGATGCCCTTGTAGGACAGGAGATCGCCGACCGGATAGTTTTTCAGCAACGCGCCGAGTTCGCCTTCCGCAACGTCGGTGTAGACCGCCATGTGGCTTACGCGGCTCCATTGACGAAGGCCATGTCGGCCCGCGTCAGTTCGACATCGCGCAATACCCGCATGACCGGAAAATCCTCCGTTTCCGTGGCCGTGATGGCCAGATCGATCGTGACATCGAAGCGCTGCCGGAACGCGTCGATGATCTCGTCGACAATGATTTCGGGCGCCGACGCGCCGGCCGACAGGCCGAGCGTCGAGATGTTGCCGATGTCATTCCACGGAATCTCGGCGGCGCGCTGCACGAGAAGCGACATGGTGGCGCCTGCACGCTCCGCGACTTCGACAAGTCGTCGCGAATTGGAGGAATTCGGCGCGCCGACGATCAGATAGAGATCGGCGCCCGGCGCGGTGTCCTTGACGGCTTCCTGGCGGTTGGTGGTGGCATAGCAGATCGATTCCGCCGCCGGTGCCTGCAGCGCCGGAAAGCGATCCTGCAAGGCGCGGATGATGCCGGCGGTGTCCTCGACCGACAATGTGGTCTGGGTAACGAAGCCGAGCGCCTGCGGATCGGCGGGCGAGAGCT
This sequence comes from Mesorhizobium sp. M7A.F.Ca.US.011.01.1.1, assembly GCF_003998295.1. NCBI lineage: Bacteria > Pseudomonadati > Pseudomonadota > Alphaproteobacteria > Hyphomicrobiales > Phyllobacteriaceae > Mesorhizobium > Mesorhizobium sp. M7A.F.Ca.US.011.01.1.1. The sequence continues at coordinate 47,785 of NZ_RZRT01000004.1, forward strand.
TTGCGGCATCGGCTTCGGTTTCGATCAGCGTCACCGCTCCGTCCGGCAGCTGGCCCATGGTGCCGATCACCTCGGGATGTCCGGCGTGACCAATCAACAGCACATGACGGCCGAGCCGCTGATGGCGCATCGCTTGCTTGTGGACCTTCGACACCAGCGGGCAGGTGGCATCGAGATAGAAGAGATTGCGCGCCTTCGCATCCGCCGGCACCGATTTCGGCACGCCATGCGCCGAGAACACGACGGGCGACTGCCGATGTTCGGCCGGTATCTCGGAGAGTTCCTCGATGAAGACGGCGCCAAGGCTTTGCAGCCCCTCGACGACGTAGCGGTTGTGCACGATCTCATGGCGGACATAGACCGGCGCGCCATATTTCTTCAGCGCCAGCACGACGATCTGGATGGCACGGTCGACACCGGCGCAGAAACCGCGCGGCTGGCAGAGCCGGATCGTCAGAGGTGGTTTGGTGGTTGTCTGAAGCATTAAATTCGGGCCGGTTGATCAAAGCCGAAATGAGGTGCGCACCCCTGCCCTGTCAAGGGCATCAGCCGCGTTCATTCGTCTTTCGCGGGACGGCGAAGCCGCAGGATGAGCACGGCTGCGAGCGCCGCGGCAAGCCCGTACCAAGTCATCGCATATTGCAGATGGCTGTTCGGGAGGTCGATGATGGTGACTCCGCCAACCGGCAAGCCGCCTGGGTTTGGCGTCTTGTCTGCGTCGATGAAAATCGGCACCAGCGCGGCGCCCGCCGGCAGACCGGCGCTCGCAGCCATCACGTCGCGGTCCTTCCAGTAGAAGATGTTCTTCGCCACGTCGTTGTCGGGCAGCATCATCGACGGCTTCGCCGGCAGCGGGTTGCGGGCCAGCCCGGTCACGGTCACTCTGCCAGTCACCTGTCCCTTGGCGCGCTTGGCGGCGTCCTTCAGATCGTAAGGCACGAAGCCGCGATTGATCAGGACGAAGCGGCCGTCGTCGAGCGCCAGCGGCGTGTAGACATTGAAGCCGGCGTCACCTTCCCAGGTTGCGTAGAAATGGCGTTCGCCTTGATGCAGGAACGTGCCGGTGACGGTAACCGGCGTATAATCGACATCCCCGGTGGCGGCGAACTCTTTCTCGACCGCAACCAACGGCAAGGGCGCCGAATGGGTACGCTGGTCGATGGTCTGCAGAAGGCCTTCCTTCCAATACAGGCGCTGCACTTGCCAGGTGCCGAGCACCAGCAGGATCAGGAACAGCATAAGGCCAAGGCCGAGCAGCAATGCCGATCGCGGCCGCGAACGACCGTCAGTTTTAACGGAAGCCTCGCTCATTCGCCGCGATCCAGCCGGCCCTCGGCCGCCTTGTTGCGGTATTGCAGCGTCAGCAGCACGCCCTTGATCAGCCGCAGCGCCGTCAAGCACAGCACAACAGCTAGCGGAATCCAGACCAGCAGATGCAGCCAGAGCGGCGGGCTGAGCGTGACTTCTACCCAGAGCGCCAGGCCGACGATGATAAAGCCGATGATCAGGATCACGAACACCGCCGGCCCGTCGCCGGCATCAGCGTAGGAATAATCGAGGCCGCAATTGACGCATCGCTTGCCGACGGTGAGGAAGCCGGAGAACAACCGCCCCTCGCCGCAACGCGGGCAGCGGCCATGCAGGCCGGCCGAGATTGGATCGATCGGCGGCCAGATCGCCCTATCTTCACTCTTGGAAGAGTCGCCGCTCATTGCCTACCGCTCGATCTCGATCGGTGTGCCATCGGCCACCATCGCCCAGATTTCGTCCATATCGGAGTCCGTAACCGCAATGCAGCCGTCGGTCCAGTCGACCAATTGAAGCAGCCAGCCCCACCAGCCATAACCGTTTGGCTGGCCGTGGATCATGATCATGCCGCCCGCGTCGACATTGCGCGCCTTGGCGGCGGCCTCATCGTCGGCATTGGGGTAGGAAATATGGATCGACCTGTGCGCGATGCTGTTCGGGTTCCGCCAGTCGAGGACATAGTTCCCCTCGGGCGTGCGTTGATCGCCCTCCTGGTGCTTGTGCCCGACAGGATCGCCACCGAGTGCGATGCCGTAGCTGCGCAGGATCTTGGCGTCGCCGATCAGTTCCAGCCGTCGTTCGGCTTTGTGGACACGCACCAGATCCACCTTCTCGCCGGCAAAGGCCGGGAGTGCCGCGATCATCAATGCGCAAATGGCCCGGAAAATTGTCAGCCGCATCGGCTATCGATCAGCGATCATTGCGCCAAAAAAAGGAAGGCGGCCACGTTGCCGCGGCCGCCTTCTCGAAATGGAAATTCCTCAGGCCAGGATCAGTGGCCCTCGATCACCGCGCCGACTGATCCCCAGACGTAGATCGAGGCGAACAGGAAAAGCCAGACCACGTCGACGAAGTGCCAGTACCAGGCGGCCGCCTCGAAGCCGAAATGCTGCTTGGGGGTGAAATCACCCTTCATCGCCCGGATCAGGCAGACCAACAGGAAGATGGTGCCGATGATGACGTGGAAACCGTGGAAGCCGGTCGCCATGAAAAAGGTGGCGCCATAGATGGAATCCTTGAAGGCGAACGGAGCATGCATGTACTCGTAGGCCTGCACCATGGTGAACAGCATGCCGAGGCCAACAGTCAGCAGCAGGCCGTTGATCAGGCCTTTGCGATCGCCATGGATGAGCGAATGGTGCGCCCAGGTCACCGTGGTGCCGGACAGCAGCAGGATGACGGTGTTGTAGAGCGGCAAATGGAAAGGATCGAGAACTTCCATGCCCTTCGGCGGCCAGACACCGCCGGTAAACGCGGTGCGGGCATATTGCTGGGCTTCGCTCGGAAACAGGCTGGCATCGAAATAGGCCCAGAACCAGGCAACGAAGAACATCACCTCAGAGGCGATGAACATGATCATGCCGTAGCGCAGATGCAGCGACACGACACGCGTGTGATGGCCCTCATGCGCTTCCTTGATGGTGTCCGACCACCAGGCGAACATGGTGTAGAGGATGATCACGAGGCCGATGAAGAACAGCCATGGATTGGCGATGTTGAAGCCGAAGATCGGGAACGAGCCGCCCTTCAGGTACTCCATCAGGCAGACGCCGCCAAAGGCGGTGACAAGTGCGCCTACCGATCCCAGGAAAGGCCACGGGCTCGGGTCGACGAGATGATAATCATGCTGTGGTTTTGCGTGCGCGTCTGCCATATCAACCCCCGAGATTTGCTTCGGTATTCGAAATTGTCTTGCTATTGCCCTCGGCCGGCTCCGAGGAGGCGACCGGCTTGGTCTTCTCGACCGGGAACATCGTGTAGGACAGCGTGATCGTCTTCACGTCCTTGAGCTCCGGCACATTGACGATGTCGGGGTCCACGTAGAACAGCACCGGCATGTCCAGCGTCTCCCCGGGCTTCAGCGTCGTGTCGGTGAAGCAGAAGCACTCGACCTTGTTGAAATAGGGACCTGCCAGTTCAGGCTGCACGTTGAAGGTGGCGCGGCCGGTCACGGGACGATCGAACTTGTTGGTCGCCTGATAGTGCGCCTGCACGGTCTCGCCGATCTTCATCGTCATCGAGCGCTGGACCGGCTGGAACTCCCACGGCACGCCAGCGATGTTGGCATCGAAGCGGACAGTGATCTCGCGGTCGAGCACGCGGCCGGCATACTGCTTCTCGGCACGTTGCGTCGTGCCGCCATAGCCGGTGGCCTGGCAAAACATTTTGTAAAGCGGCACCGCGGCATAGGCCATGCCGATCATGCCGGTGAAAAAGGCGAGGCAGACAGCCGCGACGATGACGTTGCCGTTCTTGCCAGCCGCTTTTTTTGAGGTCTCGACGCTCATCACATCGTGCCCAGATTGTGGCCGAACTTCACGATCGTCGCGATGTAGAAAATGACCACCAGCAGCGCCAGCGCCACACCGATGGCGATAGAACGGCTGCGCTGCGCCTTCTTCTGACGCTCGGTCAACGTGACGGTCTCGAGCTTTTCCTCGATCATGGTCATGCTCCACCCATGGCAAGCGCGCGTTCGACAACGCTGTCGGCCAGATAGGCAGCGAAGATGGCGAAGAGATAAAGCAGCGAATAGGCGAACAGGGCCTTGGCCGGTTTCATGACGCGGTCATCGTCGGCCATGCCAAGCACTTTCCACGCGTACCAGACAAAACCGACTCCCAGAAGCAGGGCGGCCACGCCATAGAACGGCGTGGTGTAGCCAAGCAGCCACGGCAGCACGCCGACCGGGGCCAGCACCAGCGCATAGGCGAAGATCTGGCGGCGGGTCGAAGCGTGGCCGGCGACGTTGGGCATCATCGGAATGCCGGCCTTGGCATAGTCCTCGGACTTGAACAGCGCCAGCGCCCAGAAATGCGGCGGCGTCCACAGGAAGATGATCAGGAACAGGACAATGCTTTCGAGGCTGACTGTCCCGGTCACCGCGGCCCAGCCGATCACAGGCGGAATGGCACCGGCGGCCCCGCCGATGACGATGTTCTGCGGCGTCCAGCGCTTCAGCCACATCGTGTAGACGACGGCGTAGAAAAAGATGGTGAAGGCCAGCAGCGTCGCCGCCAGCCAGTTAACCAGCACGCCGAGCGTCATCACCGACAGCACCGACAGCACCAGCCCGAAGGTCAGCGCTTCGTGCGGCTGGATGCGACCGGCCGGGACCGGGCGGGTGGCGGTCCTGGTCATCACCGCATCGATGTCGGCATCGTACCACATGTTGAGCGCGCCGGAGGCACCAGCACCTATTGCAATAGCCAGGATGGCGATCACCGCCAGCAGAGGGTTGATGGTCACGGGTGCGGCGACAAGGCCGACAAAGGCGGTGAACACCACAAGCGACATGACGCGCGGCTTCAGCAGCGCGAAGAAATCGCCCGCCGTCGCTTCCGACATGCGAAAGCCCGCTTCGTCAATCAATGGGTCGTCGACAAGGGCCATGCGTACTTAAGTCCATCATCCGTTGGCCAAAACCGCCGGCGGACCGGCGGTTTCGTATTCGAGCGGGCAGCCGCCTTACTTGATTTTCGGCAGCTGTTCCCACTGGTGGAAGGGCGGCGGCGAAGGCAGCTGCCATTCGAGCGTCGTTGCGCCCTCGCCCCATGGGTTGGCGCCGGCGATCCGCTTCTTCTGGAAGGCCTCGAACACGCCATAGAGGAAGATCAGGACGCCGATGGCCGAGATATAGGAGCCGATGGACGACACATAATTCCAGCCGGCAAACGCATCGGGGTAGTCGATGGTGCGGCGCGGCATGCCGGCGAGACCGAGGAAGTGCTGCGGGAAGAAGATCAGGTTCACGCCGACGAAGGTGACCCAGAAATGGGTGTTGGCGATGACGGGCGAATACATGTAGCCGGTCATCTTCGGGAACCAGTAGTACCAGCCGGCGAAGATGGCGAACACCGCGCCCAGTGACAGCACGTAGTGGAAGTGGGCAATGACGAAATAGGTGTCATGCAGCGAGCGGTCGAGACCGGCATTGGCCAGCTGGACGCCGGTGACGCCGCCGATGGTGAACAGGAAGATGAAGCCCAGCGCCCACAGCATCGGCGTCTTGAACGAAATCGACCCGCCCCACATCGTGGCGATCCAGGAGAAGATCTTCACGCCTGTCGGCACCGCGATGACCATGGTGGCGAAGACGAAATAGCGCTGCGTGTCGAGCGACAGGCCGGTCGTGTACATGTGGTGCGCCCACACGATGAAGCCGACGGCGCCGATCGCCACCATGGCATAGGCCATGCCGAGATAGCCGAACACCGGCTTCCTCGAGAAGGTCGAGATGACGTGGCTGATGATGCCGAAGCCCGGCAGGATCAGGATGTACACTTCAGGGTGACCGAAGAACCAGAACAGGTGCTGGAACAGGATCGGGTCGCCGCCGCCATCCGGCGCAAAGAAGGTGGTGCCGAAATTGCGGTCGGTGAGCAGCATGGTGATGCCGCCGGCCAGAACCGGCAACGACAGCAGGAGCAGGAAGGCGGTGATCAGCACCGACCAGGCAAACAGCGGCATCTTGTGCAGCGTCATGCCAGGCGCGCGCATGTTGAAGATGGTGGTGATGAAGTTGATGGCGCCGAGGATCGACGACGCACCGGCAATGTGGATCGACAGGATCGCCAGATCCATGGCCGGCCCGGGCTGGCCCGAGGTCGACAGCGGCGGATAGAGCGTCCAGCCGCCACCGACGCCGAAGGCGCCCGGCGCGCTCGGCACGAACATCGAGGTGAGCAGCAGGATGAAGGCCGGCGGCAGCAGCCAGAAGGAGATGTTGTTCATGCGCGGGAACGCCATGTCGGGCGCACCGATCATGATCGGCACCATCCAGTTGGCAAAACCGCCGATCAGCGCCGGCATGACCATGAAGAAGATCATGATCAGGGCGTGCGCGGTGGCGAAGGCATTGTACATGCTCTTGCCGCCGTCGATCGCGGCGTCACCGTTCATGCCGTAGACCATCTGCGCCAGACCGCTGAAGATCTGGATGCCGGGCTCCTGCAGCTCCATGCGGATGGCGACCGACAAGGCACCGCCGATGATGCCGGCCATGATCGCGAAGATCAGGTAGAGCGTGCCGATGTCCTTGTGGTTGGTCGAATAAACCCAGCGCACCCAGCCGTGATAAGGCTTGTGGTCGTGCCCGTCGTGAGCTGCAGCGTCTGCCATATTCCGCTCCGTTCCCTAAATCTTGCTAACCGCGGCATCAGTTGCCGGCGGCCGCTACCTTGTTCTGGCCATTGACCTCGGCCATCAGCGTCTTGTTGGCGCCGGGCAGATCGGTCTTGGCTGCCGCCAGCCAGGTCTTGAACTGCGCATCGGAGACGACGCGGATGGCGATCGGCATGAAGGCATGATCCTTGCCGCAGAGCTGCGAGCACTGGCCGTAAAAAATACCTTCCTTCTCCGCCTTGAACCAGGTCTCGTTGGTGCGGCCCGGAATGGCATCGATCTTGATACCGAACGACGGCATGGCAAAGGAGTGGATCACGTCGGTCGCGGTGACGAGCACGCGGGTCATGGTGTTGACCGGCACCACCAGTTCGTTGTCGACGGCCAGCAGGCGCGGATAGACCTTGCGGTCCTCCTTGCCGGCGCCGGCCCGATCACCGTCCTGGAGGATCGCGGAGTTGAAGGAGAGCGTGTTTTCGGTCTGGTACTCGTAGTCCCAGTTCCACTGGTTGCCGGTCGCCTTGACGGTCAGCTTTGCTTCTTCCGGCGGCGTATATTGCGCGGTCAGCAACTGGAACGAGGGAATAGCCAGGCAAAGCAGGATGACGACCGGACCGACAGTCCAGATCACCTCGATCAGCGTGTTGTGGCTGGTCTTGGACGGAACCGGGTTCGCGCTCGCACGAAATCTGACGATGCAATAGGCGAGCAGAAGCAGCACCAGGATGGTGATCGGGACGATGAACCACATGGTGTAGTTCCCGAACCACTCGATCTGCCGCATCATGTCGGTCGCCGGCGCCTGGAAGGTTGTCTCCCAGTTCTTGGGCTGGTCGGCATGGGCGGATGCGCCGGCGAAAAACGTGATAGCGGCACAAGCACTTAGAAACTTGGCACTTGCTGGAACCTTGGCGTTTGCCAGGAAATTTCTCATCGCCCTCATCGTCTCCCAGTTCCTCGCTGCGGTACCCACGAGAATAACGAACAATGCCGGGACGGGAATCCCGACAGTTTCAAGCTGGTTCAAACCATACTCTTTTTCCCTCCGCAAGAAAGGAGCGGACGAAACCGTGCGGCATTTTTGCGCGCAAGCCCGGATGTGCCTTTGGCGGCAGCCGCGGCAGCACCGAATCGCCTACAGTGAGCCCGTAGCAGCATTCCCGCGGGCCGCAGGTGCCGAACGTCGCAATTCGGGCGAAATTGGCAGGGAAAAGCGCCCTATTGGCTTTTTCGGGGCAGACCTGGTGCGGTCTCGTCCTTTACTTGGCTTTGGCGCGGCTTAAAGTGCCGTGATTCGCAATGGAGCCGTCATGAATTACTGGCTTTCGAGAAACTCTCGGTTTTCGAGAAACTGGGCGAAGGTCATCTTTCTCGCCGCCCTGTCTGGCATCGGCTTGTCCGCGATCGTGTCCGGCACGGCCAACGCCGCGCAGCCGAGCGGCACCGTGCGCTCGACGCATGGCGCATGGTCGATCATCTGCGACACACCGGCCGGCGCCACCTCGGAACAATGCGTGATGATGCAGAACGTCGTCGCCGAGGACCGTCCCGAGATGGGACTGTCGGTCGTCGTGCTGCGCACCGCTGACAACAAAGCGGAGATCCTGCGCGTGCTGGCGCCGCTCGGCGTGCTTTTGCCCAACGGGCTCGGCCTCAATGTCGACGGCAAGGATATCGGCCGCGCCTATTTCGTGCGCTGCTTCCAGGACGGCTGCTATGCCGAGGTCATTCTCGAAAAGCCGCTTCTCGACACGCTGAAGACCGGCACGTCGGCCACCTTCATCGTCTTCCAGACCCCGGAAGAAGGCATCGGCATCCCGGTCGACCTCAAGGGTTTTGCCGACGGCTTCGCCGCGCTCCCCTGACAGCCCGGCGACATCACCGACTTCATCAACCAGAAGTGACATCGGCCGGCTGCTGGCAAACCGCTTTTGTCTTCACAATGCGGCAGAACGATTGTCTCGGTGCACCTTCGCGCCTACATCGTGGCAAAGACCCATTCCTCCTGTGAACGGACGCGCCATGAACAGCCTGATCGGCCAATTCGACATTTCAGACGATCGCATCAAGCAGATCGTCGCTGAGACCATCAACGGCGCCGATGACGGCGAGCTGTTCCTCGAATACAGCGAGAGCGAAGCGCTGATGTTCGACAACGGCCGGCTGAAGACCGCCAACTTCAACACCGACCAAGGGTTTGGTCTGCGTGCGGTTGCCGGCGAAGCCAGCGGCTATGCCCATTCCAGTGACCTGTCCGAGGCCTCGCTGCTGCGCGCGGCCGATGCCGTTTCGACCGTCAAGGGCGGCTATTCCGGCACGCTTGCCGCGGCACCCGCCCGCACCAACCGCCATCTCTATGGCGAAGAGAACCCGATCCCCTCGCCTTCCTTCGAGGCCAAGGCAAAGCTCTTGCAGGAAATCGATGCTTGGCTGCGCGCCGAGGATCCGCGCGTGCGGCAGGTTTCGGCATCGCTCGCCGCATCCTGGCAGCATGTCGAGATCGTGCGCGCTGATGGCCAAATGGTGCGCGACATCCGCCCGCTGGTCCGCATCAACGTCTCCGTCGTGGTCGGCGATGGTGACCGCCAGGAGAGCGGCTCCTACGGCATGGGCGGCCGCAAGGCGTTTGGCGAATTCCTGGTCGAGGACAGCTGGAAGCACGCCGCCAAGGAGGCGCTCAGGCAAGCTCTGGTCAATCTCGAGGCCATACCGGCCCCGGCCGGCACTTTCGACATCGTCTTGTCCAGCGGCTGGCCGGGCGTCATGCTGCACGAGGCCGTCGGCCATGGGCTGGAAGGCGATTTTAACCGCAAGAAGACCTCGGCCTTCGCCGGTCTGCTGGGCCAGCAGGTCGCCGCCAAGGGGGTGACCGTCGTCGACGACGGCACGATGTCCGAGCGGCGCGGCTCGCTGACCGTCGACGACGAAGGCACGCCTTCGGCCCGAAATGTGCTGATCGAAGACGGCAAGCTGGTCGGCTACATGCAGGATCGCCAGAACGCCCGGCTGATGGGCATGAAGGCAACCGGCAACGGCCGCCGCGAAGGCTACGCACACCAGCCGATGCCGCGCATGACCAACACCTATATGACATCAGGCGACATGGAGCCGGACGAAATCATCGCCTCGGTCAAGACCGGCATCTATGCCGTCTCCTTCGGTGGAGGCCAGGTCGACATCACCTCGGGCAAATTCGTGTTCGGCTGCACCGAGGCCTACATGATCGAGAACGGCAAGGTGACGCAGCCGATCAAGGGCGCGATGCTGATAGGCAACGGCCCGGACGCCATGCACCGCGTGTCGATGATCGGCAACGACATGAAGCTCGACACCGGCATCGGCATGTGCGGCAAGGCCGGACAGGGCGTGCCCGTCGGCGTCGGCCAGCCGCATCTGCGCATGAATCAGATGACGGTCGGCGGCACGCGGGTCTGATGCGATGGCCACTGGAGAAAAATCCGTTGCCTCCAGTTCAACCGACGATCAGGTCACACGGCCTGCTCCAGTCTTTCCCCAACGCGACCCGAGGATGTGTTCGGGTCGCTGCCCAACAGAGGCAAGTCGGAAACATTGAGAGAAATGGAAACGGGCGTGCTCGCGGAAGCACGGCGTCGCCAAACCAGCGAATGATCTACCGCCTCTTCTTCGGCTTCTCCAGCAGCGCCACTGCCTCGACATGCGGCGACCACAGGAACTGGTCGATCGGGGTGACGCTTTTCAAGGTGTAGCCACCGTCGAGCAGGATGCGCAAATCCCGCGCGAGCGTCACCGGATTGCAGGACACCGCCGCAACGTAGGGAACATCCGAGCGGGCGATCTGCTTCGACTGGTCCTCGGCGCCGGCGCGTGGCGGATCGAACACCAGACCGTCGAACGCATTCAACTCCTTGAACGTCAGCGGCCGGCGGAACAGGTCGCGGCGTTCGCCCGTCACCCGCTTCAGGCCAGTGGCGAAGCGTGATCCCCGGTCGAGCGCCGAAAGGGCTGCCGCATCACCCTCCACCGCATGGACTTCAGACTTCGCGGCCAGGCGCAGAGCAAAACTGCCGCAACCGGCGAAAAGATCCGCCACCTTCTTGGCACGATTCAGATGCCCGCCGACGATATCGGCCATCGCCTGTTCGGCGGCCTCGGTTGCCTGCAGGAACGCGCCCGGGGGCAAGGCGACAGCGACGCTGCCGAACATGACGACCGGCTTCCTCGGCTCGATGATGATTTCGTCATCGATGGATAGCCTGGCAAAGTCCTGCGCCATGACGAAATTGGCCGCGATACGGCGCTGGTGCTCGCCGAGCTTGCCGGATTCGTGAACCGCGACATCGAGCCCCGAACCGGTCACGGTGACCGTCATGCGGAACGATTTGGTGGTGGCGCAGACCAATTCGGCCAGCGCCCTCAAGCGATCGAGCGAAGCGACGATCTCCGGCAGCGAGATCGGGCATTCCGATATGGCGATGATCTCTGGCGACAGATGGCGATGGAAGCCGAGCAGCATGCCTGTATCGGTGCGGCGGGCGGCAAGCACGACACGGCGGCGCGTCTGCGGCGCGCAGGCGACCAGTTCGCCGATCTCGCAATCGATGCCCTTGCCCTTCAAGGCGTGCGCCACCTTTTCGCGTTTCCACTGGCGATAGGCTTCGGCTTCGAAATGCTGGAGCGCGCAACCGCCGCATTCGGTAAAATGGCGGCAGGCGGGATCGATGCGAAGCGGCGATGCTTCCAGCACCGCCATCAGCATGGCGCGCTCCCTTTCGCGCGCGGCGGTGACCGTTTCACCGGGCAGTGTGAAGGGAATGAACAGATCGCCTGTCTCGGTTTCGGCGATACCGTCGCCCTGAGCGCCAAGTTTCCTGATGCTGAAGCGCGCGCTCATCGGTCCTTGATCCCACCGAGCAGGAATTCGCGATTGCCGTCGCCGCCCTCGATCGGCGACAAATGCAACCCCAGCGAACGCCAGCCGGGAACGGAGTCCAGCCAATCCTGCAGCAGGCCGGCGACACGGGAGGCGTCGTAGGGGTCTTTCAACAGACCACCCTTGCCGATCGCATCACGGCCCGCCTCGAATTGCGGCTTGACCAGAAACATGGCCTTGGCGCCAGCCTTCGCCAGACCAAGCGCCGGCGGCAGCGCCAGTTTCAGCGAGATGAAGCTGACGTCGGACACGATGAAATCCGGAATACGCCCGCTGAGATCGGCGAGGGCGAGGTCGCGGGCGTTCAGCCCTTCGATCACCGTCACACGCGGGTCGCCGCCGATATCAGGATGCATCTGGCCATGACCGACATCGACGGCGGTGACATGGGCCACACCGCGCTCGAGCAACACCTGGGTGAAGCCGCCGGTCGAGGCGCCGATGTCGAGCGCTTCGCGGCCGGCAGGGTCAAGGCCGAAATGATCGAGCCCACCGATCAGCTTGAGTGCCGCGCGCGACACATAGCCTTGCGCCGGATCATCGATGGTAACGTGGGATTGCGGCAAAACGCTCTGGCCGGGCTTGCGCGCAATGACGCCGTCGACGGTCACCGTGCCGCGCTCGACCGCGTCGCGGGCACGTGAGCGGCTGGCAAACAGCCCGCGCTGGACGAGGAGGTCGTCGAGCCGCTGGCGTGCGCTGGCTGGCAGAGGGGAATTCATCGGCCTTCATGGCGAAAGCGGACGACGATGGCAAGAGCGCCGGCTGGAAGCATTTCGTCTCCCGTTCCCATCATCACGCCCAGCATCTTGGACCGCGACGATGGTGAGGCGTTCCGTCCCGCCGACCATCCTTATGAATATCCATGCGTTACGCCCGTTGAGACGGATGACCGCCGAAGCATGGGGCCTCGCCGCCTGCGGATAAATACCAAACACCTAGAAAGCCTCATGATTTCTTAACCAATTTTCATCGCATTTGCTTGAGGACTTCAATGTTATGACCGCGACGACCGGAAAACCCGGATGGAGAGGCGGTAACCTTGGAAATGGCCAGCGATATCGTCTACAAGGTTCTTGACCGGATTTCCGGCGCCGGCCTGCTGGCGACCGGACTTCTGTTGCTGACTGCTTTGGTCAGCGCCCTGGTCGCCTACTGGCGCACGGTCGAGAAAAAGAGCTGGAAAGAGTTCTTCGAGTTCGCAGTCCCGCATGAGGTCATCACGCACCCTTCGGCGAAAGCCGACCTTTTGTTCTGGGTGACGCGGAAGGCGCTGATGCCATTCCTCATGCTGCCCGCCGGCGTCGTCTTCGTCAGCGCCGTCGGCTATGCGACGAACTGGTTGCTCTCCACGCTGCTGGCAATCCAGCCGCCCCTGATCGAAGGGCCGGCAGGGCCGGTGACGGTGACGATCTTCACCATCACCATGCTGCTTGCCTACGACATCTCGTACTATCTCTATCACGTCGCCCAGCACCGCTACCCGGTGCTCTGGGAACTGCACAAGGTCCACCATTCGGCCGAGGTGATGGTTGGCATCACCAAGGATCGCGTCCACCCGCTCGACGAATTGATGAACCGGGCCTGGGACGGTGTGATTCCCGGCATCTGCTTCGGCATCTGGTCGCTGGTGTCGCTGAACCTCGTCGAGCTGACGGTCTTCGGCGTCAACGTCTACATCATACGCAACATCCTGATGATGGATTTCGTCAGGCACACGCATTTCAAGATCTCGTTCGGGCCGTTGAACAATCTGATCCTGTGCCCGCACTGGCATCAGTTGCACCACAGCACCGACCCGCGCCACTACGACAAGAACTTCGGGCTGCTCTTCTCGTTCTGGGATCGGCTCTTCGGAACTCTGTGCGTCCCGAGACCCGACGAGGACTTCAAGTTCGGTTTGATCGAACGCAACGTGCGCGACTACCAGTCGCTCGCAGGCCTCTATGTCCTGCCGCTGAAGCGGATGTGGCGGCAGATCGCCAGACATTTCCGCACCGACAAGCCCGAGCCACAGCAATCGCCGCAAAGGGGGAAGCCATGAACGGACCCGCCGTGTTCCGGATGCCGCAAACGCACCGGATCGAAATTGCGACCTCGCCAGCGCGACTGGCAGAAATCGCGCCCGCCTGGGCAGCGCTCTGGCAACGCGCCGGCGGCCTCGTTTTCCAGCATCCCGACTGGATCTCGGCCTGGTGGCACACCACACCGCATCAGGACCGTCGCGGTCTCAGGATCGGCCTGGTCTGGAGCGGCGAGCGCCTCGAGGCCGTCATTGCGCTCGCGACCTTCTGGCGCTCGGGCATCCGTATGCTGGAATGGGCGGCGAAAGATCACTGCGACTATGGCGATGTCCTGCTTGCTCCCGATGCCGAGCCACAGATCCTGCCGCAACTCTGGCAACATATCCTCGACGATGGCGGCTTCGATCTTGCCTACCTCAATCGTCTGTTGCCCGATGCCCGATTTCGGACCCTGCTCGGTCCCGCCGCCCCAGGCCAAGACAATATCTTGCAGCCAAGCCACCGCAGCGAGGTCAGCTATCGAGTTTCCGGCGCCGGGCAACGCGGCGCACAATGGTTTGAAAGCCAGTCGAAGAAAACCCGGCAAAACTATCGCCGTGGCTACAAATTCATGGAGGAAGGCGGCGCGCTGCGTTTCCGCCTGATGGATGCGCACGAAGCCCGCGAGCCGGTGCTGGAGCGCGTCGCGGCGCTGAAGCGGGTATGGCTTGCAAAACACGGCCGCGTTTCGGACCTCTTCGACGAAGGTTCCCCCGCGCTGGCGGCACTCATATCCGTTCTGGCCAAGCTTGGATTGCTGCGCATCTTCGTGCTCGAACGCGAAGACGAGATCATCGCCATATCGATCAATTTCGAGCAGCATGGAACGATGATGGCTTTCGTCACCACCTATGATCCGGCCTTCGAACGGGCCTCGCCGGGCATGGTCTTGATGATGGATTACATCCAGTGGTCGTTTGACCGGGGCTTGACCACGATCGATTTTCTCTGCGGGGGCGAGGATTTCAAGCGCCGCTTTGCGACGCATTCGGTGACGTTGTCGTCAGTGGTGGGTGGACGAAACCTGCGCGGACGCCTAGCCGCCCTGGCAGACCGCGCCCGCCACGCGGCGCAATCCTGGCGCCCCGAGAAACCGGCGCAACAAGCGGAGTTGGTGGCGGCGGAGTAGCATTGCCAGCGCCTTCTTAGATCACCCGCACAGCGGCAAGCACATTGAAACGATCGGGCAATCCCGATCAAGGCTTGCTGCTCTCCAGCTCAGAATACGCTTCGCGGAACCGGACGCTCGACGGCTGGAGACAACCCATCCTCACGCCCTCCTGAAGCTTGCTCGCGTGCAGGCTCGATGGCAACCGCAGGCGCGGGAACAGGGGCCGGCAGAACCACCAGTTGCGGCACCTGCTTGAATGAAAAGCCGCCGCGGATGTCGCCCATCTTGCCAGCGATGATGCCCATCGCCGCCTTTTCGAGGCTGCGATCATAGCGCGTTTCGGCTGTGGCCGGCGCGACGATGACGGCGCAAAGCGCTGCACCGCACAGAAGCGTTTTCATTGTTCTTGTCTCCCTGCCTGATCACGATCTAGCAGGGCGCCATTGAAAAACGGCCAACAGACACGGTAAGCAAAGCGCCAAACGTCAGCGTAAACAACGCGTTAAGATCGTTGGACGGCAAACCGATTCAAGTCATTGAGACTTTGATTCAGGCGCGCTGGGCGTGGACTGTGTGCCCGAGTGCCACGAACACGGTGCGCACGATGCCGGCGGCATCGAGCCCGGCATCGGCATACATCTTTTCCGGCTTGGCGTGGTCGGTGAACGCATCGGGCAGCACCAGCGGACGCACCTTCAGGCCGCTTTCCAGCAGGCCCTCATGGGCAAGGAACTGCAGCACGTGGCTGGCGAAGCCGCCGACTGCGCCCTCCTCCACCGTTACCAGAACCTCATGCGAGCGGGCCAGCCGCCGGATCAGATCCTCGTCGAGCGGCTTGGCGAAACGAGCGTCGGCGACCGTCGTGGACAGCCCGGCAGCACCTAGCTCCTCGGCGGCGATCAGGCAATCCTGCAGCCGCGTGCCGAAGGACAGCAATGCAACCTTGGTGCCCTCCTTGACGATGCGGCCCTTGCCGATTTCGAGAACCGAGCCGCGCTCCGGCATGTCGACGCCGACGCCGTTGCCACGCGGATAGCGGAAGGCGATCGGGCCCTCATCATAGCTCGCCGCGGTGCGTACCATGTGGCGCAGCTCCGCCTCGTCCGCGGCCGCCATCACCACGAAACCCGGCAGTGTCGCCAGGAAGGTGGTGTCGAAGGCGCCGCAATGGGTGGCGCCATCGGCGCCGACGAAGCCGGCGCGGTCGATGGGAAAGCGCACGGGCAATTTCTGGACGGCGACGTCGTGGACGACCTGGTCGTAGGCGCGCTGCAGGAAGGTGGAATAGATGGCCGCGAACGGCTTGTAGCCTTCGGTGGCAAGGCCCGCCGCGAAGGTCACCGCGTGCTGTTCGGCGATGCCGACATCGAAGGTGCGCGACGGGAACGCTTCGCCGAACAGGTCGAGGCCGGTACCGCTCGGCATGGCTGCGGTGACGGCGACGATACGGTCGTCCTCGCGGCCCTCCTGGACCAGGCTTTCGGCGAACACCTTGGTGTAGGCCGGTGGGTTGGCCGGCGCCTTGGCCTGCGCGCCGGTGATGACGTCGAACTTGTTGACGCCGTGATATTTGTCGGCAGCGGCTTCGGCCGGCGCATAGCCCTTGCCCTTCTGGGTGACGACATGGATGAGCACCGGGCCTTCGCCATTGTCGCGGACGTTTTTCAGGACCGGGATCAGATGCTCCAGATTGTGGCCGTCTATCGGGCCGATGTGATAGAAGCCGAGTTCCTCGAACAGCGTGCCGCCGGTGACATAGCCGCGTGCATGCTCGACCGCCCTTGTGATCGCACGATCCGCGCGCTTGCCGAGATAGGACGTCAGTTTCTTGCCGAAATCGCGCAGGCCGATATAGGCCTTGCCGGAGGCCAGCCGCGCCAGATAAGCGCTCATCGCGCCGGTCGGCGGCGCGATCGACATGTCGTTGTCGTTGAGAATGACGATCAGCCGTGCATCGAGCGCGCCGGCATTGTTCATCGCCTCGTAGGCCATGCCGGCAGACATGGCGCCGTCGCCGATGACGGCAATGACGTTGTTGCGGCCGCCGGAGAGATCGCGGGCGGCGGCCATGCCGAGGCCGGCCGATATCGACGTCGAGGAGTGGGCGGCACCGAAGGGATCGTACTCGCTTTCGGCGCGGCGGGTGAAGCCGGACAGGCCGCCTTCCTGGCGCAGCGTGCGGATACGGTCGCGGCGGCCGGTCAGGATCTTGTGCGGATAGGCCTGGTGGCCGACATCCCAGATCAGCCTGTCATCGGGGGTGTTGAAGACATAGTGCAGCGCCACTGTCAGCTCGACCACGCCAAGCCCGGCGCCAAGATGACCACCGGTGCGGGACACGGCGTCGACCAGCTCGGCGCGAAGCTCGGACGCCAATTGCGGCAGTTCACTCTCGGCAAGCGTGCGCAGGTCGGCCGGGATGCGGACCTTGTCGAGAAGCGGCGTATGCGGCGTTGCGTTCACGGTGCTCGGGCTTTCGGTTGATGGGCGAATAGGCCGCCGGCCGGCGAAAGTAAATGCGTGTCAGTGACGCGGATCAGGCCCTAGTCTTTTGTCTATGCATTTCGTTCTGCCACTTTTGGGTGGACAGGCATCAGCTTTCCGGCAGCGGAATAAACTCTTCCTCGTCTCCGGGAACGATGTCGAAGCGGCCCGTCTTCCATTCCTCTTTCGCCTGTTCGATGCGCTCCTTTGACGACGAGACGAAATTCCACCAGATGTAACGCTTCGAACCAAGAGAGGCGCCGCCGAACAGCATGAAATGCGCCCCGGTCTGCGACGACACGACGATCTCGTCACCGGGACGGAACACCAGCAGCCGTTCGGCTGGGAACACATCACCCGAAATCGAGACCTCGCCCTCCAGCGTGTAAATGGCGCGCTCTTCCGCATCGGCAGGGATTTTCACGCTGGCGCCGGGCGCCAGGCGCAGGTCGGCGTAGAGCGTCTCCGAGTCGGCCCTGACCGGAGACCGCAACCCCTGGAAATCGCCGATGATGAGGCGCCCGTTGACGCCTTCGGCTTCGATCTCGGGAAGCCGAAGCGCTGCGGTATTCTCGAAAACCGGTGCCACCTCTTCCTTGTCGTCCGGCAGCGCCAGCCATGTCTGCAGGCCGGATACCGACATCGGCGCGCCACGCAGTTCCTCCGGCGTACGCTCCGAATGGACGATGCCGCGGCCGGCGGTCATCAAATTCACGTCGCCGGGCTGAATGACCATTTCGGTGCCGAGTGAATCGCGATGCCGGATCTTGCCGTCGAACAGATAGGTGACCGTCGACAGGCCGATATGCGGATGCGGACGGACGTCGAGCGCCTGGCCGGCGCGCAGGATCGCCGGGCCCATGCGGTCGAAGAAGATGAAAGGCCCGACCAGCCGCCTTTTTGCCGTCGGCAGGGCGCGGCGCACCTGAAAACCACCGATGTCCTTGGCGTTCGGGATGACCATCAATTCGATCTGATCGCTGGCGAAGGCATCGCCTGCCTCAGGGTCTTTCCCGGGGAAGAAGCTCATGGACTCTCCTTGTCGGTGGTCGAAGGCCGCCTGGCCGCATCAGGCAAAGCGGATGGCTGCCTTTGCCCGCAGCTTGGCCGCCACCTCTTCGCGATTACGCGGATGGTGATGGGTTTCCAGGGAATCGAGCAGTTCGCGCGCCGAGGCCGCGATGGCTTCGACGGCATGGTCGAAGGCGTGCTGGTTCTGCTTCGAGGGTCGCGTGGTTCCGCTCAGCTTGCGGACGAACTGAAGAGCCGCGTCGCGCACCTCGTCATTGGTTGCCGGCGGATCAAAATTGAACAGGGTCTTGATGTTTCTGCACATCGCTTCCGTATCTCCTCTTGTCCTTGAGCTGTTTCAAGCGGAACGAGTTATATCCTCGATCATGATCATGTCCAAAAACCGGTGATGCGAGGCCATCGTTCGGACCGGGCCTCAATCCGCGTCGAGTGGCTCCGTTCCGACCGGCTTGCCGTCTCGCGACAGCCTGATCTTCTCGACCTTGTCCTCGGCGGCCTTCAGCAGCCGGTCGCAATGCGCCTTCAGCGCCTCACCACGCTCATAGATCCTGATCGACTGGTCGAGCGGCACGTCGCCACGCTCCAGATCATCGACGATCTTCTCCAGCGCATCGAGTGCCTGCTCGAAGCTCATCGCCTTGACGTCTTCGTTGGTCTCATCGGCCATCATTCATCCTTTCATCAGTCGCCCGACATGGGCGGCGACCGAAAATGCCAATCCCTGCAGATCGTAGCCGCCCTCGAGCAGGCTGACGAGCCGGTTGCCGCTGTGGCGTGCCGCGCGCTGCATCAGCTGCCCGGTCGCCCAATCGAAATCATCCTCGGTCAGATTGATCTCGGCCAGCGGATCGCGGTGGTGCGCGTCGAACCCCGCCGAAATGATAATCAGGTCGGGCGCGAAATTGTCGAGCGCGGGCAGGACGCGCGACAGGAAGGCATCGCGAAACACTTCGCTGCCGGTCTGCGGCGCCAGCGGTGCGTTGACGATGTTGCCGGCGCCCGTTTCGGTCTTCGCTCCGGTGCCGGGATAAAGCGGCATCTGGTGGGTCGAGCAATAGAGCACCGACGGATCGTCCCAGAAAATATCCTGCGTGCCATTGCCGTGATGCACGTCCCAGTCGACGACGGCAACGCGCTCGACACCGTGTTTCTTCTGCGCATAACGCGCCGCGATCGCCGCCGTGTTGAACAGGCAAAAGCCCATCGCCGTGGTCTTTTCGGCATGATGGCCGGGCGGCCGGGCGGCCACGAAGACGTTGTCGGCGCGACCCGAAAAGACATCATCGACGGCGGCGTTGGCGGCGCCGATCGCGGTGATCGCCGCTTGCCAGCTCTTCGGGCTGGCAGTGGTGTCGGCATCGATGCGGGCAATCCCCTCGTCGGGGATGGCGGCGCGCACGCGGGCGACGAAATCGGCGGGATGCGCGTAGAGGATGGTGGCCTCGTCGCCTTCGGGCGCCTGGATACGATCGAGCCCGGCAAAGGCTTCGTCGTCGAGCACGCGCTCGATGGCGCGTAAGCGGTCGGGCCGCTCGGGATGTCCGGGCGGCGTGAGATGCTCGAGGAAGATCGGATGGGTGTAGAGACGGGTGGTCATCGTCCTAATCTAGTGACCCGGATCGACAAAGGCCATGCACGGGCGGCCGATGACTGGGGAAAATCGCGACTGCGTCCATTCGCGTCGCCGCAGGCATTGGCCCCGCGGGCGCTTCGGCGTAAGGTCCCTGGTACTGCCTGGTGCCCGCCGCAAGCGGGAGAATCGGGAACACGGTTGAATTCCGTGGCGTGCCCAACGCTGTGAGGGGGACCGCGCCGGTAAATGCCACTGTCGATGACGGGAAGGCACCGGACGCGGGTTGATCCCGAGCCAGAAGACCGGCCTGGCAGGCATTGTCATCCGCGTGGTCAGGCGGATGGCATTGAGCGACGTGCGTCTACTTGGACGCACAAAGTACGCTCTGTCAGTTTTGAATCTGCAATCGCAAGGGGACAAGCGATGCCGGAACACATGACCGCTGCCATTGACGATGGATTTGACCAGGATGCGCGCGATGCGGTCTATCGCGCCATGTTCACGCGGCGCGACGTGCGCAGCCATTTCCTGCCCACCGCGATCGATGACGACGTGCTGGCACGGCTGCTGCTTGCCGCCCATCACGCGCCATCGGTCGGCTTCATGCAGCCATGGAATTTCATTGTCATTCGCGACGTCAAACGACGGGCGGAGGTGCGCGACCTGTTCCTGGCCGCGCGCGAGCAGGAACTGCCGGCGATCGAGGCGGAAAAACAGGCGCTCTATCGCAAGCTAAAGCTGGAAGGCATCTGCGAGAGCGCGCTCAACATCTGCATCACCTGCGACCGGCAGCGCTCGAAGGGTTCGCCGCTGGGACGCTGGCACAATCCGGAGATGGATCTCTACAGCACGGTCTGCGCGGTGCAGAATTTCTGGCTGGCCGCGCGTGCCGAGGGTGTTGGTGTCGGCTGGGTCAGCATCATCGAGGCTGAGGCGCTGAAGCGGCTGTTGGCCATTCCGGACCACGTAACGCCGATCGCCTATCTCTGCGTCGGCCGTGTTTCCGAGTTCGCTCCCAAACCGGACCTTGAAACGCATGGCTGGGGACGGCGGCTGCCGCTGCCGGAGCTGATCATGAGCGAGACCTTTTCCGGGCAAGGCGAGACACAGCTCAAATCCACCGTGGCGCGCCTCAACACCGTTTCTGCCGCACCAGACACCACCCGCCCAGCCGATCAGGGTGTGGCGCCGGCCGTATCCCAGCGCGAACCGCCGAAGGAGGCGAGCGCCTTGTCCTTGAGCTCCCTGAACTTCGACGATGCCTCGGCCAGCCGGGCGTCCCAAGCCGGATCGGGCACCTGGCCCGCGATGGTCTTGAAATAGACCTGCATCAGGCAGGCGATGGCGAAAGGCTCGATGAACGCCGCCTTGAATGCCCAGGCGAAGACGATGGCGAGCACAAAAGCCCAGCCGGCGAGTTGGCCAGGCATCAGGAACAGAATCGCACCGGCAGGCGCCAGCATGATCAGAAAGATGATGAACGACATGCCCCACATGATGACCGCCGGCCAGACGGCGTTCTTGACCATGACCTTGCCGTTCTGGGCATAGAGCACGACGCCTTGGCGCGCCGTCTCGAAGGGCGAGGCTGAATTGATGCGGATGTTGTAGCCGAGGATGATCTCGTCGACATAGGTCAGCGACAGACGGATCACCGTGTTGATGAAGGAGACCAGGCCGCTCAGGCCTGGTATCGGCAGGAAGGCGGCGATACCGCCGAGCAGGCCGGTGATGGCACGGATGGCACCCTTGACGAGTTGGTCGACGACGAAAAGGATGTTGGCTTCGGCAAAACGCTGGGTGACGACATCCCTGGCGTAGGCGATCTGGTCCTGACCGCCGGGAATGTCGCGGCCGTCGATCAGATGAACCATGACGGCGATGTGGCCGGCCTTGACGATATAGAGGATGTATTCGCGGATCCAGTAGACCGCGATCGAGACGATGCCGAACCCGACCACGCCGCCCCACAGGGCAAAGGACATGGGCCCGTCGGGATCGGTGGAGATATGCCCGACACCATAGCCGACCGAGGCACCGGTGCCGGTCGCCATGATGTAGGCCAACGTGATGCCGAAATAGACGATCATGCGAAAGACGATGAACGGCCAGGTCCGCATCATGATGGACACCGACCTGCCTATATCGAAATCCCACATGCCCCGAATCTCCGCCTCAGAGATGATGGCAGAGGATGAACTCAACCCGGCGATTGTCAATTGCCGGCCCTGGCGCCACAGTGCAACGAACTCGGGTTAACGGTTTCCTTCGGAGCCCGCCGGCGCGTTGGCTGACGGAGCATTAGACGAAAAACCCGCCTGTGCGGCGGGTCACTGGCGCAAATCAGCACCATAGGCAAATATGTACCATAGCTGAGGTCACCCAGTCAAAAAAAAATTCCTATCGCGAGAAGCTACCGGCACAAAAGCTGCCAACACCGCCGAACTGGCTGCCGCCAGGCCTTTTGTTAAGCTAAGTTCGGAGCCCTGCCTGGCACCACGCCCGGTGGGAACTTCAATTCGACTGCGGGTCCGGCTTCTTGAGCAGGCCTTCGAGCAGTTGCTTGAACGCCGTCACCACCTTCTTCGACGTCGCTTCGGGGTCGGTCGAATTGGCGATCCGTTGCGCCGCCTGGCTGCTCGCTCCGTTGATCAGTCGCGAGGCCGTTTCGGGGTCGAGGCTGGAGACAACGACCCCCTCCTCCTGCAGCGCGGTCAGATGGTCGGTCATTGAAGCGATGCACGCACTGGCATTCGGCCATTGCGCTGGATCCCCCAGCACGGCCGGGCCATCGCGGAACATGATGCGCTGGATTTCCGGCTCCAGCGCCATCTCGATATAGGTGGAGCACTCGTCGACGAAATGTTGCCAACGGGTCGGCGCTCTCGACGCAACCTCATTGATGCGCGCCGCCATCTCGCCGTCAATCTGGGCTATGACCGCCTGCAACAGCCCCTTCTTGTCGCCGAAATGATGATAGAGCGCGCCGCGCGTCAGCCCGGCCGAAGCGGTGAAATCATCCATCGAGGCTTCCGCATAGCCTGTTGTGCCAAAGGCGTGGCGGGCCGCCGCGATCAGCTTGGCGCGCGTCTCGGCGATCATCTCCTTGCGGGGTTTGTGCATGTGTCCTGGACCTATTCACATACGCTTCGTATGCCAATTGACATACGCGGCGTATGCTCTATCTAATAATCATACGCTCCGTATGTAATTGTCCAATTGTCCTTTGTCGAGGAACCAACCGATGCAAAATCCCTATGCGGAAATCTTTCGTGCCCCCGGCGCCAAGGGCTTTGCGGCCGCCGGCTTCCTAGCGCGCCTGCCGATCGCCATGGCTCCCATCGGCATCGTGGCGATGCTGTCGCAGGCGCGCGGCGAATATTGGCTGGCTGGAGCCGTCTCGGCGACATACGCGCTGGCCAACGCCTTCGTCGCGCCGCAAATATCGAGACTGGTGGACCGCCTGGGCCAGACACGAATCGTCGTGCCCACCACCATCATCGCGGTGCTGGCTTTCGCCGTCCTCATAGCGGCGGCCAACCAGGACTGGCCGGTGTGGACGCTGTTCGTGTCGGCACTCCTGGCCGCCGCCATGCCAAGCATACCTGCGATGGTGCGGGCGCGCTGGACAGAGATTTTCCGAGGACGGCCGCAGATGAACACCGCATTCGCCTTCGAGTCCGTGGCCGATGAACTGGTCTATATCGCCGGGGCATCGCTGTCGGTCGGCCTCAGTGCTGCTCTGTTCCCGGAAGCCGGTGTTCTGGTGAGCACATTATTTCTCGCATTCGGATCAGCGGCCTTCATCCTGCAACGCTCGACGGAGCCGCAAGTGCGGCCGGTGGACCATGGCTCAAGCGGCTCGGCGATCCGCCTGCGGCCGGTTCAGATCATCACGCTTGCCCTGATCTTCGTCGGCGCAACCTTCGCGACGACGGAAGTGACCACCGTGGCGATCACCAAGGAGCTTGGCCAGCCGGGCGCCGCCAGCCTTGTCATCGGCGTTTATGCGCTGGGATCGTTCGTGCTTGGCATCATCGTCGGCGCGCTCAGCCTGAAGGCGCCGCTGCGACGCCAGCTCGCCATCGCAGTCGCCCTCGTCGCGCTCGGCACGCTGTTGCCGCTCGCCGCCGACACCGTGCCGCTGCTGGCGCTGACCGTGTTCATCAGCGGTGTGGCGATCTCGCCGACCTTCATCACGGCCTTCGGCCTGATCGAGCGGCATGTGCCGGAAGCGATGCTGACCGAAGGCATCACCTGGGTCATGACCGGCATCGGCATCGGCATGGCGCTGGGCTCTTTTGCCGCCGGCGCGGTGGTGGATGCGTTCGGTGCACAGAACGGGTTCTGGGTGTCGGTTGCTTCAGGCACCATCGCCCTGGCCACGGTGCTGCTTGGCCAGCGCAGCCTTGCCACGACTGAGTGCGAGATGGACGGATGTGAAGCGGCCGCGATTGCCGCGGAATAATCAGATAGCGCCCGGTTTCGAGCCGGGCGCTAGCTGCCTAGAGTATCTCGGTCTTTGCGATGTGGATGCCAAAACCTTCGAGGCCGACATAGTGGCGTTCGCGCGAGGCGATCAGGTTGATCGAGGAGATGCCGAGATCCTTGAGGATCTGCGCGCCGAGCCCGATCTCGCGCCACTCGTTTTCGCGGCGGCGAGCCTCTTCGTGATCCTCGCGGTCGCCGCTTGCCGGCCGTTTGCGTTCCTGATGCGCAACGCCGACGGAGCCTTCTCTGAGATAGACGATGACGCCGCGCCTGCGCTCGCCCATTGCCTTCATGATGGCGTCGAGCCGGTGGCTGGTGCCGAACACATCGGTCACCACATCCTCGGAATGCAGACGCACCGGGACCTCCTCGCCGTCGCGGATGTCGCCGAAGACGATGGCGACGTGATGCATGGAGTCCCAGGGCAGCGTGTAGGTGAAGACCTGCGCCTTGCCGCCGAGCGTGTCGATTTCCGAGCACGCGACGCGTTCGACCAGCGTTTCCTTGCGCTGCCGGTAGGCGATGAGGTCGGCGACCGAAACCTGCTTCAGCCCATGCTCCTCGGCGAAAGCCTGCACCTGCGGGCCGCGCTTGACGGTGCCGTCATCATTGACCAGCTCGGAAATGACGCCGACCGGCGGCAGGCCGGCGAGCTTGCACAGATCGACCGCGGCTTCGGTATGGCCGGAGCGCATCAGCACGCCGCCTTCGCGCGCAATCAAAGGGAAGATGTGGCCGGGCCGGACGAAATCCGAGCCGCCGACATTGCCGTTGGCAAGATTGCGAACGGTCAAAGTGCGATCTTCGGCCGAGATGCCCGTGGTGGTGCCATGCTTGAAATCGACGCTGACGGTGAAAGCCGTTGTATGGGCGGAATCGTTGTCGGCGACCATCGGCGCAAGGTTAAGCCGCTTGGCTTCTTCGCGCGGCATCGGCGTGCAGACGATGCCGGACGTGTGGCGAACGATGAACGCCATTTTTTCGGGCGTGCAGTGGACGGCGGCGACGATCAGGTCGCCCTCGTTCTCGCGCCCGTCATCATCCATGACGACGACGATCTCGCCGCGTTCGAAAGCACGCAGGGCTTCGACGATTTTCTTCTGGTCGTAAGGCATGGGTACTCGCTTCGCTCGCAGGGGAATAAGGGAGTAGGGCAGTACGGGAGTAGGGAAAAGCAAAAAGATTTGGCCGGCCGGGCTAAGAGCGCAACATATTCCCCTATTCCCCTATTCCCTTCCCGTCTGTCCCCGATGCCGCAGATAATGATCGGCGATAGCACAGGCAACCATTGCTTCGCCGATCGGCACGGCGCGGATGCCGACGCATGGATCGTGGCGGCCCTTGGTCATGATCTCGACGTCCTTGCCGTCCTTGTCGATCGACTTTCGCGGCGTCAGGATCGACGAGGTCGGCTTGACGGCGAAACGGGCGACGATCGCCTGGCCGGTCGAGATACCGCCGAGGATGCCGCCGGCATTGTTGGACAGGAACACCGGCTTGCCGTCATTGCCGATGCGCATCTCGTCGGCATTCTGCTCGCCGGTGATACGGGCGGCCTCGAAACCATTGCCGATCTCGACGCCCTTGACGGCGTTGATCGACATCAGGCCGGAGGCGATGTCCTGGTCGAGCTTGGCATAGATCGGCGCGCCAAGGCCGGCTGGAACGCCGTCGGCGACGATTTCGATCACCGCGCCGACCGAGGAGCCCGCCTTGCGGATGCCGTCGAGATAGCTGGTGAAGACGGGAACGGAAGCCGGATCGGGGGTGAAGAACGGATTTTCCGCGTCGCCGATGAAGTTCCAGTTCCAGTTGGCGCGGTCGATCGATTTCTCGCCCATCGACACCAGCGCGCCGCGCACCACCACGCCCGGAACCACCTTGCGCGCCAAGGCACCGGCCGCCACCCTGGCAGCCGTCTCGCGGGCCGAGGAGCGGCCGCCGCCACGATAATCGCGCACCCCATATTTCACGTCATAGGTGTAGTCGGCATGGCCGGGCCGGTATTGGCGGGCGATCTCGCCATAGTCCTTCGAGCGCTGGTCGACATTCTCGATCAGCATCGACACCGGCGTGCCGGTGGTGATCATCGTCTCGCCGTCCTCGTCGAGGATGAAGCCTGACAGGATCTTCACTTCATCTGGTTCGCGACGCTGCGTCACGAAACGTGATTGGCCCGGCCGGCGCTTGTCGAGCTCGACCTGGATGTCGTCGCGCTTAAAGCGGATGCCAGGCGGACAGCCGTCGACCACGCAGCCGAGGGCGGCGCCATGGCTTTCACCCCAGGTGGTGACGCGAAAAAGGTGGCCGAACGTGTTGTGAGACATGGAAAGTGCCCTGCCCGGCAGCGGAGCCGGCTGAAGCCTGCCTTCTATTGGCGTTTTTCGCAGTGGTCAAACTGTCATCCCAGCCGTTTAAGTTTTGACACATTCGGCTGGTTTCTGCTTTCTTCCATCCGCCGTTGAGTATCCGCCGCCACCGTGCCGGTGCAATGATAAGAGGAACGATTATGCGTACCCTGATTGGCGCCATTGCCGCCACGCTGCTGCTTTCCACCGCCGCTTTCGCCGGCCAGACCGAAGGCCTGATCAAGAAGATCGACAAGGACACGGCGACGCTGACGCTGGATGACGGCAAGTCCTACAAGCTGAACGCCGAGACCGATCTCGACGCGCTGAAGCCGGGCATGGACATCGTCATCGCCTACGATGTAACCAATGGTGAAAACATCGTCACCGACATGGAACTGCCGGACAGCTCTGCCAACTAGAGCTTCCAACCTCAATTGAATGCAGTGTTTGCGGTTCAGCTTTCGCCGAGCCGCGTGCGAACTGGCCTAAAGCCACTCCAGACTCTTGCCTTCGAGCTTGAGCAGGCGATCCTGCGGTATTTCCAGGTTCGCGGCCTCATCCTCGGCCAGCCCCAGAACGAAGCGAAACAAGGTGCGCATGACGCCGCCATGGGTTACGCATATCGTCTGGCTTTCGATCGCGTCGAAGCATGGCCTCACCCGTTCGAGCAGCATCTGATAGCTCTCGGCGCCTTCGCCGGGCGGCTGAAAGTTCCACTTGTCCAGAGCCCGCGTCATGCTCGCTCCGGGATACCGTGTCTCGAGCTCGGGAAAGGTAAATCCCTGCCAATCGCCGAAATTGACTTCAACGAGGCGCGGGTCGGTTCGATAGGCACCCGGATCGAGCTTCATCGCAGCGCGAATACGCTGCATCGTTTCGCGCGTCCGCTTCATCGGGCTGGCGAGGAAATCGAATTCCCAGGGATTTGGGACCAACGCGGCTAGCCGAAGCCCGTTTCCGGTCGCCTGCTCGCGGCCAAGAGCGTTGAGATCGGTGTCGGCCTGCCCCTGAAGCCGCATTTCGGCGTTCCACGCGGTCTGGCCGTGGCGCGCGATATAAACCAGCGGGTACATCAGGTCTTCCGGTGCGGGATCGGGACGGACGACGGTTGGCCGGGTGTTAGTCCTTGACCGTCGAAATATCAGGCGCGTCGACCGCCTTCATGCCGACGACGTGGTAGCCCGAATCGACGTGATGCACTTCACCGGTGACGCCGCGCGACAGGTCGGACAGGAAATAGACGCCGGAATCGCCGACTTCCTCCTGCGTCACCGTCTGCTTCAGCGGCGAATTGTACTCGTTCCACTTCAGGATGTAGCGGAAATCGCCGATGCCGGAGGCCGCAAGCGTCTTGATCGGGCCGGCCGAAATGGCGTTGACGCGGATCTTCTTGGCGCCGAGGTCGACCGCCAAATAGCGCACGCTGGCCTCGAGCGCCGCCTTGGCGACACCCATGACGTTGTAGTGCGGCATGACCTTTTCGGCGCCGTAGTAGGTCAGCGTCAGCAACGAGCCGCCATTGGTCATCAGCGCCTCGGCGCGCTTGGCAATGGTGGTGAAGGAATAGACCGAAATGTCCATGGTGCGCAGGAAATTGTCGCGCGTCGTCTCGACATAGCGGCCGGTCAGCTCGTCCTTGTCGGAGAAGGCAATGGCGTGGACGAGGAAATCAAGCTTGCCCCAATGTTTGGCGACATTGGCGAAAACCTCGTCCAGGCTCGCCGGATCTGTGACGTCGCAATGGCCGGCGACAAAGGCGCCCAGTTCCGCCGCCAGCGGCTCGACGCGCTTCCTGAACGCCTCGCCCTGATAGGTCAGCGCGATCTCGGCGCCATGGTCGACGCACGACTTGGCGATGCCATAGGCGATCGACCTATTGTTGGCGACGCCAAGAATGAGGCCGCGCTTGCCGGCCATTAGGCCCTGTCCACCCGCCATGTGAGCGCTCTCCGCAAGATTTCAGCTTTGTGGGTTGCCCTATCGCACAGGCACAGAGCCCCTTCAAGCGCTCAAAACGGACAGTTCAGGGGACAAAAGCCGCCGATCAGCCTTTTTGGCTGCGCAACAGCGCTTCGAGCGCGCTGTCGCCTCCTTCCGGCAGCATGATCCGCACATGGGCGTAGAGGTCGCCATGGCCGCCGGCCTTTTCCGGCAGGCCCCTGCCCTTCAGCCGCAGGACCTTGTCGGAACTCGACCAGGCCGGAATGTTGACCGCAAGCCTGCCGGTCGGCGTCTCGACCGGCACCTTGGCGCCGAGCACCGCATCCGCCAGTGCCACCGGCAGATCGGCGTGCAGGTCGCGGCCCTCGATGCGGTAGCGTGGATGGCGGCGCAGATGGATCTTGACCAGCGCGTCGCCTGGCTGGCCCGGCCCCTGCTCGCCTTGGCCTTTAAGGCGGATGGTCTGGCCATCCTCGACATAGGCCGGCAGCTTGACCGCCACCTTGCGGCCGTCGGGGAACATCGCCGTCACCTTTTCGGCGGTCGCCGCTTCCTCGATGGTGATGTCGAGCGTGACGTTCAGATCGGCTGCTGTCGCCTGCTGGCGACGATCGCCCATGCCGGGACCGCGCGCACCCGAAAAGGTGTCGCCAAAAATCTGGCTGAAGATGTCGCTGTTGCCGTCGAACGGATCGCCACCCGGTCGGCCGGAGCGGAATTCGAACCGCGAACCGCCCGGACCTTGCTGCCGGCGAAAGCCGCCAAAGGGATCGCCGCCACCGGCAGCGCCTTCAAAGCCCTGGAATCGCGGCTTGCCGTCGGCGTCGATCTCGCCGCGATCGAAAGCAGCGCGATTCTTTTCGTCGCCGACGATCTCATAGGCCTGGTTGGCCGCGGCAAAACGGTCCTTCGCCTTGGGATCATTCGGGTTCTGATCCGGATGATGCTTCTTGGCGAGTTTCCGGTACGCCGATTTTATATCCTTGGCCGATGCGTTCTTGGCAACGCCCAGCACCTCATAGGGGTCGCGCATGCTTACTGCCCTGGAGAAGAGTTGAGTCTCTAGCTGCCCCCTATATGCGCTCGCATAGGAAGAAATTCCAGTGCTGGAGCCGCATATCAGACGCGGAAATCAGAGCCGGTCCGATCGACTTGCGGATCAGGCTCAGAGTGCCTTGAAGTCCTGCATGCGCCAGCCGCCGGCGCTGGCCAGGCACAGTTCGCCTTCGAACATGGCAACGCCGTCAAAGCTTTCGCGCGAGGCCTTGAAGCGGCGGCAGGTCTGGCCGTTGTCCTTCAATTCCGCCAGATCGGTGATGGAACCGCGCGAGCCGGTATCGGCATTGGCCCATGGGACGGCCTGCCCGCCGAGCTGCTCAATGTCGGCCGAGGAGACTGCATTGCCGATCGTCGTCTGGTCGGAGTCGCGATCCAAATTGGCCGGCGCGGCCGAGGCCGACGTGCTGCTGGTCAGAATCGAACGGTCGACTTCGGCTTTTTCCAGGCTGAAGCCGCCGGCGCCACAAGCGGCAAGCGGCAAGGCGACCGCCACGATCGCGGCTTTCGCGCTGGCCGAAGCGATAACGCTCCATTGCCTGCTGTCAAAAGCTTGCGCGATACGCGACAATCGGCAGCCTCCCCCTTGCTTCGTTAAGAATCTTGGTTTTGTAAGAATCTTGGCTTCGTGACAATTTGAGAAAAACTATGAGTGACACTGAGTTAACAAGCGGTGACTTTACCGAGGCTGCCGAGCCGTTTCGCCTCTTTGCCGCATGGCTGGACGACGCAACGAAAAGCGAGCCGAACGACCCCAACGGCGTGGCTCTGGCGACCGTCGATGCCGACGGCATGCCGGATGTGCGTATGGTGTTGCTCAAGGGGTTCGATGAAGGCGGGTTTGTCTTCTACACGAATTTCGAGAGCGCCAAGGGCCAGGAGATTCTTGGCAGCATGAAGGCGGCGATGTGTTTCCATTGGAAGTCGCTGCGCCGCCAGGTGCGCATTCGCGGACCGGTGGAGATCGTCAGCGACGCCGAAGCCGACGCCTATTACGCGACGCGGCCACGCGGCAGCCGCATCGGCGCCTGGGCCTCGAAACAGTCGCGACCGCTGGAAAGCCGCTTTGCGCTGGAAACGGCGGTGGCAGAATACACGGCACGCTATCCGATCGGCGAGATCCCCCGGCCAAAGCACTGGTCCGGCTTCCGAATCGTGCCCAGCACCATCGAGTTCTGGCACGACAGGCCGTTCCGCCTGCACGACCGGCTCGTTTTTACGCGCAGTGCGAAGGACGGCTGGGACAAGACACGGCTTTATCCCTGAGGCTCAGGCCTTCTTTCTCGTCATGAACGCGGTGAGCGCGGCGCGGGCCTCATCCGATTTCAGGCGCTCGCGAAAATGCTCGCTTTCCTCGCCGATGCGGGCGAGGAGATCATCGCGCGAGCCGCGCATCAGGTCGCGCGCGATCTTCAGCGCCTGCGGCGGCTTGGCCGCGATCTGCCCGGCCGCCGCCAGTACCGAGGCCTCCAGCGCTGCTTCCTCGACCACCTCGTAGATCAGGCCGGCGGCCTTCGCCCGTTCAGCCGAAAGGCCTTCGCCGAGGCCGAGCAGCGCGAAGGCACCCTGCTGCCCGAGGATGCGCGGTGCCAGCAGGCTCGATCCCGCCTCAGGCACCAGGCCAAGGTCGACGAAAGGCGTCCTGAACACGGTGCGTGGCGTGGCGAAGGTCAGGTCGCAATGCAAATTGAGCGTGGTGCCGATGCCGACCGCGATGCCGTCGACGCCGGAGACCATGGGTTTTTCGACCTTGGCCAGGGCCATCAGGAAATCCCAGACTTCGGTGCCGCCGTCGCCGCCGGTGGCGACGACCATGAAGTCGGCAAGGTCGTTGCCTGAGGAGAAAGCGCCGGGCACGCCGAGAAAGACGTGGACGCGGATCGCCGGGTCGGCGTCGCCTTCGGCCAGGGTTTTTGACATTTTCGAATACATGGCGCGCGTAAGCGCGTTCTTCTTGTCCGGCCGGTTCATGCGGATAATCTGGATGGCGCCCTGGCGCTCGACGAGGATATGGTCTGTCACGGTGTTTTCCTTGTGACACGTCAGGCGGAGACGAGCGTCTTGCCGGCAGCGGCGAGGCTTTCGGCGCCATCGATGACGCGCGCCCTCAAGGCGCTGACCTCGCCGAGCAGGTTTTCGGCAAAGAAACGGCAAAGCGCTATGCGGTTGTGATCGGCAAGAGCACCGCGCGCCAGATAGGCGCCGCCGGCGGCAAGCGAGATCAGCCTGAGATAGGGCGTGGCGCCTGCCAGCGCCTCTTCCGACCGGCCATCGGCCGTCAGTTTTTGCAGGAAGCGGGTCGCTTCGCTGAGATCGCCAAGTGCCGCGTCGAGAGCGTCGGCGGTGCGGCCGAAACCCGGCATGTTCGAGGTCCGCACCGCTCCGGCCACATCAGCCAGTTCGGCGATGTAACCATGCACATGGCCGCCACCGCCGAGCGGCAGCTTGCGCATCACCAGATCGATCGCCTGGATACCGTTGGTGCCCTCGTAGATCGGCGCGATACGGGCATCGCGATAGAAGGCGGCCGCTCCCGTCTCCTCGATGAAGCCCATGCCGCCATGAACCTGGAGGCCGAGCGAGGCAACCTCGACGCCGATATCGGTCGAGAACGCCTTTGCCAGCGGCGTCAGCAGATTGGCGCGGTCGCGCCAGTGTGCCGCCTCGTCACCGGCGGAAACACGGGCCATGTCGATGGCGTGGGCACAGGAATAGCTGATGGCGCGTGCGGTTTGGGTCAGCGCCTTCATGGTCAGCAGGTTACGCTGGACATCGGGGTGATGGACGATAGGCGCCATACCCGTGCCAGTGTAGCTCGCGGCCTTGCCCTGCCGGCGCTCATTGGCATAGGCGATCGCCTTCTGCGTTGCGGCTTCCGCGACCGCTACCCCCTGCATGCCGACACAAAGCCGCGCATTGTTCATCATGGTGAACATGCAGGCTAGCCCCTTGTTCTCCTCGCCGATCAGCCAGCCGACGGCGCCGGGTTCGGCACCTTCGAAGCCGTCGCCATAGATCATGGTGCAGGTCGGCGAGGCATGGATTCCGAGTTTATGCTCAAGTCCCGAACAGAAGACGTCGTTGCGGGCGCCGAGCGCGCCATCGTCGCCGACCAGGAATTTCGGCACCAGGAACAACGATATGCCGCGCGTGCCGGCCGGCGCGTCGGGCAGCCGCGCCAGCACCAGATGGATGATGTTGTCGGTGAAATCGTGCTCGCCATAGGTGATGAAGATTTTTTGGCCGAAGATGCGGTAGCTGCCGTCGCCGACCGGCTCGGCGCGGGCGCGCAAGGCGGCGAGATCCGAGCCGGCTTGCGGCTCGGTCAGGTTCATGGTGCCCATCCACTCGCCGGAGACGAGCTTTTCGAGATATTTCGCCTTGAGGTCTTCGGAAGCGTGTTTGTCGAGCGCCTCGACCGCGCCCATGGTCAGCGTCGGGCCGATGCCGAAGGCCATGGCGGCGGAGTTCCACATTTCGAGCGCGGCGACGCCGAGCATGGTCGGCAGCGCCTGCCCGCCATAGGCTTCAGGCCCGGAGAGTGCGTTCCAGCCGCCCTCGATCCAGCGGCGATAGAGTTCCTTCCAGCCGGGCGGCGTGGTGACGGCGGCGCCCTTCAGCACCGCACCCTGCCGATCGCCGATCGTGTAGAGCGGTGCGACCTCTTCGGTGGCGAAACGGCCGGCCTCACCCAGAACGGCATCGACCAGATCCTCGCCGAGATCGCCGAAGGTGCCGGCATCGAGCGCCGATTTCATGCCGGCCACGTGCTTGAGCGTGAAGGCGATATCCTCGACCGGTGCCCTATACATGCCGCTCACTCCTTCTGATGCATCGGCCCGCCCAACCCTAGAGCCGGTGCCGCTGCAAAACCACCCGCCGTATCAGCGGTCTCCCACCTTCTCTTTACGTAAACGTCAAATTTTGTCACGCGGATTTTGCAATCGCGGCGGCGCGTATTAAGTTCAACCCATGCCGGATCAAGTCGACCGGCGATGGAATCAGAACCAGCAACCGGAACCGCCCATGCTTGCCAGACCCGACGCTTACCGCTGCATCGAATGCGGCCTGCCCTATCGAGCGGAGGGGTTCTGCTACCATGGGGGCAGACTGGACCACGGTGCCGCCTACTGGTCGGATCGCGGCATATTGTGCTCGCCGCAATGTTCGCTCGCCCACCACCGCAAACGCGCCGCCGAAGGCACGCTGCGGCAAGAGCCGGCGCCGGACCCGTTTGAATTCTAGCAGCTGATGCGTCGCCAGCTTTTCTGAGGCCAGCCCCCGAAAGCACTTCCTTAACCATAGCCGTTCAGGATTTGTCTTTGATCAACGGGGATTCCCTGTTTTGAAAAGGACGGCGCGCCTATTTCGCCGCTTGAAGAGTGTCGTACCGACGCCCTTCAAGCCTCTGTTTCCTGCGCATGTCGTTGCCCCAAAACCGCTGCACACTTTTGGCCGGCATGCGCTGGCGCTCCTCGCTCTTGCGGCGACGATGGCGCTTTCGACGGCGGCAACGGCCTCGGATTTTTCCGAGCCGTGGAAGAACGCCGACCGCGCTCTGGTCGTCGATGCCTACGAATACAATTCCATCGACTGGGCCCAGCTCGCCACCGACAAGCGGGTCGTCGGCTTCATCAACAAGGCCTCCGACGGCATGCCGCCGCCCTATTTCTGCCTGGGCAACGACATTGAGGTGAAGCTTTGCAAGGCGCTGTGGAAACGTCATGCGGTGACGCGCGAACTGTTCCAGACGCGCCGGGTGGTGGCCAAGGCACTTGGCCTGAAATGGGGCGCCTATCACCTTGCCCGCCCCGGCAATCCGGTCGAGCAGGCCAATAATTTCCTCGATTTCGCCGAGCCCGCACCGGACGACCTCATGGCTCTCGACATCGAGGGCAATGATCCCTCGCAATGGATGTCGCTCGACGATGCCGAGGAGTTCGTACGCCAGGTGCATCGGCGCATCGGCCGTTTCCCGGTGCTCTACACCAACGGCAAGACCGCCCAGTACATTGCCGACAACAGCTACCGATACCGGCTCCTGTCGCGGTTGCCGCTCTGGTATGCGCGCTACACCAACGACATCGACGTGCATTTTCCGATGGGCAACTGGCAAGGCTACGCGCTGTGGCAGTTTTCCGCGCAAGCCAATTGCGGCCGATTCCGCTGCCCCTACAGGGTTGCCGGCACGCCCAACGACATCGACGTCAACGTCGCGCCGACGGACGCCGCCACGCTGCGCGCGCAATGGCCGTTCGGTGGGCTTATCGACGTGCCGCCGGACTATCTCGCCTCGATACCGCTTCCGGTCTCACGCGAGGCCGGCCTCGCCGGCAATGTCACCATCACCTATGCGTCTGTGGCCGCGCCGCCGACTTTCGAGGACATGGTTGCAGCGTTGGGCACACGCTGGTCCCGTTTCCGCGACGGCTTCCGCATGCCAGTCGTGAAGACGGTGCCGCGACGGCCGGGCTTCGGCATTGTCCAATATGTCGCCTGGAAGCGGACCGAACGGCGTTCACCCGCACAACTCGACGCTGCCTTTGCCGTGTCCGATCCACTCAGCACCGCTTCCACCGAACTCGATCGCGGCCAGCGGTGAGCCAACGCGGAACTTCAGTTTCCCTGTTCGCGCGCCACGGCCTGCCAGCCGATATCGCGGCGGCAGAACCCGTCCGGCCAATCGATGCGGTCAAGCGCTGCATAGGCCCTTTTCTGTGCCTCGCCGACCGTGGCGCCTGATGCCGTGACGTTGAGGACGCGGCCGCCATTGGCCACCAGTGCGCCGCCATTGATGGCGGTACCGGCGTGGAAGATCTGGACCCCGTCGCTCGCCGCGTCTTCGACGCCACGGATGACCGAGCCTTTTTCCGGCGTGCCGGGATAGCCTCTCGCCGCCATCACCACGGTGAGTGCCGCCTCGTCGCGCCAGCGCACCGAAGTATGCGCAAGCTGGCCGTCGGTCGCCGCGTTGAGCAGGACCAGCAGATCATCCTTCAGCCGCATCATCAGCACCTGGCATTCCGGATCGCCGAAACGGGTGTTGTATTCGATCAGCTTCGGCCCCTTGTCCGTGATCATCAGCCCGGCAAACAGCACGCCGGAGAACGGCGCCCCCAGTTCGGCCATGCCGCGCATGGTCGGCTCGATGATCTCGCGCATGGTGCGCTCGACCAGTTCCGGCGTCATCACCGGTGCCGGCGAATAGGCGCCCATGCCGCCGGTGTTCGGACCGGTGTCGCCGTCGCCGACGCGCTTGTGGTCCTGCGCGGTGCCGAAGGGCAGCGCGGTGGTGCCGTCACACAGGCAGAAGAAACTCGCCTCCTCGCCGGTCATGAACTCCTCGACCACTACTTCCGCGCCGGCGGCGCCGAAGGAACCATCGAAGCAGGCATCGAGTGCTGCCTGTGCTTCACTGAGTGTCATGGCGACGGTGACGCCCTTGCCGGCAGCGAGCCCGTCGGCCTTGATGACGATCGGCGCTCCGGTCTTTTCGACATAGGCCTTGGCCGAGGCCAGATCACTGAAGCGGCCATAGGCGGCAGTCGGGATGTCGTAGCGGGCACAGAGGTCCTTGGTGAATCCCTTCGAACCTTCCAGCTGTGCGGCAGCCTTGGAGGGACCGAAGACGCGGATATTTTCGGCGCGCAGATCGTCGGCAATGCCGGCGACCAGCGGCCCCTCCGGACCGACCACCACGAGGTCGATTTTTTTCTCCCGGCAGAACGCGGCCACGGCGGCGTGGTCGGCTAAATCCAGCTTCACCAGCTCAGCCTCGCTGCCGATGCCCGGATTGCCGGGAGCCGCGTAGAGCTTTGTCAGCAGCGGTGATGCGGCAATCTTCCAGGCGAGCGCATGTTCGCGGCCGCCGGAGCCCAGAAGAAGAACGTTCATGGCCACCTCTTGATGCCGAAATTCTGCTCTGGCGGCCATCTGATGGCGTTTTCTGCGCTTCCGTTGCTCACGGACCAAATGTCCGCTCCGCTACGGTTCTCGAAACCACCACCATATGACTCGCCAGCGCGAATTTCGAAACAGTCTCTTGGAGCACCCGCTATTGCTCTCCGGGCGACGGGTCAAGGCATCAGGGTGTTTTGATCGGAATTGCGCACGGGAACGTTACCCCAGCCAGAATATGGGCGTCGAATACCGGCGCTCATATTCTGGCTGCCGCTCAGCCCTGGTAGACCACCGGAAACCAGTCCTCGCGCAGCCTCTCGCCCGGCTGCATGCCGTGGCCATGATAGGGCGGCGAGGTGCGGCCCGGCCGCTCGACATAGCGCGCATCGTCACCGACCCAGCGCAGCGACAGCGCCCGACGCCGCGCCGCGGTCATATTGCCACGCGCGCCGTGCGCGGTCCTGAAGTCGAACAAGATGGCGTCGCCCGGCTCCATTTCCCATTCGAGCACCTTCATCGACGGATCCTTGTCGGGATCGGGCACCGGCAGATAGTCGCCCTCGCCGGCATAGAAATTGCTGTCGTCGAGCCAGCGCACCGGCAGGATCATCTTGTCCCATTTGTGCGAGCCGGCGATCAGGCGCAGCGTCGCTTCCTTCACCGGGTCGATGGGTATCCAGAAGCTCACCGTCTGCTGGCCATCGACGAAATAGTAGGGGATGTCCTGATGCCAGGGCGTCGGCTTCTGCGTGCCGGGCTCCTTGACCAGCACATGATCGTGGAAGAACTGCGCGGTGCGCGACTGCATCACCGCCGCCGCCAGTTTGGCGGCGGGTGAGTCCCGCACCAGGCTGACGAATT
Organism: Mesorhizobium sp. M7A.F.Ca.US.011.01.1.1; assembly: GCF_003998295.1. Classification (NCBI taxonomy): domain Bacteria; kingdom Pseudomonadati; phylum Pseudomonadota; class Alphaproteobacteria; order Hyphomicrobiales; family Phyllobacteriaceae; genus Mesorhizobium; species Mesorhizobium sp. M7A.F.Ca.US.011.01.1.1. Next base: position 85,211 of record NZ_RZRT01000004.1, read on the forward strand.
CGGGGATGCGTTCCCAATTGCAGTAGTCGTCGAAGAAACTGCCGCGGCCGTTGGCGATGTCGGATGCGGTGGCGCTGCGGTTCTGCATGTTGCGTTCGATGCCGGCGGCGATCGTGTCGATCCAGCCCTTGAAGGCGCCGCGGATGCAGACCGCGCCGTCACGCTGATAGTCGGCGATTGTCTTTGCATCGATTGTCTGGGTGTCGATCGCCTGGGTGTCGGTTGCGGAAACCATGTCGTTCTCCTCTTGGAAAGAACCGACTATCGCAACCCGCCCTCATTCAGTAAAATAATAACTTTCCATTTTATACATAGGACAAACCTATGAATGTAACCCTGACCCAATTGCGTTATCTTGTCGCCGTGGCGCGTCACGGCAGCGTCACCGGCGCGGCAAAGATGCTGAACGTCTCTCAGCCGTCGATTTCGGTGGCGATCGACGCGGTCGAAAAGAATTTCGGCCAGAAGCTGTTCGTCCGCCAGCGCGGAAGCGGCGTGTCGCCGACATCGTTCGGCCGCGCCGTCGTGGCCAAGGCAAGGCAGGTTCTCACCGAAACGGACGAACTCGTCGGCCTGGGTTCAAGCAAATCGGCTGTCAGCGGTGAGTTGGTGCTGGGATGCTTCGAGGATCTGGCGCCTTTCTTCGCGCCGGCTTTGATCCGCGCCTTTTCCGAACGCTATCCGGCAGTTAAAATCGTCGTTCGCGACGAGACGTTCGAGACGCTGGGACGACGGCTGGGGGATGCGGCCATCGATCTCGGCCTGACTTATGACCTCAGCCTGCCGACGCATTTCGCCCGCATCCTGCTGCGCGAACTTCGCCCGCACGCCCTGTTGCCGGCGGGCCATGCCCTGGCGGACCGGCCATCGGTCAGCCTTGCCGATCTGGCCGCCTATCCGCTGATCACCACGGACCAGCCGCACAGCTGGCAGCACATGCTCGACCTGTTTCGCAGCCGCGGCCTTTCGCCGGTGGCCGATACGACGACAAGCTCGTTCGAACTGCAGCGCTCCATGGTCGCCAACGGCTTCGGCGTCGCGGTCAGTTACACCCGCCCGCACGGCGACCGCAGCTATGATGGCCTGCCGCTCATCTGCAAACCGCTGTCCGATCCGTTGCCCATGCAGCGGATCCTGCTCACCTATGACACGCATCAGCGTGTGTCTAATGCAGCGCTGGCCTTCGTCGAGGTGGCCAAGGACTGGTTCGCCACCCGCGACATCTTTGCCTCGTGAAAGGCTGACGAGCACCGCTTGCCGCTTGACGGTTTCCGCCGCTGCTGCCACTCCATGGACATGGAAAACATCCAGTCGAAAGCGGCCCAGGGCCGTGTCGCCGATGCGCCGAACGGCCATTGGGTCTACCGCGTGCTGCCGCGCTCGATATGGCCCTATGCGCAGCTTGCGCGGTGGGACAGGCCAATCGGCTGGCAGCTGCTGCTGTGGCCGTGCTGGTGGTCGGCTGCCTTGGCGGCAAGCGCCTATCCGCGTCCCGGCGACCCGCTGCTCTCGCTGCTGCCGGCACCAGTGTATCTCGTGCTTTTCCTGGTCGGGGCCATCGCCATGCGCGGCGCCGGCTGCACCTACAACGACCTGGTCGACGAGGACATCGACAGCCAGGTGGAGCGCACGCGCTCGCGACCGCTGCCGTCGGGCAAGGCGACGCGCCGGCGGGCATGGCTGTTTCTCGTCCTGCAGGCCCTGGTCGGCCTCGTCGTGCTCATCCAGTTCAACAGCTTCGCCGTCCTGCTCGGCATCTGCTCACTGGCGGTCATCGCCATCTATCCATTCATGAAGCGGATAACCAACTGGCCGCAACTGGTGCTTGGCCTTGCCTTTTCCTGGGGCGCGCTGATGGGATGGGCGGTCGAGTTCGGCGATCTCGATGGGCCTGCTGTCATGCTTTATATCGGCTCGATCCTGTGGGTGATCGGCTACGACACGATCTACGCGCATCAGGACAAGGAAGATGACGCCATCGTCGGCGTGCGCTCGACGGCACGCCTGTTTGGCGACAACACCAAGTCGTGGCTGGCCGGGCTGTATGGCGGCGCGCTGATCTGTTTTGCGATCGCTTTCGCGTCGGCGCAGGCGCCGGTGGTGGCGCTGGCCGGACTGATCGCCGCCGGCGCCCATATGGCGCGGCAGATCGCGGTTCTGGATATCGACAATCCAGACCAATGCCTGCGGCTGTTCAGGTCGAACAACCAGGTCGGCTGGCTGATCTTCCTCGGCCTGATCAGCGGCGCTGTGTGGGTGGCGCTGAAGCCGCTGGTTTAATCTCCCTTCTCCCCGTCACTATACGGGGAGAAGGTGGCGGCAGCCGGATGAGGGGCAGCGCCAACCTCGCAGGTAAGGTGCAATTCACGGCCGCGATATGGCATGCGTCAGATTTTTTGAGATCGACAACCGGCTTGGTCAGCGCCGCCCCTCATCGCCCTGCCGGGCACTTCTCCCCGTATAGTGACGGGGAGAAGAAGGCTGTCATTGGCGGTTTCGCCAATCGCCGTCGCGTGTGAAGCGAAACTACTCCCGCGAAATAATCTCCTGGCCGTCGATGACCAGCCTGAGACCGAGGGCGCCTGCTCTGCGGCGAGCGAGGAAACGCGGGCGGCGCGTGTTCGAAATCCGCCCCTTGCGCCTATCCTGCGGCGGCAGCGTCTTGATGGCGGCGCCGAGCGATTCTTCCAGGGTGCGGGCAACGCCGTCCGATTCGATCAGCAGCATCGGCAGACGGTAAGCGTCGGCCCAGGCGCGCCAGTCGGCTGCGACATCGTCGAGATCGTCGGCCACAAGCAGCGGCACCGACAGCATCGGGTCGTTGTGCAGGAGTTCCAGGGTCACCGTGACATTGCCGTCCGGGTCTTCCATGGCGCGGGCGGCAACGCCGCGGAACGCATTGGAGGGCAGAACGATGATTGCGGGCAGGCCGCTCATCTCGAGCAGGCGGCGGATCACGGCGCCGCGCTGGTCGATGGTGAAGGTTACATCGCCGTAGTCGTCGCGAGTCGCGTAGCTCACCACTTGCGGCAGGCGGAATGGGTCGAGACGCATGTTGCGTCCCGCCCAGACTGGCTTCAGTCCGGTGTTCATAGAGTGGCCTTCCTGTCTGTCTCCTGAGAGCCGGTGTCCGGTTCTCTCCGGGCCGGTTTTTCCAGCCTCGTTTGTATGGAGACAGTAGCGCGGGCTCCTTACCGCCCCGCTTAAGAAAGTCGGTTAAATTTTGCTGATCTCAGGGATGGTTATCGGAATCCCACCAGCCACAAGATGTCGAAAGGATCAGATAACCTTACCCGGATTCATGATGCCGGCCGGGTCGAAAGCGGCCTTCACCCTTCGCATCAGATCGATCGCCATCGGCGGCGCGGTGGCGATCAGTTCGTCGCGTTTCAACTGGCCGATGCCGTGCTCGGCCGAGATCGAACCGTGCAGGCTGCGCACCACATCGTGCACCGCCTTGTTCATCGGGTGATAGAGAGCGAGGAAGGCCTCATCATCGCCGTCGACGGGCCGCGAAATGTTGTAGTGGAGATTGCCGTCGCCCATATGGCCGAAGCAGACCACGCGGGCACCGGCGCTCACCGACGCCACGGCGCCGGCAGCCTCCGCGATGAAACGCGGGATCGATGCAATAGGCACCGAAATGTCGTGCTTGATCGAGGCGCCCTCCGGCTTCTGCGCCTCGGGCAGCAGCTCGCGGAAATTCCAGAAGGCATCGCCCTGCGCGAGACTCGCGGCAATGACGGCGTCGCCGACGAATTCCTGTTCAAGGCCGGCCGAAAGCACGTCCTCGATCAAGGCTCTCGAATCCTCCGATGAACGACCGGACGAAATCTGCATCAGCACGTACCACGGCCAGTCGTCGACCAAGGGCCGCACCACGCCCTGGGCATGCGCCAGCGTGAAGTCGTAGGGCCGCTTGCCGATCAGTTCGAAGGCGGTCAGTGCTGCCCCGGCGCGGTCCATTGCCAAGCTGAACAGGGAGAGCGCGGCTTCGGGCGACGACAGGCCGGCGAAGGCGACTTCGCGCCCCTTCGGCTTCGGAAACAGCTTGAGCACGGCGGCGGTGATGACGCCGAGCGTGCCTTCGGCACCGACGAACAGGTTTTTCAGATCGTAGCCGGTGTTGTCCTTCTTCAGCTTGCGCAGGTCGTCGAACACCTCGCCGGTCGGCAGCACCACCTCGACACCGAGACAGAGTTCGCGCGCATTGCCATAGGCAAGCACGCCGGTGCCGCCGGCATTGGAGGAAAGATTGCCGCCGATCTGGCAGGAGCCTTGCGCGGCCAGCGACAGCGGGAACAGCCGGTCGGCGGCGTCGGCCGCCTCCTGCAGCGTCTGCAGGATGACGCCGGCCTCTACCGTCACCGTGTTGGACAGGACATCGATCTCGCGGATGCGGTTCAGCCGCGACAGCGACAGGACAATTTCGCGCCCGGACCTGTCCGGCACCTGCGCGCCGACCAACCCGGTGTTGCCGCTTTGCGGCACGATTGGCGTGCCTGTCTCGGTCGCCAGCCGCATGACCCGGCTGACTTCGTCGACGCTGCCCGGCCGCAGCACCAGCGATGTCGCGCCGTGCCAGAGCCCCCGCCGCTCAATGAGGTAGGGCGCGATATCACGCTCGTCGCGCAGTGCATATTTCTCGCCGACGATCGCCGTGAAGCGATCGATGAGAGCGGGATCGAGTGTCTCTATGATTTCGGTCATGGGGGAAAACTATGGTGTGGGCTGCGTGATGTCACGAGGGGCGGCGGCACGCGACAGCCGATCGTTGATTGCTTCGCCGAGCCCGTCAAAGGGAATAGGCTCGACGGCTATGGTCCGCGCGTCGCTGCGGTCGAGTTCCTGCATATAGGCGAACAGATTGCTCGCCGCTTCGCGCAGGTCACCGGTTTCGGACAAATTGAGGAAGGCTTCGGCGCGGCGCCAGCCTTGCGCCCTCTGGCTGCCGAAGCCTAGCAAAGCCTCGCCCTCGCCGACCGTGCCCGCATTGAGCCGCATCGCAGCACCTGGCGCGTAGTGCGAGGCAAGCATGCCCGGCGCCTCGACGCCGGCGGCCCCGCCACGCAACAATTCCATGCCGATGGCGGCCTCGATCTCCTCGGCGGCGATGCCGCCCGGCCTCAGCAGCCGCATTCTTTCCCCCTCGGCCTTGAGAATCGTCGATTCCAGCCCGACCGCGGTCGCGCCTCCATCGACGACCAGCTTGATCCGCGCGCCGAGATCGGCGGCCACCGCTTGCGCGGTCGTTGCGCTGATCCTGCCGGATGAATTGGCGCTGGGCGCTGCAAGCGGGCGGCCGAGCCTGGCGATCAGGTCGCCGCCAAAGCCCCTCGGCATGCGCAAGGCAATCGTATCGAGCCCGGCGGTGACCAGCGGATGGATGCCGTTGCCGGGCCGTTGCGGCAGCACCAGCGTCAGCGGACCTGGCCAGAATGCCAGCGCCAGTTTCCTGGACAGCGGATCGAACAGCGCGAGGCGCTCTGCCATCACCATGTCTGCGACATGAGCGATCAGCGGGTTGAAGCGCGGCCGCCCCTTGGCCTCGAAAATGCGCGCGACGCCGATGCCGTTGGTGGCGTCGCCGGCCAGCCCGTAGACGGTTTCCGTCGGGATGGCGACGACATCGCCTTCCATGAGCAGCGCCAGCGCCCGCTCCAGCGCCTCGCCCGAGGCAAGTATTTCAGCCACTCTCGTCACCTCACAGCTGCGGGTTGCGTAGTACGATGGCGGCCGTTGGGCAAGTCGCTGTTGGGTAAACGATTGTTGGGCGAGCAGGAGCATTGGCGATTTATCAATCCCTAAAATGCTATGTTTCCGCAAAAGCCGGCATCAATTCCCCCCTGCTATCGAACAGCTTCTGGGCAAAGGGGAGCGACATCAGTGTCTGGGCGTATCCTGCTGGGTATCATTCTTGCTGTTGCGGCCGGCGAAGCCCAGGCGTCATCCCTGGTTTTTCCAGGCGCGCCATCCTCCACACCATCGATCGTCAGGATCGGCGCCCCCAACCAGCCTGGAACCGCCGATGCAGTCAATGCCGGCGATGCACGGTCGGTGGTGGCAATAGGGGAAGCACAGCCCGACGTCACCGATGAAAAGGTAGCCGCGATCCCGGACAAGCCCGCGACCGGGCACGGCTTCCAGCCAAGTCCGATGGTCATTCGTGGCGGCGTTACCGGTCCCGATTTCCCGGCACCCGCGCCAATCGCTGCACCAGCGACAGGTGCCGCACCGGCCGCTGGCACCGCGCCGGCAACGGCCACCGCCTCCGCAGCCCCCTCGGGGAACGCCGAAAACCAACCCACCCCGCCGAGCGCTCCGGCGCCGGCAGCAGATCAGCGCATGCCTCCCAACGGCTACACCAAGTAGCCGCGGCTCAAAGACAGGCTGACATCGATGGCGTGACTTGACGGCGGTCTGGCGCCCGGCGCACCATTGCCAGGCAAACCCCGTTTCGGTTTATGTCAGCCGCGGGATGCCATCGCCTGTATTTCGTCAGGCGGTTTTGGCAGACGGGATTTCATCACTAGTGGTAAAGGGGGGACCATGAGAAAAGCTGGAATCGTAACCGGGGCAGGCCTTCTGCTGGCGTCACTGCTTGGCGTCGGCGCGGCTCATGCCGACGACATGCTGGGATCTTATGTCGCGCGCATTTCCGATCGCGACCATCAGGCGAGTGACGGCTATGCGCTGGACAATGCCGCGCAGATGGTGCGGCAGGACCGCGCCAACTGGCACAAATTCCACCGCCGTGACAGCGACGACGAGGCTGATGGCTGGTTCAGGACCAACGGCCAGCGCGCCGACCTGCAACGCATGCTGGAACGCGGCGGCGCCATGAGTTCCTCGACCAAGCGCGCCATCGTCAATGGCGAACCGCTGATTCAGGTCGATGTCTACGAAAACAGCGTGCGCGTCAGCATTCTCGAGAACTGACCGGCCGTCGCCCGGGCCTGACAAAGTCGACTTCGGGACGGCTGATAGGAAAAGGCGACGCCTCAGCGCCGCCTTGCCATCGATGGAACCGGCGGCTGAAAAGATCAGGCCGCTTCTTCCTTGTCGTCGTCTTCTTCGGACTCGTCGCCTTCAGCCTTCACGCTGTCCTCGGCGTCTTCTTCGTCCTCGTCTTCTTCGTCGTCATCCGAGAGCGTGGCAGCTTCGGCGGACTCTTCGCCTTCTTCATCGTCGCCGTCTTCGTCGTCATCAGACAGGTCAGCGGCTTCGACCGCTGCGGCGGCGGCATGATCGAGAATGGTTTCGGAAGCGGATTCAAGCGCCTCGTTGGGAGCCGGGGTTTCTTCTGTCACTTCGATTTCGTGATCGGAATTCATGGAAGCCTCCGTGGGTTGGGGAACATGTCCCTTTTGCCACGGAGAGATCATCGCCATATGACTGTAAGCCGGCTCGAACGGCCGGCGGCAGAGAATATTTTCTTCGCCTTAACCGGCAATCTTCGAGAAATCCGCGACCTGACCGGTGGCCGCGCGGATGCGGGCGAGCAGCGCCAGGCGGTTGGCGCGCACGGCCTGATCCTCATCATTCACGAGAACATGCTCAAAGAATGAATCAACCGGTTCGCGCAACACGCTAAGCGCCAGCAAGGCGGCGGAAAAGTCATCGTTTTGAATCGCTTCGCCGGCTTGCTTCTCAGCCTGATTCACGGCCGCAAACAGCGATTTCTCGGCATCCTCGCGCAACAGCGCCGGCTCAACGGTTTCGGCGACCGCCGTTTTCTTCTTCTCCTCGGCGGCCAGAATGTTCGCCGCACGCTTGGTGCCGGCGAGCAGGTTCATGCCCTCCTCGGTGTCGAGGAAGGAGCCGAGCGCTTCGACCCGGCGGACGATCTGCAAGAGGTCGTCGGACTGCGGCGTTATGACGGCGTCGATGAGGTCGTGACGTGCGCCTCGATCGCGGAGGTAGACTTTCAGGCGGTCGTGGAAAAACGACCTTAGATCGTCAAACAAAGACATGTTGGCCTGGTATTCGACGGCCGTGTATCTGCTGACGTATGCGTCGGCGATCTTGAGAGCATCTGCTTCTTCGAGAGGGGAAATCCGATTGGCTTTCTCTGCAGCCTCTAAGAGCGTGTAGAGATGCAGGTATTCGTCTTTCCCTAAATGCGCCAAGATTTCGGTCTCGGCCAAGTGTTCCGCAGCTGCCTCGCGGGAAGACAACACGCCGTCAACAATTCGCCCACGTATCGCGTCAGCCTCTTTTGATATTTCGAAGTCGCGCTGTGCGTAGAAAACATCGGTAAGCTCAACGTTCAGAGAATTCTCAACCAGAATCCTAACCACTCCCAGCGCCGCCCTTCTCAGCGCATACGGATCTTTCGAACCCGTTGGCTTTTCGTCGATCGCCCAAAAGCCGACCAGCGTATCGAGCTTGTCGGCGAGCGCGACAGCGACCGACACCGGATCGCTCGGTACGCGATCGGACGGGCCCTGCGGCTTGTAGTGTTCCTCCGCTGCAGCGGCGACCGATGCATGCTCGCCCTGAAGCAGCGCATATTTGCGACCCATAGCGCCTTGCAGTTCTGGGAACTCGCCAACGACTTCGGTGGTGAGATCGGCCTTGGCCAAGACGGCAGCGCGCCGCGCCAGTGCCGGATCGGCGCCGATGATCGGCGCCAGTTCCTCGGCAAGCCGGGCAATCCGCTCCACCCGTTCGCCTTGCGTGCCGAGCTTGGCGTGGAAAGTCACGCCGAGATGGTCGAGGCGGGCCATGCGCTGGTCGAGCGGTTTTTTCAGATCGAGTTCGAACCTTTCCGCCGATGCCCGCAACTGGTCGAGATCCGGCAAATCGCCCTGGTCGGTCGTCCAGAAATAAAGCGCGTCGGACAGGCGGGCGCGCACCACCTTGCCGTTGCCGTGGGCGATCTCCTTGCCGCCGTCCTTCGCCTCGATATTGGCGGTTAGGATGAAGCGGTTGGAAAGTTGGCTGATCTCCCCCCTTGAGGGGGAGATGGCCGGCAGGCCAGAGGGGGGCGCCTCACGCTGAGAGGACGGCGGGACAGCGCCCCCCTCTGTCGGCGTCGCCGACATCTCCCCCTCTAGGGGGGAGATCGGGCGCGATGTCACAAAGCACTTCTGGTTGGCACGGATGGTCAGCCGGATCACTTCGGCCGGGATGGCCAGGAATGCCTCCTCGAACTCGCCCATCAGCACGACCGGCCATTCGACCAGCCCGGACACTTCCTCCAGCAGCCCTTCGTCCTCGACCAGGTCGAGCCCGTTGGCGAAGGCGAGATTGCGGGCATCAGCAAGGATGATCTCCTTGCGCCGGTCGGCATCGAGCACGACCTTGGCCGCTTCCAGCTTGGAGACATAGTCGTCGAAGCGGCGCACCGTGATCGCATCAGGCGCATGGAAGCGGTGGCCATAGGTGATGTTGCCGGAGCGGATGCCGTCGATCTCGAAATCGACCACCACAGGCTCCTCGGTCTCCGGGCCGAAGGTGCACAGTATCGATTGCAGCGGCCGTACCCAGCGCAGTGAACCGGGCTTGGCCGAGGCCGGCCCCCAGCGCATCGATTTCGGCCACGGAAAATTGCGGATGATGCCCGGCACCAGTTCGGCGATGATCTCCTCCGCCGCCCTGCCCGGCTTCGAAATGTGGGCGACATAAAAATCGCCTTTCTTCGGATCGGAATGGACATGCGCCTCGGCGATCGAGGAAAGTCCGGCCTTGCGCAGGAAACCCTGGACCGCCTGTTCAGGCGCCGATGTCGAAGGCCCCTTGATCTCTTCGCTTATGTCCTTCGAGCGCGCAGTCAGGCCCCTGATATCGAGCGTCAGACGCCGCGGCGTCCAGTACTCGCGTGCCGCCTCATAGGTCAGCCCCACCTCGACCAGACCGTCGGTCAGCATCTTCCTGAGATCACCCGCCGCCTTGCGCTGCATACGGGCGGGGATTTCCTCGGAGCGAAGTTCTAGAAGCAGGTCAGGCATCGGGGTCAGCTCATGCGGGAGAGTGGTCCGGGCGGGGCATAGCAACTCGGCTGGCCGCTGTCACCCTTTACACAAATTTTGGCCGCCCTGTCGGGACGAGGCGGCGCCACCCGTCCTTAGATCAAAGATTTCCATGAACCGAACGCAGCGCTGAAGCGACCCACGCTCAGGCAGGGAACTATTGGCTGAACGACCATGAAAACGGCATCCAGACTTCTGCAAATCCTCGCACTCAGCGCCTGCTTCACCGCGCAGGCTCACGGCGCCTTCTCGATGCCGGGCGTTCGGCAGGCATTGCGCACGATCGACGGTGCCAGCGGTCAGACCGTGCTGCCCATCCACGCTACGCTCGAGATGATGAAGCGGGCCTGAAACTCAGGCCGCCAAGCCACCCGCCTGCGTCTTCAAAAATGCCTCACCGCAAGCCTTGGCCAGATTGCGCACCCGCAGGATGTAGCTCTGCCGTTCGGTGACCGAAATCACGCCGCGCGCGTCAAGCAGATTGAAGACATGGCTGGCCTTGATGCACTGATCGTAGGCCGGGAAAACCATACGATGCATCGGCAGATTGTCGTTCGATGCCGGCGCGCCGGCATCGAGCAGCGCCTTGCACTCGGCCTCGGCATCCTCGAAATGGCGCAAAAGCATCGCCGTGTTGGCGTATTCGAAATTGTGGCGCGAATATTCCTGCTCGGCCTGCAGGAAGATATCGCCATAGGTCACCTTGTCGGCGCCTTCGCGGCCGTTGAAGTTGAGGTCGTAGACATTGTCGACGCCCTGCACATACATGGCAAGCCGCTCCAGCCCGTAGGTGAGTTCGCCGGCCACCGGCGCGCATTCGATGCCGCAGACCTGCTGGAAGTAGGTGAACTGCGAGACTTCCATGCCGTCGCACCAGCATTCCCAGCCGAGCCCCCAGGCGCCCAGCGTCGGGCTTTCCCAATCGTCCTCGACGAAGCGGATGTCGTGCAGCAGCGGATCGACGCCGATCACCGCCAGCGAGCCGAGATAGAGCTCCTGCAGATTGGGCGGGTTCGGCTTCAGGATCACCTGATACTGGTAATAATGCTGCAGCCGGTTCGGGTTCTCGCCATAGCGGCCATCCTTGGGACGACGCGAAGGCTGGACATAGGCAGCGTTCCAGCGTTTTGGGCCGAGCGCGCGCAGCGTCGTTGCCGGATGAAAGGTGCCGGCGCCGACTTCCATGTCGTAGGGTTGCAGGATGACGCAGCCATAGGCCGCCCAATAGTTGTGCAAGGTCAGGATCAGCCCCTGGAACGAGCGGCTGGGATGCATATGGGCGGGGATTTCAATTGTCACGGGTGGCCTCGACAGCACAGGCTAGCTTGCCGGCACGTCCTAGAGACCCAGCAGCAAAGCGTCAAGCAAGGCACGCCGATGCCGTCGCCCCGACATTATGGACAATGTTGAAAGCTTTGCAGGGGCTGGCCCATTGCCCATCTCTGGGGCCTGCGCTCTGTTCGCCTGTGCAGCAACGAACAACAGGTTTCAGCCATGCCCAGCCAGATCGTCATCCGCCCTGTCGCGCGACAGGATTTCGAGCAATGGCTGCCGCTGTGGGATGGCTACAATGCATTTTATGGCCGCTCGGGCGAAACGGCCCTGCCGGGTGAGATTACCCAGATGACATGGTCTCGTTTCTTCGATGCCTATGAGCCGGTCCACGCGCTGGTGGCCGAAGGCGAGGGACAGCTTCTCGGCCTCGTGCACTATCTCTTCCATCGCAGCACCACGGCGATTGCGCCCAATTGCTACCTGCAGGACCTTTTCACCACGCAGGCATCGCGTGGCAAAGGCATCGGCCGGGCGCTGATCGAGGGCGTCTACGAGCGCGCCCAGGCGGCCGGCTCGGGCCGCGTGTACTGGCTGACGCACGAGACCAACCACACCGCGATGAAGCTTTACGACAAGGTCGCCGAACACTCCGGCTTTGTCGTCTATCGCAAGCTCTTCTGAGGCAGCCAGCCGAATAGGCGGTTCAAACGAAAACGGGACTCCGAAAAGAGCCCCGTTTGCGTTGAATTCAAATGGCTGACTTCATCCCTTCGGGGCGGGCACCGGCTCCGGCTTGACCTTCGGGGTCTCCTGCGCCGTGTTGGATTCGATCGGCGGCAGGCCCTTCATCAGCTTCTGCTGCAAGTTGGCCAGCACATCGGGATCCGGCTTCAGGTCGCGAGCCTGGTTCCACTGGAAGGTGGCTTCCAGCTTGCGGCCGACGCGCCAGTAGGCGTCGCCGAGGTGATCGTTGAGAACCGGATCTTCCGGCTTCAGCGACACGGCGCGTTCCATTTCGCGCACCGCGTCATCGAACCTGCCGAGGCGGAAATAGGCCCAACCCAGCGAATCGACGATGTAACCGTCGCTCGGCCTGAGGTCGACGGCCTTTTGAATCATCGCCAGGCCTTCCTTGAGGTTCATGTTCATGTCGACCCAGGAATAGCCGAGATAGTTCAGCACTTGCGGCTGGTCGGGGAACAGTTCCAGCGCCTTGCGGAAGTTCGGCTCGGCCTTGGGCCATTCCTTCAGGCGCTCATAGGCGATGCCGCGCTGGTAGAAGATGTTCCAGTTGGCCGCGGTCGGCGCCTTCAGCACCTCGACGGCCTTATCGTAGAGAGTGGCGGCCGAACGGAAATCGTCCTTCGAGGAATAGACTCCACCGAGCGCCAGATAGGCGCGCATGTCATTGGGATGGGCGTCGACCAAGGCTTTCAGATGGGTGATCGCTTCTTCGTGACGGTCGAGGTCGGCAAGATTGAGGCCGAGTTGCAGGTCCGAAAGCTCCTTCAGCGGCGAAGCGGCGGGAATCCGGCGATAGAGCGCGATGGCACCTTCGCCGTCCTTCAATTGCTCGGACACGGCGGCGAGTTGCACAAGGGCAGCGTCGCTATCTGGCTTCAAAGCAAGCGCATATTGCAGATAGAGGCGGACGAAGGGCTCGCCGCCGCCACGGTTGAGCGCGGTGGCGAGGTCGAGCAGGATTTCGGAGGCGCCATCGGATGGACCGGCAACCAGCGGCGCAATCTTGTCGCCTTTTGCAATTCGGTCGCGCAAGGCGACGATTTCCAGCTTGCCCGGCGAAAACGCCTCGGCCTGGTCGAGCACCGACAGCGCCTTGGTCTTGTCGCCCTTGCGGACCAGGAACGAGGCGTAGGCCTGGGCGTTGCGCATCCAGGTTTCGGGAGCGGCACCACCGGCGGCGGTGTCCTGCATGGTCGCGGCATAGATCGCCTCGGCCTTTTCGGGCATGCCGGATGCATCAGCGATCAGGGCACGGTGGAACGACTTGAACAGGCCGAACCAATCCGGCCCCTGCAGCTTGTCGATTGACGCCATCGCATCGGCGGGCTCGCCGGCGCCTTGCTGCGCCCAGCCGGACATCACCCCGGAGATCAGCCGGTCGAGATCGGATTCCAGCGACAGCTTGAGCCAGTACTGCGCCTTGGTGAAATCCTTCTTGTGGAAGGAATCGACGGCGAGCGCCAGGCGCGAGAAACGCTCGACGTCAGGCACTTCCTTGAGCTTGTCGGCATAGACCAGAGATTCGTCGAAGCGCCCTTGCGCGATCAGCGACAGCATCAGGCTCTGCTGCAGGCCGGTGTCGCTCGGGTCAAAGGCCAATGCTTGCTTATAGTAGGCGATGGCGCTGTCGAGGTCGTTATCGCCTTCGGCGATCCGGGCTGCCAGATAGGCGCCCGAAAACGACGTGATCTTGACCGGTTCGCTGGTCTGCTTGGCATAGGCCGGCAAAGCCGAGATCGCCATGCCTGTCACAATTGCCAGCCTTGTCAGCCAGCGCGCACATCCTTGCCGCATCGTATCCCTTTCAGCCAGGCGCCATCTCCGCGTCAGCGGGATCGGCGTAGACTCGATCTTTCCAGGCAAAGCATGGCCTTTTTGGGGTCGCGCTTCAATCCGCCTCGAATTCACAATCCGGGCACCCGATTAACAAACCATGGCGACAGGGGGCAGTTTTCCGATTTTGAATTTCGGCCATGGCCTACGCGGCGCCGAAGATATCACAGATTCGACCCTTGAGCTCAGCTTCGACCGCTAAGGCTCGGGGCCAATATCAGCCCTCGGCTGGCGAGGCGGACCGCTGCACCAGCGTGTCGCTATATCCGCCGGCCGCTATCGTGCTGCACAGTTCGTTCCACTCGCAGCCGCCGCAGGCCTTGCGTACAAGGCCAGCCGAAAACGCCTGCCGCATCCGGACCAGGGTCGCCGTGTCGAGATCAAGGCGGGTGCCGACCTGGATTGACCGTGCCAACAATTCCTCCACGTCCTGCGCCGCGAGCCGGTCCCGCTCGACGACGCTCTCGTTGAGGCAGTGCGGTTCCGGCCCATCAAGCAACGGGGCGCAGACATCGTCCGGGCCGGAAACGAGGAGGACGTCCTCGCCCCGGCTCAGGCGCTCCGCGACGCGATCATAATTGGCGGTGAAGGCGGGACTGTATCCCTTGCCCACATAGGTGAGCAGGCAAAGGAGGTGATGGGCACGCAGCCTGATCGTCACGGATTGGCCGGTTTCGCCTTGCCGCCGGGAAGGGCCATGAGGGTCGCCGCCCCGAGCGCCGACTTGAGCAACCCGCCGAGTAGGAAGGGCAGGAAGCCGAAGGTGATGGCCTGTTCGGCTCCAATCATGACGGCAAGCCATGCTGTGCCCAGCACAAGGCAGGCAAGGTTGCCAAGCAGCATGGCGACGAAGGCAAGCATCACCCTTTTGCCGTTCCAGCCGCGTTCGGCCAGCCAGCCGACCAGTGCGCCGACAAGCGGGAAGGCGAAGAGATAGCCACCCGTCGGCCCGACGAAATGCGCCGCACCCGCTGCCCCTCCGGACAGAACCGGAAAGCCGACCGCACCCTCGACCAGCCAGGCGGCGATGGTGAGCGCGCCAAGCCGCCAGCCATAGAGGGCGCCGATCAGTGTCACCGCAAAGGTCTGCATGTTTACCGGGACCGGCACCATCGGCACCTCGATATAGGACGCCAGCGCCAGGAACAGCGTGCCAAGCACGACGGCTCCAACCTGCCAGGCAAGAGAACGATCCTGGAGCTGGAGCGGACTGAACGACGGCTTGCCGGGTGAGAATGCGACGTCTGTCATTGGGATTCCTTCGATCGATTGCAAATTATAGATAATTTCTGTTTTCGATCTATTATCGAATCCACACTTCCCTGGGGATTGCAAGCCCTGGCTTTGGCGGAGGCCGTCTAACCTACTATGGCGAAGGCTTCGCGCGTCGTTCCGGAAGCCGTCCTGACCGGCTTGCGGCCAATCCATTGGACGTGCCGCCCCAGTGTGACGGCCGCGGATTCGGTGTTTCCCTGCCGCAAGGCGGTGAGGATCGCGCGATGGTCCTGATCGGTGCGCGTCTCCCACTCCGACCGCCATGCCGCGAACAGGAAACGGGCGCTTGCCGCGTGCAGGTCGTCGATGGTCGCGAGCAGGCGCGGCATGCCGCATGGCGACAGGATCAAGCGGTGGAAGGCGCGGTTGGCCTCTTCCCACGACCTGACATCGCGGGACTTGTCGCCGGCCTTGGTCGCCTCCTCGGCGAGATCGAGAATGGCCGATGTCAGATGCGGCGCGGCGTGGCGCAGCGCCAGCACTTCGAGTGCTGCCCGCATTTCGGCGACCTCCTTGACCTCGCCCAGATCGAAAGACGCGACACGCACGCCGCGGCGCGGCTCGCCGATGGCCAGTCCCTGCGCCTCGAGACGGCGGAAGGCCTCGCGCACCGGAACATGGCTGGTTTGGAATTCCTCGGCGATATGATCCTGCCGAAGCCTGGCCCCTGGCTCGATCGCACCGGAAATGATCCGGTCCGCCAGAACCTTGCTGATGCGCACCGCGATGGTGTCGTCCGTGCCCTTTGCCATGTTTATAGATAATTTGCGGCAGGGCAGCTTGTCGAGCCAATTGCAGTCGAAATCGCGAGGCGCCAGAAGCAAGACTCAAGGCTGTGAGACGAAACCGTCGAGTGCAGGCATCGCCACGGTGATCAGGTCATGCAGCCGCTTCTTCGGCACCCCGTCGCGCGCCTGCACAGAGAGGCCAAACAACAGCGTGGTGTAGTAGTCGCCAAGCACTTCGGGATCGGTGTCCGGCTTGAGGTCGCCATCGCGAATGCCCTTTTTCAAGCGCTCGACAATCAATGCATTGCGCGCCAGTCGACGCTCGGCCAGCCAATGCAGCACGCCGTCATTTTCAGTGGCGCAGTTGGTGGCGGCCGAGACAACCATGCAGCCCTTCGGCAGATCCGGCCTCGTATAGATATCGATAGCATCGCGCAGCAGCCTTTCGACAAATAGCCTTGCGGTCGGCTCCTCGGCTAGCGCACTGGTGGCGAAGCTTCCTTCGCTGGTTTCGTAGAGAACAACGGCCTCCCGAAACAGCCCCTCCTTCGAGCCAAAGGCGGCATAGATTCGCGCCGATGCCAGGCCAAGCATGGACACCAGGTCGGCCATCGAGGTGCCCTCGTAGCCGCGCGTCCAGAAGGCATCGCGCGCTTTCTGCAGAGCCTGGGCTCTGTCGAACTCCCTTGGCCGTCCCGCCATCGCAGTCTCCATTTCTTTATCGATCAACAAATAATCCGCTTGACTCAGGATTGCAAATTCAATTCTTTGTCGATCGATCAAGAATCAAAAGGAGATTGGCATGAGCACACTCGATCAAGGGGTGCCGTTCGGCGCCACGGCGACACAGGGAGGAACGGGCGCGAAGCGCGGCGCCACGCTGGCATTGCTCGCCTTCGCCCAACTTATCATCGCTCTCGACATCAACATCGTCTTCGTGGCGCTGCCCGAAATCGGGGCTGGGCTGGGCTTTTCCGGCCAGACCTTGCAATGGGTGGTGAGCGCCTACACCGTGTTTACCGGCGGCTTTCTATTGTTCGGCGGCCGCGCCGCCGATCTCATCGGCCAGCGCCGCATTTTCATCTTCGCGCTCTGGCTCTATGCGCTGTCATCCCTGCTCGGCGGTCTCGCCTGGTCGCCCGGGATCATCATCGCAGCGCGTGCCGTCCAAGGCATCGGCGCCGCCTTCCTGTTTCCGGCGACATTGTCGCTGGTCAATCGCCTGTTCGCCGAAGGGCCGGAACGCAACCGGGCGCTGGCGGTGTGGGGCGGCGCCGGCGCGAGCGGGCTCACCCTTGGCTCGTTGGCCGGTGGATTCCTGACAGGCGCCTTCGGCTGGTCGTCGGTCTTCTACGTCAATGTGCTGCTGGCTGGCTTCGCCATCATCGCCGCTTTTGCCATCATTCCACGCGACCCCAAGCGGCGCGAGCACCGCAACTTCGATCTGCCGGGCGCGCTGACCGTCACCGCAGGCGCCACGCTGCTGGTCTTCACGCTGGTCCAGGGACCTGAATATGGCTGGGGTTCGCCAGCGATCGTCGCCAGTGCCGCGCTGGCAGCGATCTTCATCATCGCCTTCGCGCTGATTGAGGCGAAGAGCGCTGACCCGCTGATGCCGCTGCGGCTGTTCCGCAATCGCAGCCTCGTCGCCGGCATGACGATCACCTTTCTGTTCATGGGAACGTTCGGAGCCCTGCCCTATTTCCTGACCGTGCTGTTGCAGACCGTACATGGCTTCACCGCCCTGCAAACAGGCTTGGCGTTCCTGGTGCCATCGATCGCCATCGCCGCCGGCACGCAGCTCGGTGAACGCCTGGCGACGCGCTTTTCGACCCGCTCCACCTTGGTCGGCGGCATGGTCATAGGGGCAGCCGGCACAGCGCTGATGGTCCTTGGAGCATCAGCCGACAGCTTCTATCTGGCTCTCGTTCCCGGCTTGGTCATCTCCGGCGTTGGACAGGGCATCGTCTGGACCGCCATGTGGATCGCGGCCGCGTCAGGCGTGGCTCACGACGAACAGGGCGTCGCCTCGGGGATGGCCTGCACGACGCTCAACATCGGCAACGCGATCGGCATGGCAACATTGATCGCGATCGCCAACAGCCGTGTCGGCGGGCTGACAGGCGATGCACTGAAGGTCGCGATAGCCGATGGCATAAAGATCGCCTTCTGGCTGGCGGCGGCGGGCATCTTTGTCAGCCTGCTGGCCGCCTTCGCTTTGCCGGGAAAGGGGAAGTAACCGGCAACCGGGTGACGCCGCTCAGTTCACCCGGCTGATGCAGAAATCGATGACGTCGATCAGCGCCGATTTCTGCGGCGTCGCTTCCAGCGGCGCCAGCGCGTCGCGGGCGATCTCGCCGAAATGGCGGGCTCGCCCGATCGTGTCGGCAATGGCGCCGTGGCGGGTCATCAGGCCGGTCGCCTTTTCCAGGCCGGCGTCATCGGTGACATTGTCCTCGATGGCACGCTTCCAGAAAGTGCGCTCGGCCTTCGTGCCCCGCCGATAGGCGAGAATGACCGGCAAGGTCACCTTGCCTTCGCGGAAATCGTCGCCGACATTCTTGCCTAGATCCTTGCTGGTGCCGCCATAGTCCAGCGCGTCATCGATCAGCTGGAAGGCAAGGCCGAGATTCATGCCGTAGGAGCGCAGCGCCGCACGATCGTTGCGAGTCGCCTGGGCAATGACGGGGCCGACCTCGGCAGCAGCCGAAAACAGCGCCGCGGTCTTGGCCTTGATGACGGCGAAATGCTCGTCCTCGGTGGTTTCGAGGTTCTTGGCGGCGGCAAGCTGCATAACCTCGCCCTCGGCGATGATGGAGGCAGCACTCGACAGGATATCGAGCGCTTCGAGCGAGCCGACATCGACCATCATGCGGAAGGCCTGGCCGAGCAGGAAGTCGCCGACCAGCACGCTCGCCTGGTTGCCCCAGATCATGCGGGCGGTCTTCTTGCCGCGGCGCATGCCGCTCTCGTCGACGACGTCGTCGTGCAGCAGCGTCGCCGTGTGCATGAATTCGACGGAGGTGGCGAGCTTGACGTGGCCCTCGCCGGTATAGCCGAACATCTGCGCGGCGGCGAGCGTCAGCATCGGCCGCAGCCGTTTGCCGCCGGACGAGATCAGATGATTGGCGACCTCCGGGATCATCTCGACGTCGGAGCCGGCCTTGGACAAGATCAATTCATTGACGCGCCCCATGTCGGCCGCCGTCAGATCGATCAGATCCTTGATGGAGGCGGGCTCCCGCTTCCCGTTTTCAATGTTGAGAACGACACCCACGACAATCACTCCCGTCTTGGTATAGAGCGTGCGACGGCACCCTTAGTCCCTGCATGGACTCTAGGGCGGCGGACATGGCCACGGCAAGTGGCGAATTGGCGCGGCGTCGATGACGGAATGTCAACGACCCGAGAGGGAACGGGGACCCGACAGGGAACGGGGCTCTGCCTCGGAATCCCCTGCCCGTTTACATCAATAGCGCAAACTGCGAGTTTCATACGATGATAGAACTTGTCCGCACCAACGATGCCGTGATCATCTCCTTTGTTGAATCGCTGATGCGCGACGCCGGCATCGCCTGCTTTGTCGCCGATCAGAATATGAGCATTCTCGAAGGGTCGATCGGCCTTTTGCAGAAACGCGTCATGGTCGATGCCGACCAGGCCGACGCGGCACGGCGCATCCTCAGGGATGCCGGCATCGCCAACGAAATCCGCGGAAAATAATGTCCGCCGCGCCCGCCGCCCTTGTCCCGGACACGCCGGCCCATACGGTCGACGCTTTCCATCGCGGCCGGTTCTGGCTCGTGCAGCCCAAACATGGCGGTCATCGCGCCGGCATGGATGCGATGATGCTGGCGGCGTCCGTGCCGTCCTCCTTTGCCGGTCGTCTCGCCGATTTCGGTGCCGGTGCCGGGGCCGCCGGCCTGGCAGTGCTGTCGCGCTGCCCGGCCGCCGAGGCGGTGCTTGTCGAACGAGCGTCGGAAATGGCGGCCTTCGCGGCGGCCACGCTTGCCCATCCCGGCAATGCTCATCTCAGCGATCGCGCCTCCGTGCTGGTCGCCGATGTCACCGTATCGGGTCGGGCGCGGGCGGCCGCCGGGCTCACCGACAACGACTTCGACTTCGTCATCATGAACCCTCCCTTCAACGCTCCCCGGGACCGCGCCTCCCCCGATCGCCTCAGAAAAGAGGCCCATGTCATGGAGGGCGGGGTGTTCGAGAGCTGGATCCGCAGTGCGGCGGCGGTGGTCAGGCCGCGCGGCGGGCTCGCCGTAATCGCCCGGCCCGAACAGCTCGGCGCCATTCTCGATGCGATCGCCGGCCGCTTCGGCGATCCCGAGATGCTCGCCGTCCACCCTCGCCCCGACGCGGCGGCAATACGCATCGTCGTGCGGGCAGCGCTCGGGGCACGGGGAAAGCTTGCCATCCGCCCGCCCCTGATGCTGCACGCGCAATCAGGCAACGGCCCCGACGAGCGCAGCGAAATGATCACCAACGGCCTCGCCTCGCTGTTCGGAGATTGAGCTATTCTGCCCGGCGACATTGCCGTTGGCCGGGAAATCCCTACATGCCTGCAACCTATCGACCGGAGACCGCGCCCTCGTGAAACGACTCATCAACCGCCTGTTGCCGAAATCCTGGCGCTCCACCGTCGTCACCATTCCAGTCATCCGGCTGCACGGCACCATCATGGCAGGCGGTGGCCAGTTCCGGCCGAGCCTGTCGCTGGCCTCCACCGCCGGCCTCATCGAGAAGGCGTTTTCCTACGACGCGCCGGCGGTCGCCATCTCGATCAATTCGCCGGGCGGCTCGCCGGTGCAGTCTAGGCTGATCTTCAAGCGCATCCGTGACCTGGCCACGGAAAAGAACAAAAAGGTACTGGTCTTCGTCGAGGATGTCGCGGCGTCGGGCGGCTACATGATCGCGGTCGCCGGTGACGAGATTTTTGCCGATCCGTCCTCCATCGTCGGGTCGATCGGCGTCGTCTCGGCTTCGTTTGGTTTCCCGGAACTGATGAAGAAGATCGGCATCGAGCGACGTGTCCACACCGCTGGCCAGAACAAGGCGGTGCTCGATCCGTTCAAGCCCGAGAAAAAGGAAGATGTCGAGCGGCTGAAGGCGCTGCAGCTCGAGGTGCACGCAACCTTCATCGACCTCGTCAAGGAGCGGCGCGGCACGAAACTGAAGGACGATCCGGACCTGTTCACCGGCCTGTTCTGGACCGGCATCAAGGGCCTCGAACTCGGGCTGGTCGATGCGCTCGGCGACATGCGCACTGTGCTCAAGACCCGTTTCGGAGCGAAAACCCAACTCAGGCTGATCACGACACCGCGGGGTTTCCTTAGCCGCTTCGGCCTGTTCGGCTCAAGCAAGGGCTTTTCAGCGCCCGATATCGCAGCCGCTGCCGCCAGCGGCGTGATCGATGCGGCGGAAGAGCGCGCATTGTGGTCTCGCTTCGGGCTTTGAAAACCCGGCAAAACCGTCTAGCATGAGAGCTTGAGTTTCATGCATGTCGTGTTCCCAAAAGCGGGTCGACATGCACCAACCGACCCGACCGGCCGCCTTCGCCGGCCCAGCGTGGGAGGAGTTTTGGCATGCCGCAGATCATTTTCTTCGCCGTCGTTGGCGTTGCCGCCTATTTCGGCTACCGCACCTTCATTAGGGAAGCCGAGCGCGTGACCGCCAAGGTGCGGCGCACAGAAAAGCAGACGGCCAACGGCGCGATCGGCACTTTGGTCAAGGATCCGAAGACCGGCGAATACCGGCTGGCCAAGGACTGAGCATCATCCCGCAGACGATTGTGGACACCGACATCGGGTCGCGTAGCTGGCACGCACACGCCAAAATCAATCTTGCGCTGCATGTCACCGGCAGGCGCCCTGACGGCTATCATCTGATCGAGAGCCTGGCGGTGTTCACACGGTTTGGCGACAGGGTCGAAATCGCGCCCGCCGACGGCGATGAGTTTACCGTATCCGGCCGTTACGCCCCGGCCGTTCCTCTCGACGCCAGCAATCTGGTGCTCAAGGCGCGCGATGCCCTGCGGCAGACAGCCGGGCACGAGAGAACACCGCCGGTCGCTATCCGGCTGGAAAAGAACCTGCCGGTTGCCTCCGGCGTCGGCGGCGGTTCGAGCGACGCGGCGACCGTGCTGCGCGGGCTGATGGAGACATGGGCGCTAGACATCGATGGCAGCGAGTTGGCGCGGATCGGCCTTTCGCTTGGCGCCGATGTGCCGATGTGCCTGGCGGCAAAGCCGCTGGTGGCGCGCGGCATCGGGGATGAACTGTCGATGGTGCCGGATTTTTCGGCGCTTGGCCTGGTGTTGGTCAATCCAGGCACCCCGGTGTCGACGGCGGATGTCTTTGCAGCGCTTTCCCGGCGCGACAATGAGGCCTTACCGCCGCTGCCGCGCAGCATCGATTTTCACAGCCTGCGCAACTGGCTGGAGATCACCCGCAACGATCTCGAGCCCGCGGCGCTGGAGGTGCAACCCGCAATCGGCAGGGCGCTTTCCTGGCTGAACAAGGCCGGATCGGGGTTCTCGCGGATGTCGGGATCCGGCGCGACATGTTTCGGCCTGTTCGAAACCGGCAATGTCGCCAAGCGCGCCGCCGCCGAAATCCGCGGCCGCCAGCCCGACTGGTTCGTTGCCGCAACGCGCAGCATCGCATCGGAGGGCGCAGATGGCCAGAATTGACGAGAGCCGCTCCTTCATTCCCGTGCGCATCGCGGTGCTGACCGTTTCGGATACGCGCAGCCTCGCCGACGACAAATCCGGCCAGACGCTGGCCGACCGCATCACCGAGGCCGGCCATCTGCTGGGGGCCCGCAATATCGTCACCGACGACCGCGAGAAAATCCGCGACACGGTTCTGGCGTGGTCACAGGACAAGAATATCGATGTCGTCATCACCACCGGCGGCACCGGCTTCACAGGCCGTGACGTGACGCCGGACGCGCTGGAGCCGATCTTCGAAAAGCGCATGGATGGCTTTTCGGAAGTGTTCCACCGGATTTCCTACGACAAGATCGGCACCTCGACGATCCAGAGCCGGGCGACCGGCGGCGTCGTCAACGCCACCTTCGTCTTCGTGCTGCCGGGTTCGCCAGGTGCCTGCAAGGACGCGTGGGACGGCATCCTGAAGGCGCAGCTCGACTACCGGCACATGCCATGCAACTTCGTCGAGATCATGCCGCGCCTGGACGAGCATTTGCGGCGCGGCAAATCGGCTCTGTAAAACCCGAGGCAAAGCGCCGGTTGCACGCCGCGTTTGCCCGGCAAAACAGCACCGGCGCCTTCGAAACCCCATTCCAACCCGGACCTCGGAAAAGTACCTTGTCTGAAGGCGATCATCGCCGTTCACGACAAGGCAGCTACGATGACCGTGCACACCGGTGGATGCCATTGCGGCAACATACGCCTTGGATTTTCAACCGAGCTCGACCCACCGCAAACCGAAGTTCGCGCTTGCCAATGCTCGTTCTGTGTCAGACATGGTTCGCGCGCCGTTGCCGATCCGAATGGCAGACTGGTCATCTCGGTCAAGGACGAGACGCAATTGCGGAGATATCAGTTCGGGCTGAGGACGGCCGACTATCTGATCTGCCGGGAGTGCGGTGTCTACGTCGCCGCAATCACCGGAGATGACGATGCAAGGGCGATCGTCATCATCAACGCCCTGGACGACCGCGAGCGGTTCAACCAGGAGCCGGTCCGTGTCGACTTCGATACGGAAAACAGGGCGCAGCGCCAAGCCAGACGCCGCACACACTGGACACCTGTCGAGATGAGCTTCGGATACGCAGCTCTCAGCGGATGACCGGCTCGCCATGAAACCGTCGGCGCGACGGCGGCGATACGCCGAAGCCGACTTCCATCATCAGTCGCGGCGTGCGTGCCGGCACGGTGCCCATATGAAAGCCAAAGGGGTCCTCGACGAAGCCGAGACCGGCCTCGCCGGTCAGCGTCACCGGGCTCTGCTCGCCATAGACATCCAGAACCTGTTGCGCGGGATGGCCGACCAGAAGGGTAAGCTGATGCTTGAGGCTGCGGCGCTTGTGGCTGCCCCTGACATAGACATGCGGACCGGTGTCGGCGTCGACCGGCTTGAGGTAGAAGAAGAATTTCAGCATGCGCCAGTCGTCGAGGTCAAAATGATACTTGCCGAGCGAGGCGAGGTTCTTGTCGGCATCCGAAGCGGCACCTGTGGGAAAACTCCACCAGACCCGCGTCGTGATCAGTTTCGCCTGGCCGCCGAGATAGTGCGCGGCAATATCCAGAAGCAGCGGATCGCGCTGGATGGCAAGCGCCGCCGGGCAGTCGAGGATGCGCTCGAAAAAATGCCCGCTAAGCAGCGAGCGGCCAAGGCGTTTCTCGGCCTCGGCATGTTCCCCCGGCATGAATTCGAGACGGCGGTCGAAATTGCCGAAGCAAGGCGTGCGCCCAGCGAAGTCGGCGATCTCTTCATGGATATCAGGCGGCAGGACCAGGCCTGAGAACAGCCCGTCGGAGCGCAACGCATCGACGACCGCTCCCCGTTCGACACCGGCAAACATCGTATCCCCGGCATGGGCGACCGGGCGGGCGCGCTTTGCGCCGAGCCAATGCATGCGGCGTCCGGGCATGGTGCGCGCCAACACGAACATCGGCAGCCAGGCAGGGTTCTCACGCAGGTCCGTCAGATAGGTTGGAATACGCACGGCGATGCGCCGCAGCAGGCTGCCGTTGCGCGCAATGGCCTCGAGACTGACCGCGCCGGATGTGTCGGGGGTTGAAAGCTTCATTGGGTCCTCGGCTATGAGAGCACCACCGATGCCGCATCGGTGGCTCGCCTCTCGGCATGACCCAAACCCAATTCCCGCTTGAACGGAAGCTAACCCCGCGTCAAATTTTGTGCAATGCACAATGACCTGAGCAACTGCAAAAAATCACGTCGAGGGGCGGCGCTCCTGCTTGGCCGGCGCCATCCAGATTTCAGCGTCGAGCCGCTTCGTCGCGAGGCCGCGGGCGATGGCCTCGGCACTGCTGGCACTCTTGGCCGCGGCCGCCGCTTGACGCTTGCTGATCAGCAATCCGTCGGCCAAGGCGCGGTTTCCCGAAAAGACCCGGGCCAGGAATGGCGTGCGACTGGCTCGCGTGCGCGAAAACCGTGCCGCCATGGTCTGCCTGGCCGTATGGGCGACAACTTCATCGATCCAGCCCTCTACCAGCCGCGCGCCCGGCTCCAGGAGCAGCAACCAATCCCCCTTGGCCTGGCGGATGCCGGCAACGACACCGCCCGTCACGTACTGACAGCCGGCATGCTCCGCCACATGATGCGTCTGGTCGGTAGAGCCTGTGTCGCAGACGATGACTTCACGCACCACGCCTTCGACCGCGCCGCCAATCAGCGAGGCGAGCGTGCGGGCGAGGCCCTCCTCGTCATTGCGGGTTTCGATGAGAACACTGAGCATCCTTAGCCGAATAGCGGAAAGCGCCCGACAGCGCCAGTTTTGCATCGCACCATAGAAAGTTCTTGCTTTGTTCTTCTCAACGAAATAGGAATAATTTCATGAGCAGAGCGATTCGACACAACATGGACAGTCCCTGGGAGCGGGCGAAAATGGAACAGATCGTGCGCGCCGACATTGCAGCTTTCGGAGCAGGAAGAGCCGAGATGGCCAACGCGATGGTCGAGCAGAGCGGCATGCGTGTCCGCCCGGACCGCAACCGCGGCAGGTCAGCTGGCATCAATCCGTCCGGCCGGTTCGAGCCGGTCAGCCGGCACGTGTTCGACGATGGCTGGAATTCGCTGGAGGAACTGCCGCCCTTCAAGACCGAAGTGCAGGTCGAGAAGCCGCGCACCATCATCACCCGCAACGAATCGCCCGACATTTCCTTCGACCGTTCCATCAACCCCTATCGCGGCTGCGAGCATGGCTGCGTCTATTGCTTTGCCCGCCCGACGCACGCGTTCATGGGCCTGTCGCCGGGTCTGGATTTCGAATCGAAGTTGTTCGCCAAGCCTGATGCGGCGCGCTTGCTCGACAAGGAGCTTTCGAAAGACAGCTACCAGCCGCGCACCATCGCCATAGGCACCAACACCGACCCCTACCAGCCGATCGAGAAGCAATACCGGATCATGCGCGAAATCCTCGAAGTGCTGGAAGCGCGCGGCCATCCAGTCGGCATCGTGACAAAGTCCGCTCTGGTGACGCGCGATATCGATATCCTGTCACGCATGGCCGAACGCGGGCTCGCCAAAGTGGCGCTGTCGGTGACGACGCTCGACCGTATGCTGGCGCGCACCATGGAGCCGCGCGCGTCGACACCGACCAAGCGGCTGGAAGCGATCCGGCAGCTTTCGGATGCCGGCATTCCGGCGTCGGTCATGGTGGCTCCAATCATTCCGGGCCTGACCGATCCGGAGATGGAACGCATCCTCGATTCCGCACGTGCGGCCGGCGCGCGCGAAGCGGGCTACGTGATCCTGCGCCTGCCGCTGGAGGTCAGCCCGATCTTCAAGGATTGGCTGCTGCGCCATTATCCCGACCGCTACCGCCATGTGATGTCGCTGGTCCGCTCGATGCGGGACGGCAAGGACTACGATTCGGAATGGGGCAAGCGCATGAAGGGCGCCGGTCCCTATGCCTGGCAGATCGGCCGGCGCTTCGAGATCACAGCGAAGCGGCTCGGCCTCAATGCCGAACGGCGCACGTTGCGAACCGACCAGTTCGTTGCCGCCGGGAAAGATCAGGTGCAGCTGACGCTGCTTTGAGAGACAATTCGTCGCGATGGTTTGATCCGTCGCGGCACCAGAATCCCGTCCGGCCTGCCCCGGCCTGCAGACGGTGCCCCTCCCGGTCCGGCGCCCCACCCGACCCGGAGGGACTTGCGGAGAATCAGAGCCGATGCGAACCTCGCCGCAACATGGCTCGCGCGCGTTCTGATTCTCCGCCTCTCTTTGAGATCATCGAGAAGCCTGACTTCTCCTTCGAGACGAAGGCGATGGCGGAGGGCCTGTGGCCGGTCGCCGGGATGGACGAGGCCGGCCGTGGCCCCCTGGCCGGGCCGGTGGTCGCTGCGGCGGTGGTGCTCGATCCCGCCAACATTCCGGACGGCCTCGACGATTCCAAACGCCTCAGCCATTTGCAGCGTGAGGCCTTGTTCCTGCGAATTCTTGGCTCCGCGCAGGCGGTCTCGATGGCCTCAATCAGTGCCGAGGGCATCGACGGCAGCAACATCCTCAAGGCAAGCCTGGAAGCCATGCGGCGCGCCCTGGTCGGACTGTCGGTCCGACCGAAACTAGCCCTCGCTGATGGACGCGACGTGCCGCCGGGGCTGCCTTGTGAAGGGCGCGCGCTGATCAAGGGCGACCAGCGTTCGCAATCGATCGCTGCCGCCTCGATCGTCGCCAAGGTGATGCGTGACCGCATGATGTGCGGCTGCGGCAACCATCACGACCGCTACGGGTTCGAAGTCCACATGGGCTACGCCACGGTTCGCCATCGCACCGCGATCGAAGCGCATGGCCCGGTGGCGCGGCTGCATCGCGTGTCGTTTTCGCCGTTCAGGCTGGGTGGCGCTGAAGTGGTTGAAGAAGAGAGCTTTGCTGGGCTGGATTGAACAACGGCGGCAGCGACAAGCCAATCTCCCCCTCGTGGGGGAGATGTCCGGCAGGACAGAGGGGGGCGCTGCCCCGCCGGCCTCTCAACCGATTGCAATTGCGCCCTCAGGCTTGTCCCGATAGATCGCAGGACAACAAAGATTAGCGTTCCTTCACGCCCCCCCTCTGCCCTGCCGGGCATCTCCCCCATGAGGGGGGAGATTGGCAGCTTCAGCGCCACAACAAAAAAGCCGCCAGGTTGCCCGGGCGGCTTTAATTGTATGAGGGCTGTGAGGGCTCAGTTCAGCTTCGACTTCACGTCCGCGAGCGATGCCTTGAACAGATCGGCACCGGCCTTGGCGTCGATCTTGCCGGCAAGCAGCGCGCGCGCTGCCTCTACGGCGATGTCGACGGCGCTGGCGCGGACTTCGCTGATGGCATCACGCTCGGCCTGACCGATCTTCTGTTCGGCAAGCGCGGTGCGCCTGACAACATAGTCCTCGGTCTTCTTGTGCGCGTCGGCGGCAAGCATATCGGCTTCGCGCTTGGCGGCGGCGACGATGTCGGCGGCCTCCTGCTCGGCTTCCTTGCGCTTGCGCTGATACTGGCCAAGCAGTTGCTGGGCTTCCTCGCGTAGCCGGCGCGCTTCGTCGAGTTCGTTGCTGATCCTTTCGGCGCGGGCGTCGAGCGCCTTGGCGATCAGGCGAGGCACCTTGATGTAGACGGCAATGCCCAGGAAGATGATCAGGGCTATCGTGGCCCAGAGCGTCGCGAGAGATGTGTAATCCATGATGCGCTCCTCACCGGGCCACGGATTTGACCGCGGCCGCGATCTCGGCCTTGCTGGCCTTGCCGCCAACCAGGGCTTCGACGATCGCCGAAGCGGTATCCTCGGCGATGCTGCCGACTTCCTTCATGGCATTGGCCTTGATGGAAGAAATGCGGGCTTCGGCTTCGCCAAGCTTGGCGTCGAGCGCGGCCTCGACCTTTTTGCGCGCGGTGTCGGCCTCGGCCTTGGCCGCGTCGTTGGCCTGCTGGCCGATCGCGTTGGCCTTGGTCTTGGCTTCCGCCAGTTCCTGCTCGTAGGCAGCAACGGCGGCGTCGGCCTCGCCCTTCAACTTGGCCGCCTGATCAAGGTCCTGCGTGATGCGATCGTTGCGGACATCGATGATGCCGCCGACGCGCGGCATCACCACCCGCTTCAGGAAGAGATAGAACAGCCCGAAGGTGATCGCCAGCCACAGAAGCTGCGACGGGAACGTCGCCGGATCGAATGGCGGAAACGTGCCATGCGCTTCAGCAGGCACGCTGGTGCCGGAATGCGTTTCGCCTTCCGTCGCAGCGTGGCTGGTATCGGCTGATGGCGCGGACTCTTGCGCAAAGGCAGATGTCACGAACATGGACTATCCCCGAAATTCAGGCCCGCCGCTTGCGCGGCCGGCCTGTCCAATCTTCCCGAGTGCTCAGCCGAACAGGGCCAGAAGCGCGATGAGAAGCGAGAAGATGCCCAGAGCTTCGGTCACGGCGAAGCCGAAGATCAGGCGGCCGAACTGGCCATCGGCAGCCGACGGGTTGCGCAGAGCGCCCGCCAGGTAGCTGCCGAAGATGTTGCCGAGGCCAATGCCCGCGCCACCCATGCCCAGGCAAGCGATGCCGGCGCCGATGTACTTTGCTGCTTCTGCGTCCATTTGTTCAACTCCTTTGGATCTAAAATTCCGTTGCGATTCCATCCGGCGCCAATGTTGGAATTCCTGGGCCGGAACTTTTGGACCTAATGCCCAGGGTGCAGGGCGTCGTTGAGATACATGCAGGTCAACACGGCAAAGACGTAGGCCTGCAGGAAGGCGACCAGCAGTTCCAGTGCCGTCAGCGCCACTGCCATCGCCAGAGGCAGGATCGAGCCGGCGACGCCGACCGCGCCGAGCGCGCTCAGGCTGACCACGAAGCCGGAGAACACCTTCAGCGTGATGTGGCCGGCGAGCATGTTGGCGAACAGACGAACCGAGAGGCTGACCGGGCGCGACACGAAGGAGATCACTTCGATCAGCACCACCAGTGGCAGCAGGAAGACCGGCACGCCATGCGGCACGAATAGTTTCAGGAAGCCAAGACCATGCTTCATGAAGCCGTAGACGACCACGGTTGCGATCACCAGCACGGCAAGGCCGAAGGTGACGATGATGTGGCTGGTGACGGTGAAGAAATACGGGAACAGGCCAAGCAGATTGGCGACGAGCACGAACATGAACAGCGAGAACACGAGAGGGAAGAATTTCATGCCTTGCGTGCCCGCGGCGTCGCGCAACATGTTGCCGACGAACTCATAGGCCATCTCGGAGACCGACTGAAGCCGCCCGGGAACCAGGCTGCGGCTCGACGTCGTGAGAAACAGGAATCCAGCCGCGACAATCACGGTTGCGACCATGAACAGCGCCGAATTGGTGAAAGACAGGTCATAGCCGCCGATGTCGATCGGAATCAGCTTGTTGATATGGAACTGGTGGATCGGATCGACCTTGTCAGCTGCCACGTTCAAACCCCGTCAATGCCGCGTACGGCCTCGTTACCATTACCGCACATGGTGCGCGGTCATTTCTTGTCGTCTTGACCACGGCGCGATTTATCGCCCTGTCCAAATTCTGCCACAACGCCGGCGGAACGCATCACATTGAGCACTCCGGCGCCAAAACCAAGCAGCAGAAACACGATCAGACCCCATGGCGATGTCCCCGCCAGACGGTCGATGATCCAGCCGATGCCGGCACCCACCACCACCCCGGCGATAAACTCGCTGGAGAGTTTGAGCGCCTGACCGTAACCGGCCACACTGCCCGCTTTCGCGTCGTCTTTCCCCTCGAGCCGGCCGGGCCGCCTTGTCGCAAGCGAAGCTTCAAGGTCACGGCGGCGGCGCTCAAGATCGTCGTCGCGGATATCGGGTTCATGCTGATTGCCGCGGCCGGTTTTTCCGGTTCCGTCTGGCCCATTCTTGTCGGCCATCGCAACCCCCCTGCCCGGTCAGACCGTCACCGTCCGTCCGCTTCTAAAGTCGCCGGCAACATAGTTAGAGGGTTTGCGCCCGTCAAGCCACGGGCGGAAGTTCAGTGCCATGTATTTTATGCAATGAAATCAATGAATTAGAAAGGTGCGACATCGTGCCCGCCATGATGACGAGGATGCTTGGCGCGAATCCCCCGCGCAATGGCTCTTCGATAGGCTGCGCGCCACATCAAAGATCAGCGGCTGCTCCGCACTCAGCTCCAGCCGCCGCCATAGGTCCGATAGAAGATATGCAGGCCGATCTTGGTCATCTTCTGCATCGTGCGCGCCCAGCCGGGATGGACATATTGGGCATAGTAGTGGGTCGACGATCCGACCTCCGGGATGAAGATCTTGCCGGCGGTGACGGCCATGGCGATCTCCTGGGCGGTCTTGTAGGCGGCTGGGCTATCGATGCGCTTCTTCCTGCCGTCGCAGGCGAAGGAGAACTGGCAGCGGTTGAACCAGCTGTCGTTCTGGTAGACGACGCCGCAGATCGAATTGGGATAGGTCGGATTGCGAACGCGGTTGAGGATGACCTGGGCGACGGCGGCCTGGCCGCGCACGGATTCGCTCCTCGCCTCGAAATA
The DNA here is from genome assembly GCF_003998295.1 of Mesorhizobium sp. M7A.F.Ca.US.011.01.1.1. Taxonomy (NCBI): domain Bacteria; kingdom Pseudomonadati; phylum Pseudomonadota; class Alphaproteobacteria; order Hyphomicrobiales; family Phyllobacteriaceae; genus Mesorhizobium; species Mesorhizobium sp. M7A.F.Ca.US.011.01.1.1. The sequence goes on from NZ_RZRT01000004.1 coordinate 116,254, forward strand.
GATGCCGTTGGCAAGGCATGCCTGCTCCTTCTGGGAGAAGACACTGGCGGGCAGCGGGGTCTGGATCCACGAATGATCGCCCTTGGCCATCGGCGGAATGAAGCGGCCCTCATTGGGCTGCTCGTCCTGAAGCAGGGCTTCGAAGGGCGATGCCTTGGCATAGTCGGGCTCGGACTGCGCGTAGGCGGTCGCCAGCACATCCGGATGGTCGTTGTTGACCAGTGCGGCAAGCATTGCCGGCACGCCGGAATCCGGCTTCTTGTCCTCGCGCGCATGGAATGCCGCGGCGATCTGGATTTCCTTGCCTTTGATCTGCGGCTTGGCGAAAGCCATCTTCAGGCCGCCGTCCATGCTGGGCCGCAGCAAGGAGGAGGTGCGCTCGAAGATCGAGCCGGCATTGAAGTTCTTCGGCGGTGCGACGGGAGACATCTGGACGATGCGCCCTTTCTTCTCGGCGCGCACGACGCGGTCCTCATCGGGCGTGCCGCTGACCTTGCCGCCCTTGCCGCGAAACGACACGTTGCCGACACCGGCCAGGTGGACACCCGATCCGGAGATGGAGCCGGTGACATCAGAATCGACAAAGGGCATCTCGGCCGCATGGGTGGAGCCGGCGACGGATTTCTCGACATAGGAATTCCAGCGCGTGCTCGATGCCTCGAGGCCGGAAACCAGGCTCGTCATGTCCTGATAGGCGGCGACCGTCGGAAAGCCGATCCAGATGCCGAAACCGATGACGAGCGGAGCCAGAAAGCCACGTTTTCTCTCACCGGCGGCGGCAACCAGCCGCTTCAACACACGTCGATGCACGGAACACTCTCCAGGAACGCGACTGACCCCACTGAAGAGCAAAATGATGCATTAACCTTGATGGGACGTTAACAGGTTCGATCGGGTTTTCCCGGTCGGCCCGAGGTGGTGGTTCCGAAGTCGGGCGGTTTTGCGGCGGTCCATTTAGGCCGGACGCAGGAAGATCGGCCGGGCGATCAGCGCGCAGATGGCGGCCGCCAGCCAGACGCCGGACCAAGACCAAAGGTGCAAAAGCCCCGGAATAGCCACCGGCACCAGGAAGAAGCCGACGAAAACAAAGGTGTTGGCAAGGCTGAGCGCGGTCCCGACATGGCTGGCCCCGGCAAGGGTGGCAAGCTCGGTGTAGGCGACGCCGTGCCAGGCGGAGACCGAGATGCCTGCGACAATAAGCACGACTGGAAGGACCGCCAACCGGATGAGTTGGCCGCCCGGAACGGTTGGGCCGAGCAGGACCAGCAGCCAAAGCATGGTGAAGGCAAGGGCGCTGAACGCGCTGCACAAGCGAAGAAATTGGCGGCGGTTGCCGTGACGGTCGGTGAAGCGGCCGCTCCAGATGCGCATGACCATGGCGCCGATCTGAACGGTGGCGAGGCTCGCGCTGATTGCCGCCGTTCCCAACCCAACGAAGTCGTGCAAGAACACGGATGCGAAGGTGAGCACGGCCACCTGCGGAAAGCAGAGCAGGCCGATGGCGGTCGCGATACGCCAGACATCGCGATTGCGCAGCGGCGCCGGTCCGGCCACAGAAGCCGCAGCGAGATGGTCCTTGCCCGCCGTCGGCGGCTCGTGCAGCCAGCGCCAGGCGAACAGGGCAGACAGAGCGGATGCGCCAGCCAGGACCCCGAACACCGCGCTAAAGCCGAAAGCCAGAGCAAGGGAGGGCAGTATGAGGGCGCCAAGGCCGCCGCCGAGCGGCACCGCCGTCTGCCTGATGCTCATGGCGAAGCCGCGCTCGTTTTCCCGGAACCAGCCCATGATGGCGCGGCCGCTCGAACCGTTGACGCTGCCGCCGAGCAGTCCGGTGATGAGCAGGCTGGCGGAGAGCAGCGCGACGTCGGGAATACGGGTCCGTGTCGGCACAACCAGCATCGCCATGACCAGGAGCCACGCCGCCGTTGCGCCGAGACCGATCAAAAGCACGCGGCGATCGCCCCAGCGGTCGGTGAGCAGGCCCCAGGGCAGTTCGCTGAGCGCGACCCCCAGCCCGAGAAGGCCGAGTGCCAGGCCAAGTTCGGCATTGCCCAAGTGGTAGCCCTGGCGAATCATGACGGCCGTTGCCGGTATGCCGGAGAAAGTGGCCGAGAAGCTGGCATTGGCGGCAACGCCGATGCCCAGAACCTTCCAGCGATGGCTGGGCTTGAATGCCCTCCTGGCGGAACCGGCCGCGGTATCTTCCAGGAGTTCCGGCGGCTGTCGGTCAGTGCAATTGACGATGGCGGACATGATTTCATTCCCGTGCTTGGCCAGTGATCCGGGCCTTGACGGTCTGTCTCTAGCGCCATAGCTTCATCCCTAAAATCAGGAATTTTTAAACATATCATCCTAAAAAATAGGACTAATAGTATGCGACGCGTGACATTCGACCTCGACGTTCTCCGCAGCTTCGTCACCGGCATGGAGCTGGGCAGCTTTGCCAAGGCGGCCGACCGGCTTGGCCGGTCGACGTCGGCGGTCAGCGCGCAGTTGAAGAAACTGGAAGAACAGGCAGCGACGCCGATCTTCCGCAAGTCGGGGCGCGGCCTCGCTCTGACCGATGCCGGCGAGACCATGCTTGGCTATGCGCGCCGGCTGATCGAGCTCAATGACGAAGCGGCATCCGCCATCCACGACGTGGAGCTGGAAGGCTGGGTACGGCTCGGCCTGCAGGAGGATTTCGGTGAGGCGGTGCTGCCGGACGTGCTCGGCCGCTTCGCTCGCGCCCATCCCAGGGTCAAGATCGAAGCCAGGATCGCGCGCAGCCATGACCTTGCTGACCGGATCCTGTCAGGCAGTCTCGACATCGCGCTGGCCTGGCACAGCGGCGAGACGCTGCCCTACAGCCAGCACGTCGCCGACGTGCAGATGCGCTGGATCGGTCCGGCAAAGCGCATCGAGACCAGCCTGCGTAACAGCGAGCCACTGCCGCTGGTGGCGCTCGAAGCGCCATGCCTCTTGCGCACGGTGGCAACCGAAGCGCTCGACCGCGCCGGCCTGCCTTGGCGGATGGCCTTTTCCAGCCCGAGCCTTGGCGGCATCTGGGCAGCCGTGGCGGCGGGGCTGGGGCTGACGATCCGCACCGACATCGGCCTGCCGGCCAGCGTCAGCGCGATGACGCCGGAGATCGCCGGGCTGCCCGCATTGCCCAAAATGGCGTTGGTGCTGCATCGCAAGGATGCCGAGGCCGAGCCGGTGGCGGCCCGCCTCGCCGAGATCCTGCTGGATGCAGCGCGACAGGCACTGCCTGAAAATACGCGAGCCAGCGACGGCGACCTGCGCGCTGTGGCATGATCATGGGGCACCAAGGGGGCACCGCCGATCAGCTGCGTTTCTTGGACCTGCCGGCGAATGGATTGTCCGACGTGCGCAGCGCGATGCGGATCGGTACGCCGGGCATGTCGAAGGCTTCGCGCAGGCTGTTGGAGAGATAGCGGACATAGGATTGCGGCATCGCATCGGGCCGCGAGCACTGGACAACGAAACCCGGCGGCCGGGTCTTGGCCTGGGTGACGTATTTGACCTTCAGCCGGCGCCCGGCCACGGCAGGCGGCGGATGGTGTGCCAGGATGCCTTCCAGCCAGCGGTTGAGCTTGCCGGTCGAGACGCGGCTGTTCCACACCTTGTGCGTCCTGATGACGGCATCCATCAGCTTGTCGAGGCCGCGCCCGGTCTCGCCGGAGACAGGTACCGCCTGGAGGCCGCGCGCCTGGGGAAGAAGCCGTTCCGTCTTCTCGCGCAGTTCGGCCAGAAGCTCCTGGGGATGGTCGATCAGATCCCATTTGTTGAAGGCGATCACCGGCGCCCGGCCTTCCCTGATGATCAGGTCGGCGATCTGCAGATCCTGCTTCTCGAAGGGGATGGTGGCGTCGAGGACGATGATGACGATCTCGGCAAACCGGATGGCGCGCAGGCCGTCCTGCACCGACATCACTTCCAGCTTTTCGTGGATCCTGGCCTTGCGGCGCATGCCGGCCGTGTCGAACAGTTTCAGGCGGCGGCCATGCCAATCCCAATCGACCGAGATCGAATCGCGGGTAATGCCGGCTTCCGGTCCGGTGAGCAGCCGCTCTTCGCCGATCAGCGCGTTGATCAGCGTCGACTTGCCGGCATTGGGACGGCCGACAACGGCGATGCGCATCGGCTTGGTGTCGTCATAGGCGTGCTCGGCATCCGGATCGGCGATATCCTCGCCGATCAGCACCTCGCCGGCAGCGACGTCTTCGTCTTCGCCGTCTTCTTCTTCGCCGAAGGCGCGCGCTTCGCCGAGCGCGCCGATCACGGCGTCGCGCAAATCGGGCATGCCCTGGCCATGCTCGGCCGAAACCGGGATCGGCTCGCCAAGTCCGAGTTCCCAGGCTTCCAGCATGCCGCCCTGGGCGCCCTTCGCCTCGGCCTTGTTGGCGACCAGCACGACCGGCTTGCCGGACTTGCGCACGATCTCGGCGAAGGTCCTGTCGTCAGGCAAAAGGCCGGACTTGGCGTCGATGGTGAAGAAGATCAGGTCGGCTTCGCGGATGGCGATCTCGGTCTGCGCGCGCATGCGGCCGGGCAAGGTCGAGGCGCCAGCGTCCTCGAAGCCGGCGGTGTCGATGACATCGAAATGCAGGTCGTAGAGCTTGGCGGCATGGACGCGACGGTCGCGGGTGACGCCCGGCGTGTCGTCGACGAGCGCCAGCTTCCTTCCCACCAGCCGATTGAAAAGAGTCGATTTGCCGACGTTAGGTCTGCCGATGATGGCGACTTTGAAGGTCACGACGCGCTGCCCGACCCGCGGATCAGCTCGGACATCAATGTTGCGCGCTCGCGGGTGTTGCGCGGGGCGCCGTCATCGGCGGCGATCTGGTCGAACAGTTTCAGCGCATCCTGCGTCTTGCCTTCCTTCCAGGCGGAAAGGCCGAGTGCCTCGCGCGCCGTATGGCGCAGCGTGTTGGTGTCGGATGTGAGCGCTTCGACACGGCTGGAAACGTCGGCGAACGAGCCATGGTCGACGAGCAGCAGCGCTGCCCGCAGCCGCGCCATGTCGCGAATGCCCTGGGGAATGGCCGTATCGGCGGCGACTTCGTCGAAATCCTTGACGGCGGCGGGGACGTCGCCCTTGTTCGCCTTGACGGTCGCGCCGCGCATGCGGGCGAGCAAAGGATAGGCGCCGTAGCCATCGTTCTCCAACTGATCGAGCGCAGTCAGCGCCTCGTCGTTCTTGCCGTCATTGGCGAGCTTCAGCGCCTGTGAGAACGCATCGCCCGAGCGGTTGGCGCGCGTCTCGTCCCAATAGCGATAGCCGACGAAGGCGGCGGTGCCGAGCACCACGAGGATCGCAACGACAATCAGAGCGGGGCCAAAACGGTCCCACAGCGCCTGCGCCTGCTCGCGACGGATCTCGTCGTTGACTTCACGGATAAAACTGTCGTCGGACATCAATCAAACCATTCCTGCCCGGTCGGGCCCTTTGTCAGCCCGCGTTTTAGCGAAATTTTGCCGGCATGGAAGGGGTTCAACCGGAAAATCGCTATTGTCCGGGGCAAACGGATGTTTGCCCCGGACAAGCAGCCGAAAAGGCCAATCGCACCCACGCCACATTTAGGCGATAGCAGGCTTGCAGACGTTCCCCCAGTGAAGATCAGATTGCCTATGCTTCGTCCGTTCCGCGTTGTTGCGTTTTGGCTTGCCGCGCTCACCACTGGTGGCGGGGCTTTGGCCGATCCGCCGGTGCCGGCGAAGCCGAAACAGGTCGTCATCATCTCATTCGACAGTGCCCGCGACATTTCGCAGTGGAAACGCAGCCGGGCACTGGCTGAGCGCACCGGCGCGCATTTCACCTATTTTCTGTCCTGCGTCTTCCTGCTGTCGACGGAGACACGCAAGGAGTACACCGCACCGGGCAAAGGCGCCGGCAAATCCAACATCGGCTTTGCCGCCTCGAAGCAGGAAGTCACCGAGCGGCTCGAACAGATCGGCCTTGCCGCGCATGAAGGCCACGATATCGCCAGCCATGGCTGCGGCCATTTCGACGGCAAGGACTGGAGAAAGGCCGACTGGCTGAAAGAGTTCAGTTCGTTCGAGTACATTCTCGAGAACGCCTATGCGATCAACGGCATTGCACCCGAACCACAGGGCTGGCGCGATTTCGCGCGGCATGCGGTGGTCGGCTTTCGCGCGCCGTATCTGTCGACTGGCAAGGCGCTTTACGAAGCGCTGCCGGCGGCCGGATATAAATTCGATGCCAGCGGCGTCTCGCAAGGCCCTGCCCGACCGACGGCCAGCAACGGCATCATGCACTTTTCCCTGCCTCAGATTCCCGAAGGACCGAAGTCGCGGCCGGTGATTGCCATGGACTACAACCTCTATATTAGGCATTCCGGCGGCTTCGAGCGGCCAAGCCAAGCGGGCGAGTTCGCCAACCGGACCTATGCTGCCTTCCGCGCCGCCTTCGACAAGCAGTATGCGGGAAAACGCATTCCGCTGGAACTCGGCTTCCACTTCGCGCTGATGAATGACGGCGCCTACTGGAACGCGCTTGAGCGCTTTGCCGGCGACGTCTGCGTCAAAGCCGATGTCGAATGCATCAGTTTTCGCGATTATGTTTCGCGCCAGGATGCTGGCCAGAGGCAGGTCTCGGTCGGCGGCTGAGCCGCCAACCCGGTTCGATTTCCAACCCTCGGTTTTTAGGCTGGGTCCTCGGCGCCCTGCCTTGCCAGATAGCGCTGGTCGATTTCAGGCAGCGGCTCGCCTTGGAGCGTCGCCTCGAAGGCGCGCAGGCGCTTGTGGACTGATTGCAGCTCGACGATGGTCGACCAGGAGGTGAGCAGAAATTGCAGCGAACCGGTCACCTTACCGAACGCGTTCGAAATCTGATTCAGCGCGCCGAACGTTATCTTGTGCGCCACCAGCGAGGGACCGAGGATCAGCAGCGAGAAAATGTTGTCGGCCTGCAGGTAGGTGTAACGGACGACGTTGAAATAGATGTAGTGAAAATAGAGCCTGAAATAATTGTGACGAACATTCTCGAACAGCTCGGCGGTGGTGGCCGGCTGGGCCCGGTCCGCATGATCCTCGCCGTAGACGAGTTCCTTGCGGTAGGCGGCTTCGACACGCTGGTTGCGGAACTGCAGCCCTGGAAGCTTCAGACCGGCAACCATGACCGAGATCGTCCCGAACAGACACCAGGCAAGGGCCGCGACAACCAATGGCTGCGGGATCGCGCCGATAATCGGCAACTCGGTGATATGGGCCTGCAACTGGATCATGACCGGCAGGAATGCGATCAACGTCATGATCGACTGGACGAAGCTGGAGCCGAGATCTTCCATGATCTGCGAGAACCGCATCGTGTCTTCCTGGATACGCTGCGAGGCACCCTCGATATGGCGCAGCCTGCCCCAGTTCTCGACGAAGTAGTTGTTCATCGCCGTGCGCCAACGGAAGATCCAGTGACTGACGATGAAGGCATTGACCACCTGCACATTCATGCCGACCAGCGCCAGCCACGAAAAATCGGCCAATCCGACATAAAATTCGCTGTTGGTCGACTTTCCAGTCCCCGACATCAGGCCCTGCACATAGTCGAAGAAAGGCCCATACCAGGCGTTGACGGCGACGCTGACCTGCACATTGAAATAGATGAAGAACAGGATGACCGCGGTCATCAGGATCGACCAGCGCTGCCATGGATGCGGCGAATACCAGCTCCAGAATGCGTAGAAGACGAGCACGCAGAACGCGAAATAGAGATAAAACCACAGAAATGGCGGCGATATGAGGATGGCGATGCCGATGATGGGCGGCGCGCCGGCCGCGGCGGGCGGTAACCCGAAAACCGCACCTAATTGTTCACCACCGAAGAACCAGAACAGGATCGCCGCAAGGCTCCAGATGGCGGCCGAAGTGAAGAACAGCTTCGGCTGCGGGAAAAAGGATACGAACACTGTGGCGAATTCCTCGATCTAGGCGCAAATCAGCTGACGACAGCGGGCATAAAGTCACACATTAGTGGGAAAGAAAATGCCCGTGCCCGATGCCCGGCACAGCAAGCCCACAATCATGGCGATTTTGGCGCAGCCGACCATGTGATGGCGCCGGAGACGACCAGCACGATTGCGGCGGTGATCGAGGCGAGGAAGAAATCGCCGGACATTTGCGCCAGAAATCCGGCGGCGACCGGCCCGATGATCTGGCCAAGGCCGAACGCAGCCGTCATCAGGGCAAAGATCCGCCGCGGCGCGTCTGGCGCCTGCTGCCGGGCGGCCTGCAGGCCAAATGCGGTGATGGCAATGAAGGTGCCGCCGAGCAGCACGCCGGCGAGCAGCGGCCCGGTGGCTCCGCCGATGGCGACGCTGGCGGTGACGCCGGCAACTTCGATGAAGCACGCCAGCGCATAGGCGGCATAGAGGCCGGTCCGGGCTGCGATCTTCTGCCAGAGCCAGACCGAGGGAAAGCCCGCAAGACCGGCGACCATCCACACCATGGCCTCGAAGATGCGGCTGCCGCCGCCTTGCCGAACGATGGCGACCAGGAATGTCGCCGTCACCACATAGCCAAAGCCGAACAGGCCGTAGGCGATGATGACCTTGACCAACGACCGGTCCATCCGCAGTGCCGGCTCGCGGGCGACTTCGCCGTTTCCGAGCGGCCCCTCATTGACCAGCAGAGCCACGAGGACGAAACCACAGGCCGAAATCGCCGCCGACCACAGCCAGCCTGCCGCCCAGCCCGAATGCTCGGCGACCAGCACCGCCATCATCGCCGCCGATGCCGCTATGCCGAGTCCGACGCCGCCGAAATGCCAGGCCTGCAGGTCGTTGCGACCGGCAGCCGCGATATGGCTGAACACGATGCTGGCCATGAACACCATGACGAAGGCGCTGGCCAGACCGGCCAGAAAGCGGATGGCGAGAAAGGCCGCCATCGCTTCGGTCAGCCCCATCAGCGCGGCAAGGACCGCACTGGCGCCAAGCCCCGCCAGCATCAGCAGGCGCTCGCGCCCATGCGCCCAGCCGCCCGCCGCTGCCAACGCGCCGACGAGGTAGCCGAGATAATTGGCCGACGCGATCCAGCCGGCATCGGCAGGCGACAGATGCAGTTCCTGCATCATCCCGGGCAGGATCGGCGTGTAGACGAAACGGCCGATGCCCATGGCAATCGCCATGGCAATCATGCCGGCGAGAGCGAAACGCAGCGCTGTCGAGGTGGCTGATGTCATTGCACTGCACAATAAGTGCAGGGATCGCTGAAACAATCGCCATCTGTTGGGCCAGTGCGTACGCGGGACGCGGTGCTCGCGTCGACTTTCCCCAAGCCGAACGCTTGGCCCCTGCTCAGCAGCGGCAACCGGCGTGCAATGGAGCCGTCTCGTGCACTGTCCGCCGTGCCGTCAGCCTGAACGGCACATCGCCCAGTTCGCGCTCCGACATGGTGTTCAGCACCGGATGCGAAAGCGGATCGATCAGCCATCTCTGCGTTTCGCTGTCCTGGCGCGGCTCATGCGAAGTACTCGCAGCGAAAAAGACCTTCAGCGATGACGACAATATCCTCAGCATTTCCGGCTCCACAGGTCTGTCTCTCCCGAGAAAATCTGCCGTTTCGACATGCCTTTCAATTGAGATTTCAGCCGGATCAGTTTAGAAAAACTCAATGGCCATGCTCAACCGCGTCCATCTCAACGGCCTCCGCGCCGTCGAAACCGTTGCCCGTCTCGGATCGCTGGCCGCGGCGGCCGGTGAGCTCAACGTTTCCGTCAGTGCCGTCAGCCAACAGATCAGCCGCACCGAGAAGCAGCTTGGCCAGGCGTTGTTCGAGCGAACGGCGAGCGGTCTCGTGCTGACCGAATTCGGCGCCGTCTTCGCTACCCGTCTCGGCGCTGGATTTCGTGAACTTGCCCAGGCCGTGGCGCTGGCCGACGAGGCGACGCAGTGCACATTGGTGGTTTCGGTGGCGCCGGCCTTTGCCTCGAAATGGCTCTTGCCGCGACTGTCGCGCCACTTCGACCGGCATCCCAACGTGCTGCTGCGCATCGACGCTTCGGTGCGGCTGGCCAATCTCGATTACTCGGACATCGACATCGCCATCCGGCTTGGCGACGGCAAATGGCCAGGCGGGCGCACGGAACTGCTCTTGGCGCAGGAAGTTTTCCCGGTCTGCGCGCCGGCGATCGCCCAAAAACTGAAATCGATCGAGGACCTTGCCCAGACCTGCGCGATTACCGACGAGCGGGCGATGATCAACTGGGAAAGCTGGTTCGAAACGGCCGGCGTTCCACCTGTCACCTTCCTCAAGGGTGCGCGTTTCACCGACCCGATGCTGTGCCTGGAATCGGCGATTGCCGGCCATGGCGTGATGCTGGGCTGGCAATTGCTCGCCGCGGATGCGCTGGCCGACGGGCGGCTGGTGGCGCCTTTCGGAATCCGCGCCCAGAGCGGGCTCGGCTATTGGCTGGTGACCTCGTCCGTCAAGGCGGAAAGCCGCAAGGTCCGGGATTTCAAGCTCTGGATCAGGGAAGAGATCGAGGCAACCATGGCGCGGTTCGGGTCCGCAAACCCAGCACCCGCCGGCGCGATCGCGGTGGAAAGCACCGCGCCGCCGCTCTATGGTAGGTCGGACATCAAACTACGACAGGCAGGATCATGACCACACATTCGCGCGGCGTTTCCGCATCGATCGACCCGGTGAAGCTCGACAGGCTGGCGGAAGTCGCCATCAAGGTCGGGCTGCAATTGCAGCCAGGACAGGATCTGGTGCTGACCTCATCGATCGCGGCACTGCCGTTGACCAGGCGGATCGTCGAGCATGCCTACAAGGCCGGTGCCGGGCTGGTGACGCCGATCTTCAACGATGACGAGATGACGCTGGCCCGCTACCGTTTCGGCGCCGACGCGAGCTTCGACCGCGCCGCCGGCTGGCTTTATGAGGGCATGGCGAAAGCCTTTGCCAACAATGCGGCGCGGCTTGCCGTGCGCGGCGAGGATCCGTCGCTGTTGTCGGCACAGGACCCGGCGAAAGTGGCGCGCGCCAACAAGGCGAATTCGATGGCCTACCAGCCGGCGCTGGAAAAGATCACCGGCTTCGACATCAACTGGAACATCGTCGCCTATCCGGACCTCGCCTGGGCCAGGCAGGTCTTCCCCGGCGATGCCGACGACGTTGCGGTCGTGAAGCTTGCCGATGCCATCTTCGCCGCGTCGCGGGTCGATGTGGAGGACCCGATCGGCAACTGGAAAGCGCACAACGCAGCACTTCGCAGCCGCACCGAATGGCTCAACGGTCATAATTTCCATGCGCTGCACTTCACCGGGCCAGGCACCGACCTGACGGTTGGACTGGCAGACGGCCATGAATGGATGGGCGGCGCCTCGACCGCCAAGAACGGCATCACCTGCAACCCCAACATCCCGACCGAGGAGGTCTTCACCACGCCGCACGCAAGGCGGGTCGAGGGTCATGTTTCCTCGACCAAGCCGCTGTCCTACCAGGGCACGCTGATCGACGACATTTCGGTGCGTTTCGAAGAAGGCAGGATCGTCGAGGCCAAGGCCTCGAAGGGCGAGGACGTGCTGAAGAAGGTGCTCGACACCGATGAGGGCGCGCGCCGCCTCGGCGAGGTGGCGCTGGTGCCACATTCCTCGCCAATCTCGGCGAGCGGGCTGTTGTTCTTCAACACGCTGTTCGATGAGAACGCCGCCTGCCATATCGCGCTCGGCCAGTGCTATTCGAAGTGCTTCGTCGACGGCGCCTCGCTCAGCCAGGACGAGATCGCGGCGCGTGGCGGCAACAAGAGTTTAATCCACATCGACTGGATGATCGGCTCGGACAGGATCGACATCGATGGCGTCCACAAGGACGGCGCCCGCGTGCCCGTCATGCGCAAGGGCGAGTGGGCCTGACCCGCTTACGGAGGGTCCGATGGCCTTCGACCTGGCGGTCAAGCGTATCTACGAGCCACCCGCGCCCGATGACGGGCAGCGGGTTCTGGTCGACCGCATCTGGCCGCGCGGCGTCAGCAAGGAACACGCCGGGCTGGCGCTGTGGTTGAAGGAGATCGCGCCGAGCGACGAGCTGCGAAAGTGGTTCGGACATGAGCCGGCGCGCTGGGTGGAGTTTCAGGAGCGGTATCGTGCTGAGCTGGACGGGAACGGCGAGGCGGTGGGTGAATTGCGCGGCCTGCTTCGCCACGGCAAGGTGACGCTGCTCTACGGCGCGCATGATGAAGCGCATAACAATGCGGTGGCGCTGGCGGCATTTCTCAGAAAGACGGATTGAAGGGCGCCCACAATCTGCAAGGTCGGCGATTGGCCGATCTCCCCCCTTGCGGGGGAGATGCCCGGCAGGGCAGAGGGGGGGCTGTCCCGCCGACCTGTCAGCCAATCACCGGCTAAATTCTGAGACGAACAGTCAAAGGGTGGCGATCCTTCACACCCCCCTCTGGCCTGCCGGCCATCTCCCCCGCAAGGGGGGAGATTGGCAGCGTCGCCGTCTCGCTACGCTACCTCACCGCCTGCTCATAAACATCCGGCTTGAAGCCGACGAGGACGCGCTCGCCCAGTTCCAGCACCGGCCGCTTGATCACGGTCGGCTTGGCCAGCATCAACGCCTTGGCCTTCTTCTCGTCCAGGCTCTGCTTGTCGTTGTCCGGCAGCTCGCGAAACGTCGTGCTCGCCTTGTTGAGCAGCTTTTCCCAGCCGACCTTGCCAACCCAGCCATCGAGCCGCTTGGCATCCAGCCCCTCTGCCCTGAAATCGTGAAACCGGTAGGAAACATCATGGCCCTCCAGCCAGACGCGAGCCTTCCTGACCGTGTCGCAGGTGGTGATGCCGTAGATGATGATCGTCAAAACAGTGGCCCTTCCGATTTCGAATCTGACCGCAGATTAAGGACGCTCTGCGCGCTTTGCCAGCGCTCCCCGGCATGCCTGCGGTTTTGCTCTTGCCAACGCTAAGGAATTTCCCTAAGTGTTTTGACAGTGCCTCAGGACAACCAATGACAAGCCTTCAGACCACAACTCCGAGCCGTCCACCGATCGACGGCATCTTTCGCGCACTGTCCGATCCGACGCGGCGACGCGTGGTGGAGCGGCTGAACCGCAGCCCTGCCTCGGTCAGCGAGCTTGCCCAACCGTTCGACATGGCCCTGCCCTCCTTCATCGAACATCTCAAAATCCTCGAAGGTTGCGGGCTGGTGCGCTCGCAAAAGACCGGCCGGGTCAGGACCTATCAACTGGCACCCGAGCCGCTGAAGCTTGCCGAAAACTGGCTGGCCGAACAGCGCACGCTGTGGGAGCGCCGCCTCGACCAGTTCGACGCCTATGTGATGACCCTCCAGGAGACAGAAAAATGATCTATCCCCTCAAGCCGGATCCCAGACTGGACCTCGTGCTGGAGCGCGTCATCGATGCGCCGCCCGAATTGCTGTGGCGCGCCTTGACGACGCCTGAGCATGTCAAGCAATGGTTCACGCCTAGGCCTTGGATGATCACCGACTGCGAGATCGACCTCAGGCCGGGCGGTCTGTTCCGGACGCGCATGCAGTCGCCCGACGGCAATGAGGTCAACGACCGCCATTGCTGCTATCTCGAAATCGTGCCGAACGAGCGGCTGGTGTGGACGGATGCATTGTTGCCGGGTTACCGGCCGTCAGGGGAACCCTTCATCACCGCTGTCATTTCCTTGCAGCCGGACGGCAAGGGCACGCGCTACACCGCCACCGCCATCCATCGCGACGAGGCGACCCGCAACAACCATGAAGAGATGGGTTTCTTCGATGGCTGGGGCACGGTGGCCGATCAGCTTGCGCAGTACGTGAAGACCATTTGAGCCTCTCACATGGCGGCCTGGGACATCGTCCCGGCCGCCATGCTTATTTTTCAACCTTCAGCGACGAGACCGAGCTCCCGCAAGCCGATGGTATTTCACGGCCTCAATAATAGAAGCGCTCTTCGGTGATCTTGCCGTTCTTGACCGTGTAGAGGCCAACTTCATCCATGGTGACACGCTCGCCGGTAGCCTTGGGCGTTATGTCGAACTTGAAGCGCACCGCGAACTGGTCTCCGTTGACGTAGGGGCCCTCGACCGAGCCGCCATGCACTTCATTGTTCTCCTGCCACCACTGGCCCTTCTGCCTGAGCGCCTCCTTGCCGTGGGAGATGGCCATCGGCCCCGCCATGGCTTCGAGACTGACGATATCATCGGCGTTGTACTTCTCGGCAGCAGCTTCGTTATCGCCCTGCTTGAGCAGTTCGGTGAAATCCTTGGCAATTTCCGCAATGGTCATCTGTGTTCCTCCTGTTCGGACGCACTGCAAATAGGGAACGGCTCGCTGGCCTGCCATCGTCGGACCGCGCGGTAGCTGACAATACGTGTCACCAGCTTGCGGACTACGATGCCAACGGCAAAGGCCAACGATCCAGGAAGAGGTATTTTGTCAGGCCGCGCAGGCTGTGAACAAAGATGAAGTCATGGGCAACGAAGCTGATCGGTTCGATGGGCTGCCGAGAGATGAACTTTTGATCGTAGGCAAGTGTCAGATGCGGAACGAAATGATCCGACGCTTTGAGCCCATTCCTCAGCATCTCGACACCAAGCAATTTGTGAAGTTCAAAAACCGGTCCATCATCGGCGAGAAGCACAAATGGGCGATGAGGTGGCCTGCCCCTTGTTGCCGGGCGACCGGGAAAGCTGCCGACGTGGCCAAACGTGACCTCGAAAGCAGGCATGTGGACACGCTGACCCGATCGAGATCCCGCAAAGACGGTCCTAGACCGTAGCCGCTTGTAGTCGCCGGCATGTTGCAGGCTCAGATGGAACCGTTCAACCGACAGCAGCGATTCACCGACTTCATGTCGATGACAAAGCTGGGTCTGCAGATTGGCGAATGAACCATAGTCCTTCGGCTGTAAGAACAACCCGAAGAAGGCACGATCCGGCCGCTTCGGTTGCCACGGAGGCTCTGGTATGCCGAAATCGAATTCACCTTGCCGATACATACTCATACGTCCGGCGAAGAACGCTCCTGTTTCTCGTCTACGATTAGAACAAAACAGGAACAACTCTTGGAGTCAAGCGTGAATTTGGTCGATGAACTAACCTGGCAGCACCGGGCAGTTGGCACCACGGCGCAGGCTGATATGCGCCACGTCGCCGGCGCTGAATTGAAAACCTTCGGCCTGGCGCGGTGCATCGATGACAACAGGTGCGCCCTGCCCGAGTTCGGCATGCAGGCGCAGCGTGCGGCCGTGAAAGACGATGCTGTTGACGCGCGCCGGTGCAGTGCCGGGCGCGGCCTCGGTCGTCGCCAGCAAATCCTCCGGGCGCACGCCAATCGTCCGCACCTCACCTTCGCTGGGTGACTGGCCGGTTTCACAAATAGCCTCCAGCGGCAGGGTGCCGGCGGCGAAACGCAAGCGATCGCCATCGCGGCCGATAAACCGTGATTGCAGGAGATTCATGGTGCCGATGAAGCTCGCCACAAACTTCGTGGCGGGCCGGTCATAAAGTGTGGCCGGCGGCGCAATCTGCTCGATGCGGCCCTTGTTCATGACGACGATGCGGTCGGAGATCGACAGCGCTTCGGTCTGGTCGTGGGTGACCATGACGAAGGTGGTGCCGAGCCGCGACTGCAGCCGCTTCAGTTCAACCTGCATCTGTTCGCGCAGATGCGCATCGAGCGCCGACAACGGCTCGTCGAGCAGGAGCACGCGTGGTTCGCAGACGATGGCACGCGCCAGTGCGACGCGCTGGCGCTGGCCGCCCGACAGTTCGGAGACGCGGGCGCCAAGCTTGTCGGCGAGGCCGACCATGTCGAGGGCTTTGCCGGTGCGCTTTGCCTGCTCGGCTCCAGACAGTTTGCGCAGCGACAGGCCGAAGCCGACATTTTCGGCGACATTCATGTGCGGGAACAGCGCGTAATCCTGGAAAACGGTGTTGACCGGCCGGTCGAACGGCCGAAGTGCCGTGATATCGCGACCATCGAGCAACACCTTGCCGGTCGTCGGGCTTTCGAAGCCGGCGATGACGCGCAGGCTGGTGGTCTTGCCGCAACCCGACGGCCCGAGCAGCGTGATGAACTCGCCGCCGACAATGTCGAGATCGACGGCGTCGAGCCCGACGACGCCGCCAGGAAAAATCTTCGAAACCGCCTGCAGCCGCACAAGTGGATCAAGCGCCATCGCGAACCTCGGACGGCTTCGTGGTGTTGACCCAGAGGATCTGGCAGCGCTCGGCGCCCGGATTGCGGAAGGCATGCAAAAGCGTGCTCTTGAACGCAAAACTGTCGCCGGCCTTCAGCACGTAATTTGTCGAATCCACCACCAGTTCGACCTCGCCGGCCAGCACGAAGCCGAATTCATGACCGGCATGGGCATAGGCCTCGGCCGTGCCGCCGCTGGCTTCCACCGTCACCAGCATGCCGGTCAGCGTCGCGCCCGGCGGTGACAGCAGCGCCTTGGCAATGCCTTCCGATTTTACCGGGATCTGCCGCCGCTTGTCGGCACGCACGCAATAGAGATCGTTGATGGCATCGTTGCCGTCGGCGATCAGCGCCGACGGCTCGATATCGAGGGCAGCGGCGAGCGGCCAGATCACCTTGACGCGCAACGAGGACATGCCGCGCTCGATCTGGCTCAGTGCCCCGATCGACACACCGGCTTTTGCGGCAAGATCGGCCAGAGACAGGTTGCGCTCCAGCCGCAGCGCCCGCACGCGCCGGCCGACCCGCACATCGGCATCGTCCTTCGGCTTCTCAGCCGCCTCGTCCAGCATGTCCATCGGTCGGTCCTTGTTGCGGTCTCTGGGGGCCAGCGCCTGACAAAGGCCT
Source organism: Mesorhizobium sp. M7A.F.Ca.US.011.01.1.1 (assembly GCF_003998295.1). NCBI lineage: Bacteria > Pseudomonadati > Pseudomonadota > Alphaproteobacteria > Hyphomicrobiales > Phyllobacteriaceae > Mesorhizobium > Mesorhizobium sp. M7A.F.Ca.US.011.01.1.1. Next base: position 133,057 of record NZ_RZRT01000004.1, read on the forward strand.
GCCTCGGGATTGAATTCGCACTTTTACCAGGCGTCGGCGCCGCCCCTCATCCGCCTGCCGGCCCCTTCTCCCCGTACAGTGACGGGGAGAAGGGGGCTGGCCGCGACCTTGGCGCCTTTTTGCGACGCAGGTGACTAGCGAAACCGGCGATGAGAGCGCCCCTCTCCCCGTCCCTATACGGGGAGAGGATGCCGGCAGGCAGGTGAGGGGCGGCGTAAACTTCAACAATAGTCGTCCAATCGCCCAATACAGCCGAAGCTCACCCGCCTGCCTTGACCTTTTCGAACATCTTGGCGAGGTCGTCATTCTGTTTCATCGGTCCGGTGAAGATGGTGGTCTTCAGCATCACTTCCGGGTCGGATGGCAGCTGCAATTTCTCCAGTTCCTCCTTCGGCACGGTGGCAAAAGCGGAGCTCAGCGAACTGCCATAGCCATAGGCCTCGATCAGGTATTTGCCGGAGTCGGCTTCCAGCCGGCTGTTGATGAAGTCATAGGCGAGGTCGACATTCTTGGCGTCCTTGAGCATGACAAAGCCGCAGGCCCAGGTCAGCATGCCCTCCTTCGGCTTCATGAACTCGACCGACACGCCCTGCTTCTTCAGCGAGGTGGCCGACGCGTTCCAGGTCATGGCGGCGACCAATTGGCCGCTGGCCAGCGCCTGTTCGACGGAGGTCATGTCGGTGGTGTAGTTGGAGAGCAGCGGGCGCTGCTCGCGCAGCTTCTCGGCCACCTTGTCCATTTGCTCCGGCGTCATGTCGAACGGATTAACGCCGGCGAGCAGTGCGGCAACGACCGGCGTGTCGTGCACCGCGTCGATCGTCGCCATGCGACCGGCATACTGCTTGTCCCACAGAAGGTTCCAGCTCGCTTCCGGGTTCTTCACCAGATCGGTGCGGTAGAGGATCGAGGTGTTGCCCCAGTCCCACGGTACCATCCAGACCTTGCCGTCGCCGGCCTGCAGGTCGGGCAGGTTCTTGAACACCGGGAAGATCGAATCCCAGTTCTTGATCCGCTTGGTGTCGATCGGCTGCAGCAGGCCTTCCTTGTTCCAGCGCGCCACCTTGTCATAACAGGGGTGCGCGATGTCGGGGCGGAAGCCGGCCTTGACCTTGGTGAAGGCGTCATCGTCGTCACCGAAGATCGAGGCCTCGACGCCATCGGGATGCGCAGCCAGGAAGCTCTTGTTGAAATCGGGCAGTTCATAGCCCGACCAGGTGAAATATTGCAGCTTGTCGCCGGCGAAAGCGACGGTCGACGACAACGCCAGCGCGAACGCCGTCAATCCAGCGCAAACAGTCTTTGCAGAGATCGATTTCAGGTCGAATGCCATTGCAGTTCTCCTCTCTTGGTTTGTTTTGGTTGTGATGGATCCGCGGGCTTTGGCGCCGTGGCGGACAAGCCGCGATGGCGCAGGATTTCAGCCGCTGCAGCGATGACGAAGGACACCGCCAGGATCGACGTGCCCAGCGCCATGACCGTCGGCAGCGATTTTGGAAAACGCAGCTGGCTCCAGATGTAGAGCGGCAGCGTCGGCTCGGTGCCGGCCAGGAAGAAGACGACGATGAATTCGTCGAAGGAGATCAGGAAGGCCAGCATGAAGGCCGAAACGATGGCCGGCAGGCTGAGCGGCAGCATGATCCGCCGGAACGTCGTCCAGTCGGAGGCGCCGAGATCGAGCGCCGCCTCGCGAATGGTTTTCGGGATGGCGGCGAAGCGGCTGCGCATGATCACCACGGTCGTCGGCAGCGCCACCAATATGTGACCGAGAACGATGGCGATGCGCGATGGCCCCAGACCAATGAGATTGATGAGGATCAGCAGCGATATACCGACGATGACGCCGGGGATCAGGATCGGCAGCCGGGCGATGGCGCTGATGGTGGCGGCCAGCGGCGAGCGGCCGTAGAGGTCCATGTAGGATACGGTGATGCCGCACAGCGTCGCACCCGTGGCGGCAATGGCGCCGATGACGAGGCTGTTCAGGAGTGCACCGGTCAGCGCCGAATTGCCGAACAAAGTCGCGTACCATTGCAAGGTGAAGCCTTGCAGCGGAAACGCGGCCTGGATGGAGTTGTTGAAGGAAAACAGCGGGATCAGCAGCACCGGCAGATAGAGAAAGACCAGATAGGCGACGACGTAGACGCCGAGCCAGCGGCCGCCTCCCTGCGTGCGTGCAGCGCTCATGTGCGGCTGCCAAATCTGCGGTCGGCGAAACGCGCGACCAGCACCACGCACAGGATGACCAGCATGACGGCGACGGAGAGTGCGGCGCCAAACGGCCAGTCATTGGCCTTGCCGAATTGCGCCTGGATCAGCGTGCCGATCATGGTGCTGGCCGGGCCGCCGACGAGCGCCGGCGTGACATAGTCACCGACCGTCGGCACGAAGACGACAAGGGCTGCCGCCAGCACGCCCGGCATCGAATTGGGCAGCACGACCCGGCGGAAAGAGGTGAAGGGCCGCGCGCCGAGATCGGAAGCGGCCTCGATCAGCGATTTCGGGATGGTGTCCAGCGCCACGTAGATCGGCAGGATGGCGAAAGGCGCGTAGGCGTGCGCCAGCGTGACGACGACGGCGGCCGGCGTGTTGAGAAAGGCCAATGTCGGCTCGGACCAGATTCCGCTTTCGATCAGCGCCGAGTTCAAAACGCCATTGTAGGCGAGCACGATCTTCCAGGCGAAGACGCGCAGGAGATAGCTGGTCCAGAATGGCAGCGTCACCAGAAACAGCAGCAGGCCGCGCCGCCGGCCGGCGTGGAAGGCAAGATAGTAGGCGACGGGATAGGCAGTGACGACGGTCGCCAGCGTGACCAGAGCGGCAATGATCAGCGAACGCAGCGTCACCGTCCAGTACAGCGGATCGGACACCACAGTTGCGAAGTTCGCCAAGCTGAAACCGGCACCGAGCAGCGAACCGTCATTGTTGCGGAAGGCGAGGAAAAGCACGAGGCCGAGGGCAAACAGGATCAGCAGGAAAGTGACCAGAGCGCCCGGCAGCAGCATGGCGACCCGGAAGCCCTGAGAAGACCGGGCCTCTGGCGCTGATGTTGCAACTAGGGTCGACATCGACCTGCCTATCGGAATTTGAAATTGGCTTAGAGTTTTTCATATCCATGAAACTGTCAAGCGGAATCCCCTAATGGAATCCCAAGGAGATGAATCGCCCTGGTCAGCGCTCCAACGCATCGAGCAGACGATACCTGGCGATGGTCGCGGCGACGCCGATCTGGCGGAAGGCGTGAAACGGGATCGGCCGGATCGGCGAGACCGGGAAGGGCAAATGCCTGGCGTCGCCGCTTTGGAGGTAGCCGGCGATGCGCTCGCCAAGCGCGGTCATCAGGCCGACACCGCGGCCTTGGCAACCGACCACGGCGAGCAGGCCCTGCTCCGGCTCGTGGATGTGCGGCAGGTGGTCCGGCGTCATCGCAACCCGGCCGAACCAGCGCTTCTCGATGGCGACACCGGACAGCACGGGATAGAGCCGTACCAGCGCACGCTCGAGATGCGCCCAGTCGCCGGCGCTCGTCGGCAGCGCCGTGCGACCCCGTCCGCCAAGCACCAGCCGGCCGTCGGCGCTCTTGCGGTAGTAGACGAGGATGCGCCTGGAGTCCGACACCGCCTGCCCTTCCGGCAGGATCGGGGCCGCCTGACCGGACGACAGCGGTGCTGTGGCGATCTGAAAAGAATGCAGCGGCACGATCGTCTGCGCAAGGCCGGGGATCAGACCGTCCGTATGGGCGTTGGTCGCCAGAACGACCGCCTTTGCCTGCAACTCCGGGCCATTTTTGGTCGAAATACGCCAAACGCCGGCGGTCTTGGTGAGCCGCACGACCTTTTCGCGCTCGGCTACCCTCACGCCAGCCGCGGTCGCGACACGGGCGAGTTCCGACGTATAGGCAAGCGGATCGATGACACCGGCGCGGCGGTCGAGCCAGCCACCGAGATAACCCTGTGCGCCGGTCATCGCCGCGATCTCCGCAGCATCGAGCAACCGGACGTCGGCGCCACGTGCCCGCCATTGCCGGTCACGGTTTCCCGCCGCCTTTAGCGCGGCCTCGGTGTGCGCCGCCTGGATCCAGCCATTGCGAACGAACGGCACCGCCAGCTTCTCGTCGCGGATCAGCTCGAACACCGCATCGGCGGTCGACGCCGCAAAATTGACAAGCGCCTCGCCGCGCTCAAGGCCAAAATGCTCCAGCAGCCATTCCGGATCGTATTTCAGCCCGGGAATGACCTGGCCGCCATTCAAGCCTGATGCGCCCTGGCCGATCTCGCCGGCGTCCAGCACCTGCACCGACAGGCCAAGCCGGGCGGCATGCAAGGCGGTCGATAAGCCCATGATGCCACCGCCAACAATGGCGAGATCGACACGTTGGCCATTGGGAAGCGATTGAAACGTGGAAGCCGCCTGTGGCTTGCGCCAGATCGGATCGGAGAATGCTGTCGCCAAAGGTCACCTGAATGCGCTGCGATTGGTGAAAATTTTTTGAAAGAGCCCTCCGGCTTTCGTCTGTGGACTGCCGCCGAGGCGATCGGAGACCCAGAGTTCCGATCGCCTGCGACGGGATAGACCTTTGACGGGAATCCGGTGAAAGTGCCGCGCCGATCCGGCCAGCCCACATTGACGATCACTTCGCCACATTGTCGATCACTCAGAGGACAGAGCGCTATGACGAACCCGACCCACCTGCCCACCGAGGGCCTTTTTGTCGGACGCGCCAGAGGGAGCGATGCCGCATACCCGCTGGTCGTCACGGTGCGCGATGGCACGGTCTTCGACATCACCTCGCGTGCGGCACCAACCATGCGAGACCTTTGCGAGATGGCTGACCCCGCTGGGCATGTCCGCTCGGCCGAGGGCAGACCGATCGGATCGCTCGATGACATCGCCGCCAACAGTTTTGAGACCGGGCGCGATCCAGCAAAACCCTACCTGCTCTCACCGGTCGACCTGCAGGCGGTCAAGGCATCGGGCGTCACCTTCGTCGTCAGCCTGCTGGAACGGGTGATCGAGGAACAGGCGCGCGGTTCGGCTGAAAAAGCCGATGCCATCCGCGCCGACATTGCCGGACTGATCGGCCACGATCTTTCGAAGCTGAAGCCCGGTTCGCCCGAAGCCACGGAGATCAAGGCCAAGCTGATTTCGCGCGGCGCCTGGTCGCAATATCTGGAAGTGGGCATCGGCCCCGATGCCGAGATCTTCACCAAGTGCCAGCCGATGGCCTCGGTTGGCTTCGGCGCCGATGTCGGGCTGCACCCGGTGTCGACCTGGAACAATCCAGAACCCGAGATCGCCATGATCGCCGCCTCCAGCGGCAGGATCGTCGGCGCCACCATCGGCAACGACGTCAATCTGCGCGACGTCGAAGGGCGTTCGGCGCTGCTGCTCGGCAAGGCCAAGGACAACAATGCCTCGGCCTCGCTCGGCCCCTTCATCCGCCTGTTCGACGACAAATTCTCCATCGATGACGTCAAGCGCGCCGTCGTGCGCCTGAAAGTCGAGGGCGAGGACGGGTTCTCGTTGGAGGGCGCAAGCTCGATGGCCGAGATCAGCCGCTCGCCGGAGGAACTGGTCGCCGCGGCCATGGGGCCGCACCACCAGTATCCGGACGGGCTGGCGCTTTATCTCGGCACCATGTTCGTTCCGTCCAAGGATCGAGGCGAGAAGGGCAAGGGGTTTACCCACAAGGTCGGCGACATCGTCACCATCTCGTCGGAGAAATTCGGTGCGCTGGTCAACCGGGTGCGGCTCTCGCCCGACTGCCCGCACTGGACCTATGGCGCCAGCCATCTGATGCGGGAGCTAGCCAGAGCCGATCTGATCTAGCAACTGGTATCGTCGACGCCCTGCCAGGGCGCTACGGACCTGGTCCCGTGGGCGTAGGATGATCGCCGGCCTGACCCTTGTCGACGCAGGCCGCGCTCGCGCGACCCGAAACAATCACATCAATTATCCGACAGTCGGAAAATCACCTCAACTGATGCAATCTGATGGGACCGCTGATGACGACCCGTCAGGCGCCCACTACACCTGCAGATGGAGGCTTGGCAGATGGAGGCTTGCCATCCGTCGAAAAAGGGGATGCTCTGACGCATTCAACCGGCGCTGGCAAAAAGACGCTGAACAAGGGACGGATTTTGAACTGACCATCTACAAACGGGAGGAAATCAAATGCTGACACGGCTAAGACTTGTTCTATACGGCCTGTTGGTGGCGCTGATGGTGATACCAGCAGCGGCACAGGCCAAGACGTTCTATTGGATTTCGCATGGCGGTCCGGCCGATCCGGTCTGGACCTACTTCCTGGCCGGCGCCAAGCAGTGGGCCAAGGACACCGGCAACACGGTCAACACCTCGTTCCATAACGGCGACGTGGCCTCACAGCAAGAAGCGGTTCGCGCCGCCCTCTCCGCCAAGGCCGATGGTATCGTCACGACGAGCCCCGATCCGGGCAGCCTGATCGAGATCGTCAAGGAAGCGCGTGCGGCGAAAGTGCCGATCATCAATTTCAACACGCCCGACCCTAAAGCCGACTTCAACGCCTATGTCGGCGGCGACAATGTCACCTTCGGCAAGCATTGGGCGCAATACCTGGTCGACAAGGGCCTGGTGAAGAAAGGCGACTTCGTCTGGATGCCGGTCGAAATCCCCGGTGCCACCTATGGCGTGCAGGAAGAAGAAGGCATCAAGAGCGTCTTCGAGCCGCTCGGCATCACCTATGAAATCACCGAAGCGACGCTCGACCAGGCTGAAGTGATCAACCGCATGGTCGACTACCTCACTGCCAACAAGGCCAAGGTCAAGGCGATCATCGGCCTAGGCGATCTTGTCACCGGCTCGATCAAGCGGGTGTTCGACCAGGTCGGCATCAAGCCGGGCGAAATCCCGGTTGTCGGCTGGGGCAACTCGCTCGACACCACCCAGGAAGTGCTGAACGGCTATGTCAATGCCGGCCAGTGGCAGGACCCGCAGGCGACCAGCTATGTCGCGCTTTCGCTGGCCAATATGGCCGCCGGCGGCATTCCTCCGGGCTTCAACGTCATCACCGGCGCGCTCTACGAAAAGGACACCGCGCAGATCTACGACGACATCCTGTCCGGCAAGTAACATCCAATCTCAACAGTCGCGGCCGCCCAACGGTCGCGACTGGCTCTCCATTTCGCCGAGCCCTTTGCACGCGATGTGCAACGCTCAGCCTTCCACTCACGTCGCGGATTGCCTGTGGAAAATCATTCGCTCGTCCAACGCCTGATCGCACGGCCGGAATTCGGCCCTTTCGTGCTGCTCGTCGTCGAGATCGCCGTTTTCTGGAGTTTCAACCACGACTTCCTGTCGCCGCAGAACATCTCCAACACGCTGGCCTTCACGGTCGAGCTCGGCCTGATCGCGCTGGCGATGACGCTGTTGATGACGTCGGGCGAGTTCGACCTCTCGGTCGGTTCCCTGTTCGGCTTCTCGCCGGTCTTGATGTGGACCCTGTTCAACAGCGGCCTGACCTCCCTTGAGCTCGGCTTTGTCGCCGCGCTGCTGGTCGCCGCCTTCATCGGGCTGGTCAATGGCTGGTTCGTGACGCAGCTCAAGATCCCATCCTTCCTGGTGACGCTCGGCATGCTGCTGGTGGTGCGCGGCACCGCCCTTTTCGTCACCGACGGTTTTCCGCAGCGCACCTGGAGTGCGGAGGGCAGCTGGCTGGCCGAAGCGCTGGTCGGCGATTTCTTCATCGGACCGTTCCGCATCTACATGTCGCTGTTCTGGTTCATCGCCGCGGCGATCGCGCTCGGCTATGTGCTGACGCAAAGCCGCACCGGCAACTGGATCCAGGCGGCCGGCGGCAACCCGAGTGCTGCAAGGGCGCGCGGCGTCAATGTCAGCGGCGTCAAGATCGGCCTGTTCGTGCTGTCGTCGGTCATGGCTTCGCTTGCCGGCGTCATCTCGTCGCTGCGCACCTCGGCGGCCAATCCCAACAGCGGCACCGGCTATGAACTGGAAGTCATCGCCATGGTGGTGATCGGCGGAACCGCGCTGACCGGCGGGCGCGGCACGATCATCGGCACCGTGCTCGGCATCCTGATACTGCGCGTGATGCGCAACGGCATCGTGCTGATCGGCGTGCCCGGCCTTGCCTACAACATCTTCATCGGCGCTATCATCCTTGGCATGATGGCGCTGCATTCATGGCTGGAACGCCGGCATCAGGCAGGGACTTGAACCATGGCCGAGCCACTGATCCGCATGATGAACATCCGCAAGTCCTACGGCCGCGTGCAGGCGCTGGAGGATGCCAATTTCCACGTCAATGAACGGGAGATCGTCGGCTTGCTCGGCGACAATGGCGCCGGCAAGTCGACGCTGATCAAGGTGCTCTCGGGTGCCGTTCCGCTGACCAGCGGCGATATCTTCATCCGCGGCAAGAAGGTAAGCCTGCGCAGCACCAGCGACGCCATCGCCCACGGCATCGAGACCATCTACCAAGACTCGGCGCTGGTCACGCAATTGTCGATCGCCCGCAATCTGTTCCTCGGCCGCGAGCCGATCAAGCCGCCGCGCTTTCTCAACCGGATGGACCAGGACGCGATGAACACGGTTGCCCGCGACTTGCTCAAGCAGGTCGGCATCTCGAAGAACATCCCGCCGACGACGCCGATCGGCTCGCTCTCCGGCGGCGAGCGCCAGGCGGTGGCGATCGCGCGCGCCATGCATTTCGACAGCGACCTGATCATTCTCGACGAGCCGACCAACAATCTCGGCGTCGCCGAAACACAGGGTGTGCTGAGCTTCGTGCGCAGCGCCCGCGATTCCGGCCATTCCTGCATTTTCATCGCCCACAACATCCACCATGTCTTCCAGGTGGTCGACCGCATCGTGGTCATGCGCCGGGGCAAGGTGGTTGCTGACGACATAGACCCCAAGAAGACCAGCGTGGCGGAGGTCGAACGGATCATCACCGGCATGTCGGACAAGGAGATCCGCGATGCCATCGCCGATGGCAAGCCATCGCACTGAGAATGGTGATAGGCAGCAATCACCCGTCACGTCAGATCGCATCGCTTGTCTGACGCGCCATCGCATGGCGAACAGGATTGCAGCATGAAAGCCACAGTCTCGGATACCGCATGCAACTGCGGGCTGTGGGTTACGGCATGAAAGCCACTGTCTCCGATATCGCTCGTAGCTGCGGGCTATCGACCGCAACGGTCGACCGGGTGCTCAACAACCGGCCGGGTGCGAGTGCGGCCAACCGCCAGCGCGTCATGGAGGCGGCCAAGCAAGTCGGCTATCTGCCGGTCGCCGATCAGGTGACGCTACCGTCGCGGCCCGCCCACCTTGAATTCCTGCTGCCGATCGGCAGCAATGCCTTCATGCGCGATCTCGCCGGGCACATTGAGGACTACGCGGCGCGCCTGCCGCTTGTTGCCTCGTGCCGGATCCATAACCTCGCCGGTATCTCGCCGAACGCGCTGCAGAGCGCTGTCGAAAACCTTTCGCTCAGGGCCAATGGCGTCGGTGTCATCGCCGTCGATCATCCGCGTACGCGCAACATCCTGCGCGACATCGTCGATGCCGGCATGCGCCTGGTGACGCTGGTGTCCGATGTTCCGGCGGCACCGCGCGCGGCCTATGTCGGCATCGACAACCGGGTGGCGGGACGAACGGCGGCGCTGCTGATGGGACGCTTCCTTGGCGGCCGCATCGGTCATCTGGCGATGGTCGTCGGCTCACGTTCCTATCGCGGCCACGAGGAACGCGAAATGGGTTTCCGCTCGGTGCTCAGTGAGGAGTTTCCCAATCTGACCGTCAGCAGCGCCGTCGAGGTCAACGACGAGCCCGATGCCAGCTACACCGAGACCATGAAGGCGCTGCACGACGAGCCGGAGCTGCTCGGCATCTATTGCGTCGGAGCTGGACATTCGGGCGTTGCAAAGGCGATCCGCGAGGCTAGGCCGAACCGCAAGCCGGTGTTCATCTGCCACGACTTGACCAAGGACACGCGCGGTCATCTCGTCGAGGACCTGCTCGATGTCGTCATCGACCAGAATGCCAGGCTGATCGCGGAACAGTCGGTCATTCGCCTGCTCGGCTCGATTGCCTCCTCGGCACCCTATCTGACGCGCAAGTTCATCGAACCGCGCTTGATCTTCAGGGAAAACGTCCCGGTGCAGTAATGCGAAATGGCTTGGCTAAACCGGGTTTCCGGATTTGTACGATAATTGGCACGGCAAATCTGCACAGCAGCTATGCAAGTTTCTTTGTTGCCGAATCGTTGGGCAACTCGTAGGTTCTGGTTGTCGGCCATCTACTCCTCCCAGATGCGATGCCGACGCTGAATGGGGTGCACCTCCTCCCGCGCCACATTCGAAAATCGAGCCCGCTGCCACCTCCTCCCGGCAGCGGGCTTTTTTCGTTCAGCCGTCGGAAGTCCCATACCGCCCGGGTAAATGCGTGAGCGGCCCTCCGTCATAGAGCCGTAAACCGCCAACAATCGTGGCAGATCTCAACCGGCGGCAGCGCCCCGGAAAGAAGCGATCAATCCTTCAGCCATGCGCACGAACTGCGTGCTCGGACCTTCCGAACCCACGGTCTGCACGCTGACCCGCGCACCCTCGAGCAGAAGCGACAGCGTATCGGCGAGCAGTTCAGCCTGGCCGATGCCCGCGTCCCGACATAGCGTCACAAGGCGCTCGCGCTGGGCTTCCTTGAGTTCCTTGATCACCAGCCTGGCCGGATGGTCCGGCTCGGTCAGTTCAGCGGCGGCGTTGGCCATGTCGCAGCCGCGCCCGTCGGCATTGAGCATGGCAGCCGCCTTGCGAACCCAGGCATGCAGCTGCGCAAGCTTGTCACCAGGAAATTCGGCATCGAACGCATCCCACATAGCGCCGGCCTTGGCCGCATTGGCGCGCAGGCATTCGACGATCAGTTCGTCCTTGGATTCGAAGTGACGATAGAGCGTCATCTTGTTCGTGCCGGCAGCTTCGGTGATGGCGTCGACGCCGACGCCCTTGATGCCATGCTTGTGGAACATGTCGCGTGCCGTCTCCAGGATCCGATCCCGGGGACGAGAGCGCTCCACGATGCCGTCTGTCATCATGATCTCCTTTCGTTTCCAAAAAACCCTCGGCCACCTCTTGACTAGGGTGTTACCGGTCTGTAACTTCCAGAATGTTACTTACTGGTAACACCTATATCGTCCACCGTCAATAACAAGGCCGTGAACGGCCCTGCCAGACGAGAGGGGCGAGAAACTGCCAATCATGCGGCCTCGGCCGGTGAAGAGATTAAAAACGGTTCGCGAACATGGGCTGCGAATCGACAGACAAGGAGCCGGCCAATGCCACAGCGCCGCGATCTTACCATAGATGAGGCCGTCCGGGATCCGATGATCCGGCTGGTCATGAAAGCCGATGGCGTCGACCCGCGCGCCTTCGAGACGATGCTGCGCTCGCTTGCCGATGCGCAGCGCAACGAGGTGCCGTTGCTGCATTCGCGGGACGACCTCGGTGACAAGCGCGGTCAAAGACTGTCCAGCGTCGCCAGCGCCTTCGGGCGGGCAAGAGCAGCCGGGGAGGCTTGCGTCTCGTGGTAAACTTTTTCATCCACCGTCCGATCTTCGCCTCGGCGATCGCCATCATCATGGTGCTCGCCGGGTCGATTTGTTATTTCCTGCTGCCCGTCTCGCAGTTTCCCGACATCACGCCGCCGCAGGTCGTGGTCAGCGCCCACTATCCAGGCGCCAGCGCACAAGTGGTGGCCGATACGGTGACGACGCCGCTGGAGCAGCAGATCAACGGCGTGCAGGGCATGACCTACATGTCGTCGACGAGCTCCAATGACGGCTCCTCGACCATCACCATCACCTTCGATGTCGGCTATTCGCTGAGCACCGCCGCCGTCGACGTGCAGAACCGCGTCTCGCAGGCCGCCTCGTCGCTGCCGGCGATCGTCAACCAGGGCGGCGTGACGATCAAGAAGCAAAACCCGAACTTCGTCCTCATCGTCAACCTGACTTCGCCCGACAGTTCGGTCGATCCGGTGGCGCTGAGCAATCTTGCCTATCTGCAGGTGGTCGATCCGCTGAAGCGCCTGCCCGGCGTCGGCGATGTGCAGATCTTCGGCGAGCGGCGCTATTCGATGCGCGTCTGGCTCGATCCCGACAAGCTCGCCAATCTCGGCATCACCGCCGTCGATGTGCAGAACGCCATCGCCGAGCAGAATGTCCAGGTGGCGGCCGGCAAGATTGGCCAATCGCCGGCCCCGGCTGGCACCGCCTTCGAGATGCAGGTCAACGCCGTCGGCCGGTTGAGCGATCCAAAGGAATTCGGCGACATCGTCGTGCGCGCCAACACCGACACCGGCTCGCTGGTCAGGCTGCGCGACGTCGCCCGCATCGAGCTCGGCGCGCTGCAATATTCGTCGTCGGCCTTCTTCGGCAAGGACCCGACCGTGGTGCTTGCCGTCTACCAGATGCCCGGCTCCAACGCACTCGATCTGCAGCAGCGCGTCAAGGACAAGATGCAGGAGCTGTCGGGCCGCTTCCCGAAGGGCGTGTCCTATGCGATGCACTACGACACGACGCGCTTCGTCTCGGCATCCATGCATGACGTGCTGATCACGCTCGGCGAAGCGCTGGTGCTGGTCGTCGCCGTGGTGTTCCTCTTTCTGCAAAGCTGGCGCACGACGATCATCCCGACCATCGCCATTCCGGTGTCGCTGGTGGCGACGCTGGTCGTCATGGAGATGCTCGGCTTCTCGCTCAACATGCTCTCCCTGCTCGGCATGGTGCTAGCGATCGGCCTCGTCGTCGACGACGCCATCGTCGTGGTTGAGAATGTCGAACGACAGCTGGAGGCCGGGCTCAAGCCGCTTGCGGCGACCAAGGCCGCAATGCGCGAGGTCACCGGACCGATCATCGCCACCACCGCGGTGCTGATGGCGGTGTTCGTGCCGGTCGCCTTCATTCCCGGCGTCTCCGGCAAGCTCTACAACCAGTTCGCGCTGACCGTGGCGATCTCCGTCGGTATCTCCGCCTTCAACTCATTGACGCTCAGTCCCGCGCTCAGTGCGGCCTTCCTGCGCCATCGCGGCGAGACGCAGTTCGCCCCGTTCCGCTGGTTCAACACCGGCTTCGACAGGCTATCGCACGCCTACGCCAATGGCGTACGCATTCTCATCCGCTTGCGCTGGATCATGCTCGGCCTGTTCGCGGCCGGCCTGGTCGCCACCTACTTCGTCTGGCAGCGGCTGCCCTCGACCTTCCTTCCGGTCGAGGACCAGGGCTATTTCTTCGTCGTCATCCAGTTGCCCGACGGCGCGTCGCTGGAACGCACCGACGCGGTGGCGCAGAAGGCGCGCGACATCCTGCAGGCGACGCCCGGCGTCGAGATAGTCGGCTCGATCAGCGGCCTGAACTTCCTGACCAGTGCGGCGCAGTCGAATTCGGCGGTCGAATTCGCCATCCTGAAGCCCTGGGAGGAGCGCGGCCCCGACCAGAGCGCATCGAAGCTCGTCGCCGATGTGCGCGGCAAGCTGATGCAGATCCCGGAAGCTTTCGCGCTGAGCTTCGATCCGCCGTCTATCCCGGGTATCGGCACCACAGGCGGCTTCGAATTCGTCGTCGAGGATCTGACCGGCCGCGGCAGTTCAGCCCTCAACGATGCGACGCAAGCCGTGATCGCCGAGGCGCGCAAGCAGCCGGAAATCAACCCGCAGCAGCTGTTCTCGCCGTTCTCGACCTCGACGCCGCAGTTCAACTACGACCTCGACCGCAGCAAGGCCAAACTGCTCGGCCTCAACCTGCCCGATGTCTTCAACACGCTGCAGATCTATCTCGGCTCGCTCTACGTCAACGACTTCAACCTGTTCGGCCGCACCTTCCGGGTGACCATCCAGGCCGACAAGGATGCACGTGCGGGTGCCGCCGACATTTCGCGGCTCTATGTGCGCAATGCCTCCGGCGGCATGGTGCCGCTCTCGACGCTGGGCAAACTCGTGCCCTTCGTCGGCCCGGAGACCGTGCCGCATTACAACAACAATGCCTCGGCCTCGATCAATGGCGGTGCCGCACCCGGCTTTTCCTCAGGCCAGGCGGTTGCCGCGATGGAACGGGCCGCCGCCATTGCGCTGCCAAGGGATTTCGGTTTCGAATGGACCGGCATCACCTTCCAGGAGCTCAAGGCAGGATCGATCGCGTCCGTCGTCTTCGGCCTCGCCATCGTCTTCGTCTTCCTGATCCTGGCGATGCAGTATGAGAGCTGGGCGATGCCGTTCATGGTGCTGTTGGCGGTGCCACTGGCCCTGTTCGGCGCCTTCGTGGCCTTGTTGCTGCGCGGCATGCAGATCGACGTCTACTCGCAGATCGGCTTCGTCATGCTGATCGGCCTGGCGGCCAAGAACGCGATCCTGATCGTCGAGTTCGCAAGGCGACGGCGCGAGGAAGGCCTCAGCATCGTCGACGCGGCGATGGAGGCGGCACGGCTCAGGCTGCGGCCGATCCTGATGACGGCCTTCGCCTTCATCCTCGGCGTGCTGCCGCTGATGTTTGCGACCGGCGCCGGTGCGGCAAGCCGGCAGTCGATCGGCACCACCGTGTTCGGCGGCATGGTCGCGGCGACCATCCTGTCGCTGGTGTTCGTGCCGGTGTTCTACGCGGTCATCGAACAGCTGCGGGAACGCCGCGGCAGTGACGAGCCCGCCTCTCAAGACAATGAACCAACGAGTGAGCACGCTATCCCGCCCCTGGCGGAAGCGGCCGAATAAGATTGGAGACTGATCATGCGTAAATGGAAAATCGCGTTGGGAACGGCTGTCGCGCTGGGAGCGATCTCGGTGGCTAGCGTTCATCTGCTCGACATGGGCAATCTCAGCCTCAATGCCGGCACGGCCGCGGCGACGCCTGCTCCGGCGGCATTCGTCATGCCTGTGCCGGTGGTCAATGTCGTCAAGAAGACGATCCCGATCTACCTGGACTATGCCGCGCGGACGGAACCGATCCGCAGCATTACCTTGCAGGCCAGGATTCCGGGCTATCTGCAGGAGCAGACCGCAGCCGACGGCGTCGACGTCCGGCAAGGCGACCTTCTCTACAAGATCTCGCCTGACGACTTCCAGGCGGCTCTCGACCAGGCCAAGGCGCAAGTGCAGCGCGACACGGCGACGCTCGACTATGCCCGGTCCAATCTCGGTCGCGGCACCGAGCTCGCCAAGAGCGGCTACCTCGCCAAGGACGGCTTCGACCAGCGCACCAGCACCTTGCGCGAAGCGCAGGCGTCGCTGGCGGTCAACCAAGCGGCGGTCCGCACAGCCGAACTCAATCTGGGCTATGCCGAAATCCGGGCGCCGTTTGCCGGGCGTCTCGGCCGCAACCAGGCTTCGGTCGGAACGCTGGTCAGCGTTGCCGGCACCGTGCTGAACACGCTGGTGCAACTCGATCCGATCTACGTCACCTTCAACCCGAGCGAGACGGATCTGGCCGAGATCGAGCAAGCCCGTGCGAACGGCCCGATCGAAGTGGAGGTGCTGCTCCCCGGCCAGACCGAGGCCAGCCAAAAGGGCGAGCTTACCTTCATCGACAATTCGGTCGACCGCTCGACCGGCACGATCACGGCGCGCGCAACGATCGGTAACGGCAAGTTCACGCTGCTGCCCGGCCAATATGTTCGTGTCCGGCTGCATGTGAGAGAGCAGGCCGACGCGCTGATGGTGCCGCAGACGGCGCTGGGCTCGAGCCAGCTCGGCAAATATCTCTATGTCGTCGGCAAGGGCAACACCGTCGACCAGCGGCTGGTTTCGCTCGGACCGACGAGCGGCGATCAGGTCGCCATCCTCAGCGGCGTCGCCGAGGGCGACCAGGTGATCACGGGCAACCTCCAGAAGATCGGACCCGGAGCGCCTGTATCGCCGATACCGGAAAAGCCGGCCACCTGAACACCCCCGTCAGGATCCGGCTTCAGCGCGGCGCCCCGACCTTCCCACAGGTCGCGGGCGCCGCTCGACTGAGCAGTTCCACCAGACCGGCAACATCGGCGCGGTCGGCCTTGGCCGGCGGCATAAATGCACAGTAGGGATGCCCGAGGCGCACCGAGACGGAGGAGAGCGCAATCAGCCGACCGGCCTCCAGATCGGCGCGCGCCATGACCCGCTGGCCAAGCGCGATGCCCAGGCCGAGCCTTGCCGAGGCGATCGCAAGGCTGGACAGGCCGACGCGCCGCCCGTGCGACGGGTCGGGCGAGCGACTGCCGCCGGATGCCGCGAACCAGTCCGCCCAGGTCGGGTGCGAGGCATAGTTCGGCCCCCAATTGGTGTGGATGAACTGGCTCTCGTGCAAATCCGCCAGACTGGGATCGCCATTGCCGTGCCGGTGCCAGAATTCCGGAGCACAGACCGGCAGGACGTCGTCATGGACGAGACGAACAAGTTTCAACCCGGGATAGTGATAATCGCCATAGCTGATGCGCAGGTCGATGTTCTGGCGCATCAGGTCGACCGGATCGTCCTCGACCCGAACGTCGATCGCCATCTGCGGGAAGGCATCGAGAAGTACCGCCAGCCTCGGCGCCAGCCACAGTTCGGCCAGCGAGAACGGCACGCTGACGACCAGACGCGTCCGCACCCCGCCCTCCAGCATGCGCTGGCCTATGGCGGCGATGTCTCCTAAAGCTTTCGCTGTCTGCGGATAGATGGCGTGGCCGGCATCGGTGAGCGCGATGCGGTTGCCGCTGCGCACGAACAACTGCTTGCCGAACCAGGTTTCGAGATTGCGGATCTGCTGGCTGACCGCCGCCGACGATACGCCGAGTTCAGAGGCGGCCAAAGTGAAGCTGCCGGCACGCGCCGCAACCTCGAAAGCCTTGATCGCATTCAGCGGCGGCAACCGTTCCACATCAAGTCCGTAAGTTTTTCTTGGCCAATCCTAACTATTTTCGACGTTGAGAGAAAGATTTTTTTGCCGTCTCATAAGCTCACAACCTTCGGAGCCGTGACGATGAAAGACATCCTCGATCTCAACCGCTATCCGCTCGACCGCGAAGGCAGCGCCGAATGGCAGCGCCTTGTCGAACAATCCGTCGCCGCGCTCGAAGCCGACGGCATGTTCAATCTGGAAGGGTTTTTGCGCCCCGGCGTGGCGGAACAAGCCGTGCGCGAAATCCAGCCGGTGATGGCCGCGCGCTCGCATGTGCACAAGCGCATGCACAACATCTACTTCAAGCCTGACATTCCCGAGCTTGCACCCGACCATCCGGCGCTGCGCAAGGTGGAGACCATCAGTCACACCGTCTGTGCCGACCAGATTCCTGGCAGTGTCGTGCTCGCCATCTACGAATACGAACCGCTACTGCGCTTCCTGGCAGCGACGATGGGCAAGCCCAGATTGCATGTCATGCAGGATCCCCTGGCCCGTACCAACGTCATGGCCTATCGCGCCGGCGAGGCTTTGAACTGGCATTTCGATCGTTCCGAATTCACGACGACGCTGTTGTTGCAGGCAGCGGAGCGTGGCGGCGACCTCGAATACCGCACCGATCTGAGGTCGGACGACAATCCCAACTATGACGGCGTCGCAAGGCTGCTGGAAGGGCGCGACCCCGATTCCAAGATCCTGTGCATGAAACCGGGCACACTCAATGTCTTCCGCGGCAAGAACACCGCGCATCGCGTCACCACCGTCGAAGGCGAGCGAGAGCGCATGATCGCGGTGTTTTCCTACTATGAGAAGCCCGGCGTGATGTTTAGCGCCGAGGAGCGCGTCGGCTTCTACGGCCGCGCCGCCTGAGACCGAAGAGGCAATATGCCAGCGGCCCCAAGAATCCGAAGATGACCTCTTGTTAGATTGTCGACAATCTGCTTGTCTTGCTTTCGATTTCCCTGGGAGCGGCCGAATGGCGAAAGCGGATTTCAGTCCGATTGCGGACACGACGCGACGCGCCGAGATCGTCGCGCTGTTGCGGCGCGCGATCCTGACCGGGCAGCTCGCACCCGGCCAGAAGCTCAACGAGCTGCGGATTTCCGAACAAATGCGGGTCAGCCGCGCGCCGTTGCGCGAGGCAATGCGCGAGCTGGTGCAGGAAGGCATCCTGACCAGCATTCCCTATGCCGGCACCTTTGTCATCGAGGTCACAGCCAAGGACATCGACGATGCCTATTCGTTCAACAAGGTGATGGACGAGCTGGCCATCGAGCGGGCGTGGCCGCTGCGCGACCAGCGCTTCTTCGACGAGCTCGACCGGCGCCACGAAGCCGTGAAGCAGGCGACCCGTGCGTTGGACACGACACGCCGAATCGAAACCGCGCTGCAACTGCATGGCCTGATCTACGAATGGGCCGACAATTCGGTGCTGCTGGAAACCTGGCAGCGGCTGACCAGCCGGCTGCGGATGTATTTTGCGCTCCACCAACATGCCCGCAATGAGCCGGTTCCGGCCGAAGACGTTCATGAAACCTATGTGCGGTTGCTGAAGGGCAAGGACATGCGTGCCGCCCAGCGCCATGCCAGGGAGCACATCGATCTCGATTTCGAGGAGTTGCTTGCCTACGCGTGCGGCCTCGAACAACGCCCGTCGAGGGGCGCCTGACCCGTTCCCAACATCACAGACAGCGGACAAGACACGTGCAGATCGAAACCATCAAGGCCTACCATGTCGTGCAGCCCTTCGTGGACGGGCCATACCGCATGTCGAAGGGGCGCGAGGCCAACGCTTTCGACGCGGTGATCGTGTCGATCACCTCCGACAGCGGCCTTACCGGCTGGGGCGAGATGGCGCCGCTCGGCAATTTCTATTCGGCAGCCTTCCCGGCCGGCACCCGCGCCGGCGTGCCCGAAATCGCGCCGCACCTTATCGGCCACGATCCGCGCGGGCTGGCAAGCATCGGGCGGCTGATGGATACGGTGTTCAAGGGCCATCCCTACATCAAGTCGGCGCTCGACATGGCCTGCTGGGATCTGGCGGCACGAGCCGCCGACGTGCCGCTGGTAACGCTGCTGGGCGGCAAGGAGAGCGAGACGGCCGAACTCTACAAGGTCGTCACGCACGGCAGCGTCGACGCCATGGCAGCACTTGCCAAGCGCATCGTCAAGGACGGCTTCCACCGGCTACAGGTCAAGGTCGGCGGCAATGTCCATGACGACATCGAACGCGTCACCGCGGTCGCCGCTTCGGTGCCGAAAGGCACGGTCATCTTCTGCGACGCCAATGCCGGCTGGACGCCCTACCAGGCGCGCCAGTTCGCCGACGCCACGCGCAGCATAGACTACACGTTCGAGCAGCCCTGTACGACGATCGACGAGAACATGTCGGTTCGCCGCATGCTCGACAAGCCGATGGTGCTCGACGAATCCGTCACCTCGCTCGAGGCGATGCTGGAAATCCACCGCCAGGGCGCGGCCGACGGGCTGACCCTGAAGATCTCGCGCCTTGGCGGCGTGACGAAGACGCGCCAGATCCGCGACGTTGCCGTCGACCTCGGCTTCATGATCACGGTCGAGGACACGGGCGGCGCCGAGATCGACACCGCGGCCATGGCGCATCTGTCGTTGTCGACGCCGGAAGAGCGCCGCCTGCATGCGATTGCCTTCCATGAGTGGGTGACGGTGCGCACGGCGTCGAACATGCCACCGGTCACCGGCAGCCGCATGGGCATTCCGGACGGACCCGGCCTTGGCATCGACGTCGTTCCCGATCTGCTCGGGAAACCTTTCTTCGAAGTCGGCCGCTGAGATGAAAATCCGCAGCATCAAAGCCACGCCGATCAATCTGCGCCTCGAGGCGCCCTATGCCTGGGTGTTCGGCGAACTCGACGGGTTTTCGCCGACCATTATCGAGGTCGAGACCGAGGATGGGCTGATCGGCCTTGGCGAAGCACCGACGCCGGGAGCGGCGGCGATCATCAACGATGTCCTCGCGCCACGGCTGGTCGGCCGCGATGCGTTCGACATCGCCGGCGCCGAGCATGTCTGCCTGCCCTATTGGACCGGCGTGCAGTCGATCAACGACCGCACCCGCATCATGGCCTTCGGCGCCATCGAGATGGCGTTGTGGGACCTGCGCGGCAAGGCGTGGAACCAGCCGCTCTACCTGTTGCTTGGCGGCGCAGTGCGCAAGGACATCCCGTTCACCGACTATTTTTCGCTGCGCGGTGATGGACCAAAGGTGAAGGGCGAGACGACGCCGGAAGAAGTTGCCGATTATTGCGTCGAATTGCACGAGACGCACGGAACGACCTTCTTCGAAGGCAAGTTCTCGACCGAGGATCCGAAAATCTCGCTCAGGATGATCGAGCTGATCCGTCGCAAGCTCGGCGACGATGTGATGATCCGCATCGATTCCAACCAGGCCTATTCGCTCAGCACCGCGCGTCGCCTAGCGCGGCCGCTGGAAGAGTTGGGCGTGCGCAACTGGGAGGATCCGGTGGCGACCATCGAGGAGATGCGCGAGCTGCGGCGCCATTGCTCGATCCCGTTCTCGACCCACAACATCGACATTGCGCGTGCCATGGAAACCAAGGTGCCGGACGCTTTCGTCGGCAACCCGACAACGCATGGCGGCATCGGCCGCATGCTCCGCTTCGTCGGCGCCTGCGAGCACGCCGGCATCGATTTCTGGTGCTACAGCGGCGACAGCGGTATCGGCAGTGCCGCCTATCTGCACCTGTGCGCGGCACTCGGCTGGATCAGGGAGCCGAACCAGTCGCTGTTTCGCATGCTGCCCATGGATGTCACCGAGGAAGGGCCGTTTTCGCCGAAGAACAATGTCGTGCGCGTTCCGGAAGGTCCCGGTCTCGGCGTCACCTTGTCGCGCGAAAACCTCGCTGCCTGTCACAGAGACTTTACCGAGAAAGGACCGTGCAACAAGTATCATGACCCGGCAAAGCCCGGGACCTATCGCCGTTTGCCGCTGAACTAGATGACGACAAGCGGCCAAGACAAGCGGCCAAGAGACGAGAAGCCAGCCGCTGCGACTTCGGTCGGGAAGGTTGGACAAAGACGGTGGAAGCCGTGCAGCCAGGAAGCCGGCGCGTCCACGCCACGACTGGATGGACCGGACAAAACCGCATGCTAAGGTTCCGGTCGACAGGCCTCTCTGGCGACCGGAAAATGGAGCAATCCACGAAATTTCGTCAACCATAAGAAACAGGGGAAAGGGTAAAAACCCATGAGCAAGAACTATAGCATTCTCGACCTGATCCGGCGCAATCGCTCGCCGCTTGAAAATCACCTGATCGACGGCCTTGTCGACGGCAGGGTCAGCCGCCGCGACTTCGTCCGCCACGGCAGCCTGCTTGGCCTGTCGCTGCCGTTGCTGGGCCGTATCGGCATGGCAGCCGGCCTCGGCGGCATGCCGTCGCTGGCGCGCGCCCAGGGCGCGCCCGGCGCCACCATCCGCGTCGCCAGCAGCGTGCCGGCGGCAACCATCGACCCGGTCACCATCGCTGACGCAGGCGGCCTGCTGGTCATGCAGCAGGTTGCCGAATTTCTTTGCGTCGACGGCCCTGACCTCGTTCTTCAGCCGGCCTTGGCCGAAAGCTGGAAGCCGAACGACAATGGCACTGTTTGGACCTTCAAGCTGCGCAAGGGCGTAAAATTCCACAGCGGCGGCGAGATGAAGGCCGACGACGTCGTGGCCAGCATCGACCGCCTCGCCGACCCGGCAAACTCGTCCAACGCGCTGTCGGTGTTCACCGGCATCCTGCAGAAGGGCGCTTCCAAGAAGGTCGACGACTACACGGTGGAATTCCACCTCGATGCGCCGAACGGCAACTTCCCCTACATGCTGTCATCCGACAACTACAACGCCGTCATCATCCCGGCGAGCTACAAGGGCGACTACGAGAAGAGCTTCGACGGCACCGGGCCGTTCAAAATAGAGAAATACACGGCAAAGGTCGGTGCGTCCTTCGTCCGCAACGAGGACTATTGGGGGCCGAAGGCGCTGCCGGAACGCACCGAGTTCACCTTCTTCACCGACATGCAGCCGCAGATCCTGGCGCTGCAGGGCGGCCAGGTCGACATCATCAACCAGATGCCGGTGCTGGCCGGTGTCGCTCTGCTCAACGATCCGAACGTCGACATCATCAGCCTGAAGTCGTCGGCCCATCAGCAACTGCACATGCGCTGCGACGAGGGTCCGTTGAAAGATGCGCGCGTGCGCCGTGCCATTGCGCTCTGCCTCGATCGCGACAAGCTGGCCGCCGGCCTCATGAAGGGACGCTCTGCTCTGGGCAATGACAGCCCATTCGCCGCCGTCTATCCTTCGACCGATACGAGCGTGCCGCAACGCAAGCAGGATATCGCCCAGGCCAAGCAGCTCATGGAAGCAGCCGGCCTTGGCCAGGGCTTCAAGATAACCCTGACCACCGAACGCTACCTGGAAATCCCTGAATACGCCCAGCTCATCCAGAACTGGGTCAAGGAGATCGGTGTCCAACTCGACCTCAACATCCTCGACCAGAGCGGCTATTACGGAGACGCGGTGTTCGGCAAGTCGAACTGGCTGGATTCGGTGATGGGCATCACCGACTATGGTCACCGCGGCGTGCCGAATGTCTATCTCGCGGCACCGCTGAAGAGTGAAGGCACCTGGAACGCGGCACACTTCAAGAACAAGGACTATGACGCGCTGGCGACCAGCTACATCGCGGCCCTTGACCTCGAGGCGCAGAAGGCCGACGCCGGCAAGATCCAGAAGCTGCTGCTCGAGGAAACGCCTGTCATCTTCGGCTATTTCTACGACTATCTGACGGCGACGGCGAAGGGCGTGGCCGGCGTACAGCCGACCGCCATGTCGCAGCTGTTCCTCGATAAGGCATCGAAGGCCTGAGCGGAAAGGAAAAGCCAATCCTCTAACAGCCAGCTCCCGCATGGGGGCTGGCTCCACAAGGAGTCCTAGCCATTCTCTCCTTTCTTGTCCGGCGTGTCTCGCTGTCGCTCGTCACGCTGTTCCTGCTCAGCATCATGGTGTTCCTGGGCGGCCAGGTGCTGCCCGGCAATGTCGGGCGCGCAATATTGGGTCCGTTCGCAGACCAGCGCGCGGTCAACACGCTCAATCACACGCTCGGTGTCGATCGTCCGCTGCTGGCGCAGTATTGGAGCTGGATCTCCAATTTCGTCCAGGGCGACATGGGCACGTCCTACATCTTCCGCTCACCGGTCGCGCCTTTCGTCATCGATGCGCTCGGCAATTCGATGAAGCTGGCGGCGGTCGCCTTCGTTCTGGTGGTGCCGATCGGCATCCTCGGCGGCGTCGTTGCAGCGCTCAACCTCAACCGGCCGCTCGATCGCATCATCAGCCTTGGCGGCCTGTCGGTGACGGTGCTGCCGGAATTCGTCACCGGCATCATCCTGATCCTGATCTTCGGCGTGTGGCTGCGCTGGCTGCCGATCTCGGCCGCATGGCCGCGCGATGCCGGCTTCTTCACGCAACTCTATTACCTGATCCTGCCCTCGCTGCCGCTGTTCCTGGTGCTGTTCGGCTACATCGCCCGCATGGCACGCTCCGGCATGATCGAGGCGCTCGATTCCGACTACACGCGAACGGCCGTGCTGAAGGGCCTGCCCTGGCGCACGGTGATCTGGCGGCATGTGCTGCGCAACGCGCTGCTGCCGACCATCACTGTCATCGCGACGCAGACCGGCTACCTCATCGGCGGCCTTGTCGTCATCGAAACGCTGTTTCGCTATCAGGGAATCGGCTCGCTGATCTTCACCGCCGCGCGCGGCAAGGATTTCCCGATGCTGGAGTCGGGCATCCTCACCATCGGCATCGTCTATGCCGTGGCCACCCTTGTCGCCGACTTCCTCTATTCCGTGCTCAATCCGCGTATCCGTCTGGGGTCAGATCAATGAGCGCCGTCCAAACCAGCTCTCCGACACCAGACGACACGCGCCGGCGCGGCCCGCTGGCGGAGGTCTTTTTCTCGCTGTTGCGCTCGCGAACATTCCTTGTCGGTTTCGCCATCGTGCTGTTCTGGGTTGCCTGTGCGCTGTTCGGCGAGCATTTCGCACCTTATGATCCACTTGCGGACGACATCATCAACGCGCTGGCGCCGCCCTCTTTCGAACACTGGTTCGGCACCGACCAGATCGGCCGCGACGTCTTCTCGCGCGTCATCGTCGGTTCGCGCGACATCCTGACCGTCGCACCGCTGGCAACCTTGCTGGCGACAGTGGCCGGCACGGCGCTTGGGTTGTTGACCGGATATTTTCGCGGCCTCGTCGACGATGTCGTCAGCCGCATCCTCGAAGCTTTCATGGCGATCCCGGTGGTCATCGTTGCGCTGCTGGCGATCGTGGCGCTCGGCACCTCGAAGACGACCGTCATCGTCGTCATCGGCCTGAGCTTCGCGCCGATCATCGCGCGCACCGTGCGCTCGGCGGTGCTGGCCGAGCGCGAGCTCGACTATGTCGCCGCCGCACAGCTTCGGCATGAAAGTGCACTGCATACGATGTTCGTCGAGATCCTGCCCAACGTCATCCCGCCGGTCCTGGTCGAAACCACCGTGCGGCTCGGGTATGCCATTTTCGCCGTCGCCACGCTCTCCTTCATGGGCTTTGGCATCCAGCCGCCCTCCCCCGACTGGGGGCTGTCGATCTCCAACAATTACGGCATGATCGGCGGCGGCTTCTGGTGGACGGTGCTGTTCGATGCGCTCGCCATCGCCTCGCTGGTGATCGGCGTCAATCTGGCGGCCGACGGCGTTCACGGAGCGCTCAATGACTAACTCCGCCAAGGCCGAAAACGCACTCGAACTCACCGATCTGTCGGTCGCCTACCGCGTCGCCGGCCGCAACCGCGCGGTGCTGCGCAACCTCAGCCTCACCATCGGCCAGGGCGAGGCCTATGGGCTGGTCGGCGAATCCGGCTGCGGCAAATCCACGGTGGCGCTCACCGTCGTGCGCTATCTGCCGCGCAACGGCTCGATCACCGGGGGCGCCATCTCCCTCGATGGCCAGAATGTGATGAAGCTGGACGCCGAGGCGCTCAGGCGGGCGCGCGCGGAAAGCGTCTCCATGGTCTATCAGGACCCGGGCAAGGCGCTGAATCCGTCGATCCGCGTCGGCCGTCAGCTGACCGAGATTTTTGAACTCGGCGGCATTTCGGGACAAGCGGCCACCGACCGGGCGATTGCGATGCTGAACCGCGTGCGCATCTCCGACCCCGTCAGCGTCATGCAGCGCTACCCGCACCAGCTTTCCGGCGGCATGCAGCAACGCGTGGCGATTGCCATGGCGCTGGCCAACGATCCCTCGATGCTGATCCTTGACGAGCCGACCACCGGCCTCGATGCGACGGTGGAGGCCGAAGTGCTCGACCTGATCGCGCAGCTGCGGCAGGAACTGTCGGCCTCGATCCTGTTCATCAGCCACAATCTCGCCGTCGTCTCCAACATGTGCGACCGGGTCGGCGTGCTCTATGCCGGCATGCTGGTCGAGGAAGGGCCGACGGAGGTTGTATTCAACGATCCGCGCCATCCCTACACGGTCGCCCTGCTGCGCTGCCTGCCGCGCGGCGGCCAACGCAAGGATCAGGGCCGGCTCGATACCATTCCGGGTTTTTTGCCGGGCATCGGGGCTGACATCAAGGGCTGCGCCTTCGCCGACCGCTGCGCGCTCGCCGACGACCGTTGCCGCACCGAATTGCCGCCGCTCTATGATCTGAGTGACGAACGCGGGAGGCGCTTGTCACGCTGCCACTATCACGACAAGGCGCAGGCGCTGCCACGCACGACACCCAGCGATGTAGCGGTAGCACCAAAGGCGACAGCCGCACCGGTGCTGCGGGTCGCGGGGCTGAACAAGACCTATGCCAGCCATGGCCACGCGCTGCGCGCCGTCAAGGATGTGTCGCTCGACCTGCGGCCCGGCGAGACGCTCGGGCTGGTCGGCGAATCCGGCAGCGGCAAGACGACCTTCGCCAGGCTGCTGCTCGGCCTGGTGCCGCCCGACGACGGCGGCACCATCGAGCTCGAGGGCAAGGCGCTGGCGCCCAGGCTGGAGAACCGCAGCGACGACCAGATCAAGGCGATGCAGATCGTCTTCCAGAATCCGGACTCCGCACTCAACCGCTCGCATTCGATCCGCCACCTGATCGGCCGCGCGCTGAAGCGATTGGCCGGCCTCTCCGGCAAGGCGCTGGAGGCTCGTCTCAACGACCTCGTCCGCTCGGTGCGGCTCACCGACCGCCATCTCGCCGTCAAGCCGCGCCAGCTCTCCGGCGGCCTGAAGCAGCGCGTCGCCATCGCGCGCGCCTTCGCCGGCGATCCGCGCATCGTGGTGTGCGACGAGCCGACCTCGGCGCTCGACGTCTCGGTGCAGGCGGCGATCCTCAACTTGCTCGCCGACCTGCAGTCGAAGGAAGACGTCAGCTACATCTTCATCTCGCACGATCTGGCCGTGGTGCGTTACCTCTCCGACAAGATCGCCGTGCTCTATCTCGGCCGCATCATGGAGCTCGGACCGTCCGAAGACGTCTTTTCCGGGCCGCATCATCCCTACACCGAAGCGCTGCTGTCGGCGGTGCCCAAACTCGACCACACCGAGACGGCGCGTATTCGTCTCGACGGTGAAATCCCCAGCGCCACCAACCCCCCGTCGGGCTGCGTGTTCCACACGCGCTGCCCGCGCAAGATCGGCCCGATCTGCGAGCAGCAGGAGCCGCCGCTCAGCGAGGCCCAGCCCGGCCATTCCATCCGCTGCCACATTCCCTACGCTGAACTGGCGAGGCTGCAGAAAGCGGTCGTGGCCGAGCCGGCATAGCGCTCTCGCTCGCGTGGCCGGGCCTGTCAAATCTGACCGGCCATGCTGACAGCACGGTCACCTTCTGAAAAGCCCTGCCCTTCGGCCCAGTCCCTGGCCAGCGTGCGCAGACCTGTGAGCGCGACATCCAGAACATCCGAAGACACGGGATTCGAGGGATAGGCGAGGTAGATCGGCCGCTGGAACACCGGGGCGTTGTCGATGCGCCGCATTTCGCCGCGCTCGATATGGCCGCTGACGGCGCTGAGCGGCAGATAGGCGGCGGCTTGCTGCGACAGGACATGCTGGAGGCCGATGAAGACCAGCCCGGCCGATATGGCCGGCTTGACCATGCCGGCAAAGGCGCGGTCGTGCTCGATGCGGAATTCCAGTCCCCAGTCCATCAGGATGTAGTTTTCGGTCCACGGCTTCGTCTGCGCAGCATGCTGGACAAGCACGACCTGATCGACAGCCAGCGTTTCGTAGACGATGCCGGGATGCGGCCGCGGCAGATAGAGGATGCAGATATCGAGCAGGCCTTCCGCCAGCTGGTCGATCGCCGAGTCCGGAAAGCTGCCTTCGAGCCGCAGCGCCACGTTCGGCCGCCTGGCGCGCATCCACTCGACCCATGGCGAGGTGATGCGGTCCCAGAGATAGGCAGGCGCGGTCAGCCGCAGCAAGGTCTCGTAGCCATCGGGAACGGCAATGTCCTGTCTCGATTGCTCCCAGGTGCGGGTGATCGACGAGGCATGCGGCAGGAACTGCCGGCCGGCCGGCGTCAGCGTGACGCCATCGCGGTCGCGCACGAAAAGCCGGCGGCCCAACTGCTCCTCCAGCCCCCTGATCCGCGCACTGACGGTGGACTGGGCGAGGTTGAGCCGGCCGGCCGCGACGGTGAAGCTGCCATGCGTGGCGACTTCGAGAAAGCTGCGCAGATTTTCAGTGTCCATGCCCACCTCTTGCATCGAAAATTTCGATGGCCCCTATCAAAAAATATCGCTTTCCGGCGGCAGTCAACAATGAACTAGATGGCCGAGCCCCAAGACCAGCGAGGAATCCAGCCATGCCCAAGCATTTCCGGATGATCGACAACGCTCGCAGAACGCTCACCGCAATCGAAAATTCCGCTGTCGACGAATTGCTGGCCGGCAGGATGGGCCGCCGCGATTTCCTGCGCCATGGCAGCGCGCTTGGCCTCTCCCTGCCGTTCCTGGGCAGCCTTGTCGCGGCAGCTGGCTTCGGCACCCAGCAGACGCGCGCCGAGGGCAAGCCGGGCGGCACGGTGCGCGCCGGCGTGGCGACGCCGGGCGGCGCCATCGATCCCGTCACATACTATGACAGCGGCAGCTACCAGCTGGTTTTCCAGACCGCCGAATTTCTCTGCGTCACGCAGCCGGACCTCACCTTGAAGCCGGTGCTGGCGGAAAGCTGGGCGCCGAACGAGGATGGCAGCGTATGGACCTTCAAGCTGCGCAAGGGCGTGAAATTCCACAATGGCGAGGACTTCAGGGCGGACGATGTCGTCGCAACCTTCGACCGACTGGCCGATCCCAACGGCGCCTCGAACGCGCTGTCGGTGTTTAAGGGGCTGCTGTCGAAGGGTGGCACGCAGAAGGTCGACGATCACACCGTCGCCTTCCATCTCGATGCACCAAATGGCAGCTTTCCTTATTCGGTGTCGATCGACAATTACAACGCTGTCATCCTGCCGGCGAGCTACAAAGGCGATTACGAAAAGACTTTCGAAGGCACCGGGCCGTTCCGGCTGGAGACCTACACGCCGAAGGTTGGCGCGACCTTTATCCGCAACCCCGACTATTGGGGCGAGAAGGCATTGCCCGACCGGCTCGAGTTCAAATTCTACGGCGACGTGCAGCCGCGCATCCTGGCGCTGCAGGCCGGCGAGGTCGACATCCTCGATGCCGTCCCGCTCGATGTCAGCCAGGTGGTGCTGAACAGCCCCGATATCACCGTGCTGCGCGTCGCTTCGACCGCGCACCGCCAGCTTCACATGCGCTGCGACACCGGCCCGTTCACCGACAAGCGCGTGCGCCAGGCGCTGGCGCTGTGCATCGACCGCTCCAAGCTGGTCGACGGCTTGTGCCGCGGCATGGCGGCGACCGGGAATGACAGCCCGTTTGCGCCGGCCTTCCCAGCGACCGACAAGACGGTGCCGCAGCGCGTCCAGGACATCGCCAAGGCCAAACAGTTGCTCGAAGCGGCGGGCCTCGCCAGCGGCTTCGACATCACGCTGACCACGCTGCGCTATTCCGACATTCCCGGCTATGCGCAGCTGTTCCAGAACTTCGCCAAGGAGATCGGCGCGCGCATCTCGCTCAACATCGAGGACCAGGACAAATATTACGGCAAGGCGGTGTTCGGCCAGTCGGACTGGCTGGACAGCCCGCTCGGCATCACAGACTACGCGCATCGCAGCGTGCCCAACGTCTTCTTGAAAAGCCCACTGGTCAGCGACGGCCCGTGGAATGCGGCGCATTTCAAGAGCCCGGCCTATGACGGTATGGTCGCCAGCTATCTCAAGGCGCTCGACGTCGGCGCGCAACGCAGTGCCGCCTCCGACATTCAGAAACTGTTGCTCGACGAGACGCCGGTGATTTTCAGCTATTTCCCCGATCTGCTGGTGCCGGTGCGCAAGAATGTCAGCGGCTTGCCGCCGATCGCCGCCGGGCTGCTGCTTGATCGCGTATCATTGAGCTGATCGTGCGACAACGCCCGATCACGAAAGAAAAGAAACGGGAGACTACCATTCGCAAGCCCCATCTGCGCGGCCGCGGGCCGCATTTTCCGCTGCTCGACAACATCGTGCAGTACGAATTCGAGCCGGGCTATGTCGCCTTCACCATGCCCACGCAGAAGCGACTGCGTGTGCAGGTGGGGTCGATGACCGTGGCCGATACGACCAATGCCTTGGTGTTCTACGAATCCGATCACCTGCCGGTCTACTATTTCCCGATCGGCGACGTTCGCGAGGAATTCCTGCTGCCGAGCAAGACGACGACGGAGGACCCATTCAAGGGCACAGCCACCCACTACTCGCTCAACACCGGCATCACGCTGGTCGAGGACGCGGCCTGGCGCTATCTCGATCCGGTGAAGGGCTGTCCGCCGATATCGGACTACATGTCGTTCACCTGGAGCAAGATGGGCCACTGGTTCGAGGAGGACGAGGAGATCTTCGTCCACGCGCGCGATCCGTTCCGCCGGGTCGACTGCCTGCCGTCGTCGCGGCGCGTGCAGGTCATCCTCGACGGCGAACAGGTCGCCGATTCACGCCGCGGCGTGTTCCTGTTCGAGACCGGCCATCCGGTGCGCCACTATCTGCCGATCGCCGACACGCGGCTCGATATGTTCGCGCCCAGCCGCTACATCTCGCGCTGTCCTTACAAGGGGATCTCCAGCTATTATCACGTGACGACGAAGGCCAAACGTCACGAGAACCTCGTCTGGTATTATCCGGAACCGGTGCACGAGGCAGAGCGCATCAAGGGGCTGGTCTGCTTCCACCACGAACTGGTCGACAAGATCCTGGTCGACGGCGTCGAAATCCCGAAGGAAGCCACGGCCGCGTCGAGCGGTTATTTCTGAGCATCGACGCCGCCTGCGCGCGGGCGCTTGATCGAAACACGGCTCAGCCATACCCTCTCCGAGGCAGGGAGGGCACTCGATGGATCTTTTCAAGCTGGATGGCGATGTCGCGCTGGTCACCGGCGCCGGTAGCGGCATCGGCCAGGCAATCGCGATCGGGCTCGCCGAGGCAGGTGCCGACGTCGCCTGTTTCGGCCATACATCGAAGGGTGGGCTGGACGAGACCGCGCACCGAATCGCGGCACTCGGCCGCAAAGCGCTGGTGCTGACCGGTACAGTGACATCGCAGAGCGATCTCGCGGCTGCGATCGATCGCGTTGAGAGCGAACTCGGTGCGCTCACCGTCGCCGTCAACAATGCCGGCATCGCCGGCTCCGAACCCGCCGAGACGATGCCGCTGGAGACATGGCAGAAGGTTCACGACGTCAATGTCGCCGGCGTGTTCCTGTCCTGTCAGGCCGAAGCGCGCAAGATGTTGGTGCGAGGCAAGGGCTCGATCATCAACATCGCCTCGATGTCGGGCACCATCGTCAACCGCGGCCTGACGCAGGCGCACTACAACTCTTCGAAGGCCGCCGTCATCCACATGTCGAAGAGCTTCGCCATGGAGTGGGCCGATCGCGGCCTGCGCGTCAATGTCGTCAGTCCGGGCTACACGCTGACGCCGATGAACAAGCGGCCGGAGGTGGCGGAAGAAGTGAAGATCTTCAAGCGCGACACGCCGATGGGGCGCATGGCGGCGCCGGAGGAAATGGTCGGGCCGACGGTGTTCCTCGCCAGCCGCGCAGCGAGCTTCGTCACCGGCCTCGACCTGATTGTCGATGGCGGCTACGTCTGCTGGTAAGAGCTCAGCTTCGCCTGCAGTCTGAATTTGTACGTCTCGCGAAGCGTTAGTCGTTGCGCGACATGAACCTTGGTATATATAATTTCATCCTATGAAACGGCCTTGGCGAGATGGGGCTTACCAGGCGGGTAGCCGAGATCATAGGACCTTGATGGCTCGCACCTTGCAGGGCGCCGCAGGACTGGCAATCGATCCGCAGATGACCGCTCCCGCAGCGATCCGTCGGCAGCCATGACGCCGACACTCCAATCCTGTCCCATCATCACCAGAATTGAGCACCATCTTGCCTGCGCTGGCCAAAGCCGGGGCAACAATTTGGCGCCGACGGCCTTGCGCAAAGACCAGCCTTTCCAACACAATCAAGAAAAGCCGCAAGAAGGGAACGAACGATAATTTTCACAGCTTGAAGGAGAACAAGCATGTCACTTCGCAGTGTGATTTCGAACTTAACAATGGGAGCCTTCGCGCTTGCCGCCGCAAGTGCGCTTACATCACCGGCTTACGCAGCCGCGCCGGAATCCAACGACCCGATCAAGATCGCGCTGTTCGACTGGACCAGCGTCAACCTGAACGCCAAGATCCTCGGCGGCATCCTGGAAAAGCTCGGCTACACAGTCGAGTATCCGACCGCCGACTACCTTTCCAGCCTGACCACAGGCCTCACCAATGGCGATCTCGATGTCGGCATGGAATTCTGGGACACGACCGCCGGCGAGGCCATGAAGGCCTCCGATGCGACCGGCCAGACCGAACGGCTGGGCAAGCTCGGCCCCAAGGCCAAGGAAGAATGGTGGTTTCCCGAATACATGAAGGAGAAGTGCCCCGGCTTGCCCAATTGGGAAGCGCTGAAGGATCCGAAATGCGCGGAAGCCTTCTCGACGGCGGAGACCGCGCCGAAAGGACGCTATCTCGGCGGCCCGGTGACATGGGAAGGTTTTGACGACGAGCGCGTCGAGGCGCTGAAACTGCCCTTCACCGTCATCCATGCCGGCACCGACGCAGCGATGTTCGCGGAGCTCGATTCGGCCTACCAGCGCAAGGCGCCGATCATGCTGTGGATCTATTCGCCGCATTGGGCGCCGGCCAAGTACAAGGGCGAATGGGTCGAGTTCCCCGAATACACGCCCGAGTGCTACAATGACCCGAAATGGGGTACCAATCCCGACGCCAAATATGACTGCGGCAAGCCGCATGGCGAGATCTGGAAGTACTCCTGGTCCGGCATGAAGGACAAATGGCCGGTCGCCTACAAGGTGGCTAAGGCCTACACGGTCGACACCGACGAACTCAACAAGATGAGCGGCGAGATCGATCTCGGCGGCAAGACGCCGGAAGATGTCGCGGCCGCCTGGATCGCTGCCCATGAGGCAGACTGGAAAGCCTGGGCGCAGTGATCGTTCCAACTGGAAAAATGAGACCCGGCTGCCTGATCAGCCGGGCCTCACTTGTTGATGTTCCAGAAGGACGTTTGAATGACGGACAAGACTGAACAGGGGTCCATTGGGGCGGGCACGCCAAAAGATGCCCGCCCGATAAAGCTTGCCTGCCGCAATGTCTGGAAGCTGTTCGGATCGAATGCGGCCAATTTCATCCGAGAGCGCGACGGCAAGGCCAGCATGGCCGAAATCACTGCCGCCGGGCTGGTCGGCGCGGTGCGCGCCGTCGACCTCGAAATCCGCCAGGGCGAGATCTTCATCATCATGGGGCTCTCTGGCTCCGGCAAGTCGACGCTGGTGCGCTGCATGTCGCGGCTGGTCGAGCCGACCCATGGCAAGGTCGAATTCGAAGGCAATGACCTCCTGAAAATCTCCGATGCAGCACTCATCGAATTGCGGCGGCACCGCATGGGCATGGTGTTCCAGAACTTTGCCCTGCTGCCGCATCTCAACGTGCTGGAGAACATCGCCTTCCCGCTCGGCATCCAGGGTCAGGACCGGGCGACACGCGAAGCGCGGGCGCGCGAGGTCATCGAACTTGTCGGCCTGCGTGGCCGCGAGCATTTCTATCCGCGCGAGCTGTCCGGCGGCCAGCAGCAGCGTGTCGGCATCGCCCGCAGCCTGGCGACCAAACCGGAAATCTGGTTCCTCGACGAGCCGTTCTCGGCGCTCGACCCGCTGATCCGCCGCGAAATGCAGGATGAGCTGATGCGGCTGCAGACCATGTTGCACAAGACCATCGTCTTCATCACCCATGATTTCGACGAGGCGATCCGATTGGCCGACCGCATCGCCATCATGAAGGATGGCGAGGTCATCCAGATCGGCACGCCGGAGGAGCTGGTGGTCAATCCGGCGACCGACTATGTCGCCGAGTTCACCCGCGACGTCGACCGCGCCAAGGTGATCTCGGCACGCAGCCTGATGCGCGCCTGCGACGGCTCGGAGCATGGCGGCACGGTGGCGCCGGATGCCAAGATATCGAGCTTTTCCGCCAGCATCGTTGCCGCCAACAAGCCGTTCGCGGTGGTCAACGGCACCGGCAAGCCGATCGGCGAGGTGACGCCGCAAGCGGTGATCGATTTGCTGGCCGGCATCGATCGCTCGAGGGCCGGCGCATGATGGTGACAGCAAGCGCCAGCGAGGCAAGGCCACGGCCGATTCAGGTCTGGCTGCTGGTCTGGGTGTTCGCGCTTGCCGCCGTGCTTGTCGTGCTCCTGCTGCAGGACCGCCTGCCCTGGGCCGTCAACTATCCGGCAAGCGCCGTTGTGCCGGTCGCCGATTGGGTCAGCGCGCTGATGCGCTGGATCAAGTCGAACCTGTCCTGGTTAACGCGCTCGATCACCGCGGTGCTCGGCGTTCCCCTCGATTTCGCGCTCAATCTGCTGGCCAAGAATTTCAAGGTCGGCCACGGCGCTGACGCCTATGTCCTGCCGCGCCTGTCCTGGGTCGGCGTCTGCGCCGCCGCCTTCCTCGCCGGTCATGCCGTTGGCGGCAGAAAACTCAGCCTGCTGGTCGGCGGCTGCTTCCTCTACATCGCCCTGTTCGGCCAATGGACCAGCGCCATGCTGACGCTGGCGCTGATTTCCATCGCGGTGCCGTTCTGCATCGTCACCGGCCTGTTCGCCGGCATCTGGGCGTGGCGCAAGCCATGGGCGGAAAGGCTCATCGTCTCCCCTGCCCTTGACCTGATGCAGACGATCCCGACCTTCGCCTACCTGATCCCGATGCTGCTGCTGTTCGGCAACAGCCCGGTGTCGGCGATGATTGCGACCGCCATCTTCGCCACGCCGCCGATGGTGCGGGCGACGATGCTGGGCCTGTCGCGGGTGCCGTCGGAGATCGACGATTTCAGCGAAATGGCCGGCTGCACGGCGCGGCAGAAACTGTGGCGAGTGCTGCTGCCGTCGGCGCGGCCGACACTGATGGTCGGCGTCAACCAGGTCATCATGCTGGCGCTGAACATGGTGATCATCGCCTCGATGATCGGCGCCGGTGGACTCGG
This sequence comes from Mesorhizobium sp. M7A.F.Ca.US.011.01.1.1, assembly GCF_003998295.1. Classification (NCBI taxonomy): domain Bacteria; kingdom Pseudomonadati; phylum Pseudomonadota; class Alphaproteobacteria; order Hyphomicrobiales; family Phyllobacteriaceae; genus Mesorhizobium; species Mesorhizobium sp. M7A.F.Ca.US.011.01.1.1. The sequence goes on from NZ_RZRT01000004.1 coordinate 167,667, forward strand.
TTATGACGTGCTTCTGGCACTGCGCGCCCTGAAGGTCGGCGAGGCGATGGAAGCCGGCCTTGCCATCGTGGCACTGGCCATTGCGCTCGACCGGCTGAGCCAGGCCATCGCGCACAAGCAGGCCAAAGGCCATGCCCATCAGGAGATGAGCCCGAGCCTCTGGCAGCGCTATCCCAATCTGATGCTGGCCATCGCCATCCTCATCGTGACAACGCTGCTCGGCCTGTTCGTGCCGGCCTTCGCGGCGGTGCCGAAGGCGATCACCTTCACCACCGCGCCGCTGTGGAAAGCAGCGGTGAACTGGGTGACGATCAATTTCTTCGACACGATCGAAGCGTTCCGCGTGGCGCTGATCCTTAACTTGCTGAACCCGCTGCGTGCCTTTTGCGAAGGGTTTCCCTGGCTGGGCGCGGTGTTCCTGCTCGGCCTCGCCGGCTATCAGCTCTCCGGCCTGCGTCTGGCCGCGTTGGTAGCCGCACTGACCGCCTTCTGCGCCATCACCGGCCTGTGGGAAAAGACCATGGCGACGGTCTATCTCTGCGGCATCTCTGCCTTAATTGCCTGCCTGATCGGCATCCCCATCGGGCTTATGGCCTCGCGCAGCGACCGCTTCGAGAAGATCGTCACGCCCATCATCGACACGCTGCAGGTGCTGCCATCCTTTTGCTTCATCATCCCGGTGGTGATGCTGTTCAGGGTCGGCGACGTCACCGCGATGATCGCAACGGTAGCCTTCGCCGTGGTGCCGGCGATCCGCTACACCAATCACGGCATCAGGCAGGTGCCGCCGGCGCTGATCGAGGCGGCAAAGGTGTCGGGCTGCACGCCGCGCCAGACATTCTTTCGCGTGCAGTTGCCGCTGGCGCTGCCGGAGATCATGCTCGGCGTCAACCAGACGATCCTGATGGCGCTGGCGATGATCATCATTTGCGCCATGGTCGGCACGCGCGATCTCGGCCAGGAAGTGTTCATCGCGCTGTCCAAGGCCGATTCCGGCCGCGGCATCGTCGCGGGCTTGGCAATCGCTTTCATCGGCATCGTCGCCGACCGACTGTTCGGCGCCTGGACGGCGAAGGCCAGGGCGAGGCTGGGATAGCAGGCGCCGCCCTACTCCGCCGCGACGCCCTTCATCTCGAGATAGCTCTCCATCGAATCGTCCAGCGCCTGCAGCCACGGCGTATGGTGCAGCGGCGCCATGGTGCCGGTCATCAGCGAGCGGTAGGCGTGGTCGCGGAAGCCCATGATGTTCTCCGCCTTGTGGTGCTCCCATTCCATGAAGGTCTGGTTGACCGCCTCGACGTCGAAGCCCGGATAGTCGGTCTGGTCCATCAATTCCTTGGTGTAGTCGCCCTGGAACCAGATCATCTGCTCGGCGTCTTCCAGCGTCTCCTCACGTGCGCGCCACTTTGCGCCGTGCTCGGCCATCGCCTCGGCGGACGGCAGCTTGATGCGGCCCATGATGACGTCGCGGGCGAACCAGGCCTGCGCGTCGAACATATTGAAGGTGTAGAACTGGTCCTGCATGCCGATGAAGGACAGTTTCGGGTTCTTCTCCCAGACGACGCCCTCATAGAGCCCGTCCGGCCACATACGGTTGGCGGTCTTGAGCTTCAGTTCCTCGGTGAGGAACGGGAAGGAATGCAGATAGCCGGTGCACAGGATGATGGCGTCGACATCCCTGGTGGTGCCATCCTTGAAATGCGCGGTCTTGCCGACGACCTTCTGTAAGAGCGGCACCTCTTTCCAGTTCTCCGGCCATTTGAAGCCCATCGGCTTCGAGCGGTAGCTGGAGGTGATCGACTTGGCGCCGTATTTGTAACATTGCGAACCGATGTCCTCGGCCGAATAGGAGCGGCCGATGATCAGGATATCCTTGCCCTTGAATTCCATCGCGTCGCGGAAATCGTGGCTGTGCAGGATGCGGCCGTTGAAGGTGGAGAAGCCCTCGAAATAGGGCACGTTGGGCACCGAGAAATGCCCGGAAGCGACGACGACATTGTCGAACTCTTCCGAGTAGGTGACGTCGTTGGTGCGGTCATGCGCGGTGACTGTGAACTTCTTCGTCGCCTCTGAGAAGGTTACCATGCGCACCGGGCTGTTGAAGCGCACCCATTTGCGCAAGCCTGATTTTTCGACGCGTCCCTTGATGTAATCCCACAGCACGGCGCGCGGCGGATAGGAGCCGATCGGCCGGCCAAAATGCTCCTCAAAAGTGTAGTCGGCGAATTCCAGGCATTCCTTCGGTCCGTTCGACCAGAGGTAGCGGTACATCGAGCCGTGCACCGGGTCGCCATGCTCGTCGAGGCCGGTGCGCCAGGTGTAATTCCACAGGCCGCCCCAGTCCGACTGCTTTTCGAAGCAGACGATCTCGGGAATGTCAGCGCCCTTGTCGGCCGCCGACTTGAAGGCCCTGAGCTGTGCCAGGCCGGACGGGCCGGCTCCGATGACGGCAACGCGACTTTTCATGGCAGGCCTCCCGATCTGAATTGCTCTTACGAAACAAATTTCACTCACAGGACAGTAATTGGCCCTTTCGTGCTGTCAACAGCCCGATGCTGAAACAAGGTTCCGCCGATGTGGATTTCCCGCGAAAAATCGGACGCTGCCAAACATCATTATCATCCGCATGCGCGTTCACGCGACTTGCCGTCGCAGTTGCGCTCCTGTATCGGCACCATGTTCACCTAGAGTGAAATAAATCCCAGGAGTGCCGGGGGCGACATGGCGAAGAAGGTTTCCGATCCCAAGGCTGGTCTCGCCGGTGCCACGGCCAAGCCGCTGCCAAAGGTTTCGGCCGACGGCAAGACCATCCGCGCGCCGCTGACGCAGAACCCGCATGCCATTCGCGACACGCGCGAAAAAGTGCTGGAGGTGGCGATCGGCCGCGAGGTGCGGGCGTTCCGCAAGAAACTCGGTATCACCGTCGCCGATCTGGCGGTCGCCACCGACATTTCTCTGGGCATGCTGTCGAAGATTGAGAACGGCATCACCTCGCCGTCGCTGACCACCTTGCAGGCACTGTCGCGGGCGCTCGGCGTTCCTGTCACCGCCTTTTTCCGCCGCTTCGAGGAAGAGCGCAGCGCCGTCTTCGTCAAGGCCGGCCAAGGCCTCGATGTCGAGCGCCGCGGCACCCGCGCCGGCCACCAATACAATCTGCTCGGCCATATCGGCTCGAACACCAGCGGTGTGGTCGTCGAGCCCTATCTGATCACGCTGACCGAAGATTCCGACGTGTTTCCCACCTTCCAGCACGAGGGCATGGAGTTCCTCTACATGCTGGAAGGCGAGGTGGTTTACCGGCACGGCAGCAACCTTTACCCGATGAAGCCCGGCGACAGCCTGTTCTTCGACGCCGACGCGCCGCACGGGCCGGAACAGCTCACGAAACTGCCGATGCGGTACTTGTCGATCATCTGCTATCCGCAGAGCGCGGGGTGAGGTTAGCTGTCCCGCAAAACTCTCTTCCTCTCCCTTCGGAGGGGGGAGAGGTGGCGCTGCGAAGCAGCGACGGAGTGGGGGAAGGCGGTCCTCAAACGCGAAGCCGCCGACAAGTGGCACGACCGAGCCGGCCTGAAATCTCGGCAGGCAGCTGAACAATCGGAAGCATCGCCTGGGCGTGAACTCACAACCGCCGAATCAGGTCGACCCCCACTCCGTCGAGCTTCGCTCGACACCTCTCCCCCGATCGACGGGGTAGAGGAAGGAGCGAAACCGTCCCGCCGGGCTCCTTTCTTTCTCTCCCAGCAGGCTCTAATCCGGCCCAAAGCCCGAACTTGTCGCACTCCCATCATCCAGCTTCGACAGCCACTCGACCAACGCCGGACGATAGCGGGTCAAGCCCTTGTAGTTGGCGAGTTCGTCGGGCAGGTCGCGGATGACGCGGTGCAGGCGCCGTGCCCATTTCGGCTGCGTCACCAGTTCATCCATCTTGATCAGGTAGCAGCGGATCGGAAAGACGATGCCGTTCGAGCGCGGCAGGCGCCAGAAACTCTGCAGCTCGACACGCAGATGCACCTTGTCGCCGACATTCTCCGGCGTCACCGTCGCCCGGTCCGGACCCCATTTGTGGTAATTCTCCGGGCTGGTGTCGAGGCGCGGGTTGACGGTCATCGTCCAGTTCAGGCGCCGGGCCGGCTTGCCTTGCTGGATGTTGGTGAGGAACTTCAGCGCCCTGACAAAAATCCCCTTCTCATGCGCCAGCGGCACCGGCGCGTGCCATTCGAAGAAGTTCATGCCGATGTCGAAATCGAGCGACCAGTCGGCCTGGGTCGTGACCATGCCGGCGTCCATCCACAGATTGCCGTCGCGCTGGTCGAGGATGCAGAAATCGCCCTGGCTCTGGCGGGTGATGTATTCCATCGGGCCGTAAGGCAGCGTCGAGGTGTCGCCGAAGGTGAAGGTGTCGTCGATGCCGAGCGGCCGGTTGATCCAGCGCCAGCGATCGCCGTCGCGCGTCAGCGTGAAATGCTCGGGATAGCCCAGCGCCTGCTGCTCCATCAAAAGCTCGAGCAGATCCCAGCCGGCCAGCGTCATGTGCGGCAGCGACTGGCAGCGCAGCGGATCCTCGGCCAGCACCAGCGCGCGGTCCTGCATCTCGGCGACATAGTGCTCGTCGACGTCGATCAGATTTTCCAAGACGCTGCCCCTGGGCCCGACGACATGCGGCTCGATGTTGACCGCATACATGTAGGCGTCTTCGTGGAACGGGAACGGGAAGCGCCTGATTTGCTCCGGGCTGTTCTTGAAGGTGAAGTCGTCGCGGAACGTTTCCTTGCGAAAGGTGATGCCCATGATCTTCTCCTACCGTTCCAGGACCAGCGACCGGCCTTCGAAGCGCGACACGCACGGCATGATCTTCTTGCCCGAACGGTGCTCTTCCTCGCTCAGCCAGTGGTCGTTGTGGATGAACTTGCCGTCGCAAGAAATGACGTTGGTTTCGCACTGGCCGCAGACGCCGCCGCGGCAGAGGTAAGGTGGATCGACGCCGGCCGCCTCGATCGCCTCCAGGAGACTCTGCTGTTCATCGACGCGGATCGCCTTGCCGCTGACGGCAAGCGTCACGTCGAACGGCAGCCCAGGCTGGGGTGCCGCGAAATGCTCGAAATGCACGGTTTCCGCCGGCCAGCCAAGGCTTGCCGCGCGATCTCGCACCCAGTTGATCATGCCGGCCGGGCCGCAGACATAGAGATGCGTGCCGAGCGGCTGCGTCGACAGCAACCGGTCGAGTTCGATGCGCTCGTCGAGGTCATCATGATAGAGCCTGACCCGCCTGTTGTAGCGCTCGCGCAGCACGTCCGCATAGGTGCCGAGTGCAGCGGTGCGGCAGGTGTAGTGCAGTTCGAAATTTCCGCCTTCCGCCGCCAGCTGCGCGGTCTGCGCCATGAACGGCGTGATGCCGATGCCGCCGGCCAGCATCAGATGCTTTTTGGCGCGCAGATCAAGCGAGAACAGGTTGACCGGATAGCTGACCACCATCTCCATGCCGGGCTTGACGCTCCGGTGCATGAACAGCGAGCCGCCACGGCCGACATCGTCGCGGCGTACCGAGATCGTGTATTCGCGCGTATCGAGCGGCGAGCCCATCAGCGAATAGGGATTGAGCCTGGTGCGTTCGCCGTCGCGCATCTCGACCACGACATGGGCGCCACCGGAAAAAGTCGGCAAAAGCTGCCCGTCGCGCCGGCGAAAATGGAAGCGGGTCACGAGGTCGTTGACCGGGACGACATCGCTGACAACGACATCGAGCTTGGTGGTGCCGGTGCTCATCGGAAAATCTCCTCCATAGGAGGAATTTCGCTGCGATCTTCCGCATTGATGCAGACGCCCTGGAAGGCGGCGATGCGCCTGGAATAGTGATCGCGCACCAGAAGCAGCAGGCCGCAATGCGCGCAGGTTGCCGGCTGCGTCGTGACATTTTCGGTGATGCCCTTGCAGTGGACGCATTGCATGCGCCGCGCCAGCGAGCCGCGATGCTCGGTCTGGATCGAGGTGTGGTCGATGCCGGCTTCCAGCGCCACCTGCATCGCCTGGCCGATCAGGCCTTCGGTGCCCGAGAGATAGAGGCGCAAGCCCATATGCGCGTTAGCCAACGTCTGCTTGAGCCGCGGCAGCAGGCTGGCGAAGGACGGCGCCTGATGAAACTGCGCCGGCTTCAGCGCTTCGAGGGCGGCGACGTGTTTGCCGTCAGGTCCGGGAATGAAGACGATTTCGGCGTCGTCGAAAAACCCGGGCGGCGCCCTCCCGGCCATCTCCGCTATTGCCAGCGCCCCTTCCGCATCCGCGATGAAAAGATGATGCTTGCCGGGCTGCGGAGACAAGGTTCCGTAAACCGGCCGGCTGATGATGCTTTTGGCTGCCATTTAAGTCTTCGTGCCTCGAACCCCTCGCCGTTGACTATGCCTCAACCTTTCGCCGTGCGCTTGGTCTTCTTGGGATCGTCGAATGGCAGTGGCTGCGCCGTGGCCTTGATGGCACCGCTCTTGTTGCGGATTTCGAGCTTGGTGTCCTTGACCGCGCAGTCGACGTCGAGCCGGGCGATGCCCATCGATTTCTCGACCAGCGGCGAATACATGGCGCAGGTCACCACGCCGACCTTTTTGCCGTCGCGATAGACCGGCGCGCCTTCATCGGCCGGCTCCTTACCGTCGAGCAAGACGCCATAGATCTTGAAGCGCTCCTTGCCCTTCAGACGATAGTGCTCCTCGGCACCGCGAAAGCCGGTCTTGCCAGGGCTGACGGTGAAGTCGAGGCCGAGTTCCCACAGCGTGTCGCCTGGGCCTTCATTCTCAAACGGATACTTTTGGGAGTTGTCGTAGGGATAAAAGAGCAGATAACTTTCGACGCGCAGCATGTCGAGCGTGGTGAAGCGGCACGGAATGATGCCGGCGCTCTTGCCCTCGTCGAGGATCCTGTCCCAGATCGTGCCGGCATCCTGGCCGCGGCAGAAGATCTCGTAGCCGCGCTCGCCGGTATAGCCGGTGCGCGAGATCATGACGGGCAAGCCGAACAGTTGCGTCTGCATGTGATGGAAATAGTTGAGGTCGCGAATACCCGGCACGTGCTTGGCCAGATAGTCGACCGCTGTCGGACCCTGCAGCGACAGATCGTGCAGATTGTCGTCGAAGCGCAGCGACACGTCGCGTCCTACCGAAGCACGCTGCAACTCCTCATGGCCGGTGCCCGAACCATGCACGACCATCCATGCATTGGGGCCGGTGCGGTAGAGGATGCAATCATCGGTGAATTTCCCCGCCTCGTTCAGCATGCAGGCATAGGCAGACTTGCCGGGATAGATCTTTTCGACATCGCGCGTCGTCGCCAGGTCGATCAGGTGTGAGGCATGCGGCCCGGTGATATGGACTTTCTTGAGGCCGGAGACATCCATCAGACCAGCCTTCGTGCGGATGGCGATGTACTCCTCGTCGGCGTCCTTGTCGTAGGTCCAGGCGGTTCCCATGCCGCTCCAGTCTTCGAGCTTCGAACCGAGCGCGCGATGGCGATCCGCCAGGGTCGAAAATCTCCAGGATGCCGTCATCCGCTCGTCCTCCGTTTCGATAATGCTCTGCTGTTCCCTGCCCCCTGCGCAGCGGCGGGAGCTTTGGCCGAATATTGATCGCAAACCTCCGGGCGCCGCAATACCCATAAGCAATTAATTTCATTGTCAGGCAAAATCCGTTGCGCCAAGCAAACGGTTAACCCCGCGTAAATCGCGCTTGACAATTGCGGAATTCGGACCGAGTTTATGAAAAAAATTTCACTCTGTTGAAAGAGGACGGCGGACGGGAGATTCGGAACCGGACGGCGGAAAAGGGGAGAAACCGATGTCAGACATGCAGCAGCGCATCGAAGCGCTGTACCGTTCCGACCTGCGCGGAGCCGCGCTCCTGATCGTCTGCCTGTGGGCGACGATCCTCTTCGTCCTCCTCATGACATGGCCCTACATCCCGCACAGCGGCATCAAGGCCGTCGTCGCGATCGCCGCTGGCGCCGTGCTGATCTTCAACACGGCGGCCATCCTGGCGATGGTCAAGCACTACAAGGAAGACAAGGAATTCATCTACGGGCTCGACATCAAGAACGCCGACGCGTTCAGCAACCGCAAGTCCTGAGGGGTAGAAGAAATGTCCCGCTACACGCCGCCGGAGCAAAGCAAGGCCGGGCAGGTTTTCGACATCGCCGTCGTCGTCGTCGCCATTTTCGTGGCACTGTGGCTACCGCTCAAGCTGGGCCTCGCCGGCGCGGCGAAATCCATCGACGCGCTCGACGCCAAGACCTGGGAAGCGCTAGGCCAGAACCCGACCATGGCGTCTATCTGGGAAAAGCTCGGCTATACGCCCGAGACCGCGCACGACATCATCCAGAACCGCTTCCACTATGTCATCGACTGGCCGACGCTGATCATCATGGCGGCGGTGCTGATCGGTTATTTCGTCTTCCTGTTTCGTGCATCAGACCGCGAATATCGCGACGTCATCAACGAAAAATTCGACGACAAGTAAGAGTTCTGAGGACGATCTAATTCGGGGGACACGATCATGTGGGTGGCACTCTCTTACGCATGCTGGGGCATCTCGATCGTGCTCGCTTTGTGGATGCTCTACGACTGGTTCAAGGTCGACACGACCTTCTCCGAAGAGGTGCTGACCTCCTCGCGCGAAGGCGAACTGGAAGCCACTTCCGAAAAACACCGGATCTGAGTGAGGATTGAACAATGACGATCGCACTTGAACCGGCTGCCCCGGCTGCCCAAGGGGACAGAGTTTCACTCCTGCGCGTGCTCGGACCGGCCCATGTCTGGGCGCTCGGCGTCGGCATCGTCCTGGTCGGCGAATTCACCGGCTGGAATTTCTCGGCCGACAAGGGTGGCGCACTGGCTGCGCTGATCGTCTGCTGGGTCGTGGGATTGCTCTACACCTCGGTCGCCATGATCGATTCCGAGGTGACATCGACCGTGGCCGCCGCCGGCGGCCAGTATGCGCAGGCAAAGCACATCGTCGGACCGCTGATGGCGTTCAACGTCGCGCTGTTCCTGGTCTTTGCCTACACCATGCTCGAAGTGTCCGACGCCATCCTGCTCGGCGACACCATCGTCGCCAAGGCGGGGGTCGAAGGGCTCACCCACAATTCCTTCATCGCCGCGACCATCGTCGTGCTGGCGTGGCTGAACTATCGCGGCGTGCTGATGACGCTCAACGTCAACTTCGTCATCACAGCAGTCGCCTATATCTCGATTGTCATCCTGTTCTTTTCGGTCAGCCCGTGGACGCAAGGCGCCGTGCTGAAGCTGAACGAGTTGGTCACTCCCGGCAATGCGCTCCCCTATGGCTGGATCGGCGTCATCGCCGCCTTCCAGTTCGGCATCTGGTACTATCTCGGCATCGAGGGCACCACACAGGCCGCCGAGGAAGTGCGCTCGCCGGCCCGCTCGCTGCCTTACGGCACCATGGCCGGCATGATCACGCTTTTGATCGCAGCCGCCATGACCTGGTATGTCTGCGCCTCGATGATGCCATGGGAGTATCTCGGCATCACCTATTATCCGCTGTGGGACGCCGGCAAGCTGACTGGCAGCCCGCTGCTCGAGAACCTGTTGTTCGTCGCCACGCTGCTTGCTGCAATGGCCTCCGCCAATGGCTGCATCAACGATGCGGCGCGCGCCTGGTTCTCGCTCGGCCGCGACCGCTATCTGCCGACATGGTTCTCGGCCGTGCATCCGAGATATCGCACGCCCTATCGTTCGATCCTGTTCCTGCTGCCGATCGCGCTGGCCTTCGCCTTCATCGCCGACCTCAACCAAGCGATCACCTTCTCGATCCTGTCGGGCGTGCTGCAATATACCTTCATGAGCATCAACATCATCATGTTCCGCAAGAAGTGGCCGCTGGGCTCGATCCGGCGCGGCTACACGCACCCCTTCCACCCGATCCCGGCCATCGTGCTGTTTTGCCTGTGCGTGGTGACCTTCTTCGCCATCTTCCTCGGCTTCGGCTCGCAGCTGATCGCCATGGTCGCCTTCTACTTCCTGATCTCACTGTGGTTCCATTTCTATCGCTACAAATTCGTGCGGCGCGGCGATCAGTTCACCATGCCGTGGCCGAAGCCGCAGGGTTATTGATGGGAGAAGGCCCGTCCATAGCCTGGGCGGGCCTGGCATGAGAAAATGTCCGAGGTGACATCAGCACTGCTGGCCGGGGCCATTGTCCTGGCTGTCGTTCTCCACCTTGCCCGGCAGGCGCGTGCCAGCCGCAGCAGGGCATCGATGGCGCTCGCCGTTGAGCAAGGCCGCATCCGCACAGTCATCGCCGACGCTGCCAATGTTTCGGATGGCACCGCCGGCGTCATCACCTGGGAAGGATCCTGGAACAGCAAACGTGTCCAGGTGCGCACCATCGTCGATACGCTGGCGACGCGAAAACTGCCGGCGCGCTGGCTCAGTGTTTCGATCACCGAAGAGGTCGCGGTGCCAGCGACGTTCGACATGATGATGCGGCCGGGATCGCCGACGACCTTCTCCAATTTCGATCATCTCGAGCACACGCTGCCGAAGAGCTCAGCATTTCCGGCTGAGGCCGTGTTGCGGACGGATCGCAGGGGCGTCTACTTCCCACTGGAGACCATCGCCGGCCACCTCGGGATTTTTTCCGAAGGGCGCGCCAAGGAACTGCTGATCACCCCGAAAGGGGTACGCATCGTGTGGCTGCTGGCCGAAGCCGAACGGGCGCGCTACGGTGTGTTCCGGCAGGCCGAATTCGGCGACGCCACACTCGATCCCGCACTGATCGAAAGACTGCTGGTATCGATGTCGGCGCTTCGCGACGCCATCAACAAAAGCGAACGGCAGGCCGCATGACCATTCCCACCACTGCACCCACCAACCCCTATCTGGTTCTCGGTGCCGCAATCGTGCTGCCGGGAAGCGGGCATGTCATTCTCGGCGTGCCGGTGCGCGGCCTTCAGTTCCTTTTCTTCATGGTGATCCTGGCATGGGTGACGGCCAAGATCGCACCGTCGGATGCCAGCTTTGCCGGCCGTCACGCCGGCGGCTTCCTGATCTATGCCTTGTCGATTCTCGACGCCTACAAGATCGCTCGCATCCGCACCGCCAAATGGGTTCACAATGCCCGGCGAGACGGCGACAGTGCGCAGAGCGGCATTGAGCCGCATAGGTAACAAGAGGAATATTTTTTTCATACGATTGAATTTGTGCAACTCATTCGATACATCCTCTCTTAGCTACAAACGATCTCTTAGCTACAAACATCGGGAGGCTGACATGTGTGGAATTGTCGGACTGTTTTTGAAGGACAAGTCGCTGGAGCCCCAGCTTGGCGCGATGCTGTCGCAGATGCTGATCTCGCTCAGCGATCGCGGTCCCGACAGCGCCGGCATTGCCATCTATGGCGCGCCTTCCAAAAATGAGGCCAAGATCACCATTCAGTCGGCCAAGCCGGACCGCGATTTCCGCGGCCTCGAGGCGGAGCTCGCCAAGGCCATCGGCACGCCGGTGACGATCGCGGTGAAATCCACCCATGCGGTCGTCAGGACCACGCCCGCCAAGATCGATGAAGCGCGCGAAACCATCCAGACGCTGCGCCCCGACATCCGCATCATGGGCGCCGGCGACGTTGTCGAGATCTACAAGGAAGTCGGCCTGCCCGAGGCGGTCGTCGATCGCTTCGATGTCCGCAAGATGACCGGCACGCATGGCATTGGTCATACCCGGATGGCGACGGAATCGGCTGTGACGACAATGGGCGCGCATCCTTTCTCGACCGGCGCCGACCAGTGCCTTGTGCACAATGGCTCGCTGTCGAACCACAACAATGTCCGCCGTGAGCTGATCCGCGAAGGCATGACCTTCGAGACCGAAAACGACACCGAGGTTGCTGCCGCCTATCTCTCGTCGCAGATGGCGCATGGCAAGAATCTCGGCGAGGCGCTGGAGGGCACGCTCTCCGACCTCGATGGCTTCTTCACCTTCGTCGTCGGCACCAAGAACGGCTTTGGCGTGGTGCGCGATCCGATCGCCTGCAAGCCTGCCGTGATGGCCGAAACCGACCAGTATGTCGCCTTCGGCTCGGAATATCGCGCGCTGACCAAACTGCCCGGCATAGACAATGCGAGGGTCTGGGAACCCGAACCCGCAACCGTCTATTTCTGGGAGCATTGAGTTCATGCCGGCAACCACGCTTTCAAAGACCGCGGCGCACGACCCTCGGGTCTTCGATCTCGACCAGCTGTCGTTGCGCGAACTCAACCAGGCGCTGCACAATCTGGCGCCCGGCTCGAACGAAACGGCATGGGAAGTGCTGAACCCGAAAGGCAGCCACTCGGTCGCCGTCGGCGTCGACCGGCCCGTTGCCATCGATGTGCGCGGCAGCGTCGGCTATTACTGCGGCGGCATGAATTCCGGCAGCACCATTACCGTGCATGGCTCGGCAGGCCCTGGCGTCGGCGAGAACATGATGTCGGGCTCGATCACCATCAAAGGCGACGCCAGCCAGTATGCCGGCGCCACCGGCAAGGGCGGCCTGCTGGTCATCGAAGGCAACGCCTCGTCGCGCTGCGGCATTTCGATGAAGGGCATCGACATCGTCGTGCACGGCAATATCGGCCACATGTCGGCGTTCATGGCGCAGTCGGGCAATCTGGTGGTGCTGGGTGATGCCGGCGACGCGCTGGGCGATTCCATCTACGAGGCGCGGCTCTTCGTGCGCGGCAAGGTCGACAGCCTGGGTGCCGACTGTATCGCCAAGGAGATGCGGGCCGAGCATCTGGAATTGCTGCAGGGCCTGCTCGATCGCGCCGGCGTCACCGGCGTCAAGCCGGCGGAGTTCAAGCGCTACGGCTCGGCGCGTACCCTCTACAATTTCAATATCGACAACGCCGACGCGTATTGAGGCAGCATGACCTACAGGAACCCGCCGACGACGCCGCGCAAATCCGCGACCTTCGACGACTATACGCTTTCCGAAATCCGCCGCGCCGCGGCGACCGGCATCTATGATATCCGTGGCGCCGGCGCCAAGCGCAAGCTGCCGCATTTCGACGACCTGCTGTTCCTCGGCGCCTCGATCTCGCGCTATCCGCTCGAAGGCTACCGCGAGCGCTGCGACACATCAGTCGTGCTGGGTTCACGCCATGCCAAGAAGCCGATCGAGCTGAAGATCCCGATCACCATCGCCGGCATGAGCTTCGGCTCGCTGTCGGGGCCCGCCAAGGAGGCGCTCGGGCGTGGCGCAAGCCTATCGGGCACCTCGACCACGACGGGCGATGGCGGCATGACCGAGGAAGAGCGCGGTCATTCCAAGCAGCTGGTCTATCAATATCTGCCGTCGCGCTACGGCATGAATCCACGCGATTTGCGCCGGGCCGATGCCATCGAAGTCGTTGTCGGCCAGGGCGCCAAGCCAGGTGGCGGCGGCATGCTGCTTGGCCAGAAGATCTCCGATCGCGTCGCCGAAATGCGCACGCTGCCGAAAGGCATCGACCAGCGCTCGGCCTCGCGCCACCCCGACTGGACCGGGCCCGACGATCTCGAGATCAAGATCCTCGAATTGCGCGAAATCACCGACTGGGAAAAGCCGATCTACGTCAAGGTCGGCGGTGCGCGGCCCTACTATGACACGGCGCTTGCCGTGAAGGCCGGCGCCGATGTCGTCGTCGTCGACGGCATGCAGGGCGGCACTGCGGCAACGCAGGAAGTGTTCATCGAAAATGTCGGTATGCCGACGCTTGCCTGCATCAGGCCGGCGGTGCAGGCGCTGCAGGATCTCGGCATGCACCGCAAGGTGCAGCTGATCGTCTCCGGCGGTATCCGCAACGGCGCCGATGTCGCCAAGGCGCTGGCGCTCGGCGTCGACGCGGTCTCGATCGGCACGGCTGCCCTTGTCGCGCTCGGCGACAACGATCCGCGCTGGGAGGCGGAGTATAACGAGCTCGGCACCACGGCCGGCGCCTATGACGACTGGCACGAGGGGCGCGACCCCGCAGGCATCACCACGCAGGACCCCGAACTGATGAAGCGGGTCGACCCGGTGGCCGCCGGACGCCGGCTGGCGAACTACCTCAAGGTGATGACGCTGGAAGCGCAGACCATCGCCCGTGCCTGCGGCAAGAACAGCCTGCACAATCTGGAACCCGAGGACCTCGTCGCGCTGACGATCGAGGCAGCCGCCATGGCCGGCGTACCGCTGGCCGGCACCAACTGGATACCGGGGAAGAACGGCTTCTAATCAATGAAGGGCCGAAGCCCACACGCTCTGGGGCCACAATCGACAAAAAAATGGGGAACTTCCGTGACAGTTGATCTTGCTGAATTCGCAAGGGCGAAAAACGTCAAATATTTCATGATTTCCTACACTGACCTGTTCAGTGGCCAGCGTGCCAAGCTGGTGCCGGCGCAGGCAATCGCCGACATGCAGAAGGATGGCGCCGGCTTTGCCGGTTTCGCTACCTGGCTTGATCTGACGCCAGCGCATCCCGACATGCTGGCGGTGCCGGACCCGGACTCGGTCATCCAGCTGCCGTGGAAGCCGGAGGTCGCCTGGGTCGCCGCCAACTGCATCATGGACGACAAGGAGGTCGACCAGGCGCCGCGCAACACGCTGAATCGGCTGATCGCGGAAGCTGCCAGCGACGGCATGCACGTCAAGACCGGCGTCGAGGCCGAATTCTTCCTGATCTCGCCCGACGGCAAGACGATTTCCGACGAATACGACACGGCCTCAAAGCCCTGCTACGACCAGCAAGCGGTGATGCGCCGCTATGACGTCATCGCCGAAATCTGCGACCACATGCTGGCGCTCGGCTGGGGCGCCTACCAGAACGACCACGAGGATGCCAACGGCCAATTCGAGATGAACTGGGCCTTCGACGACGCGCTGGCGACCGCCGACAAGCACTCGTTCTTCAAATTCATGGTCAAGTCGATCGCCGAGAAGCACGGCCTGCGCGCGACGTTCATGCCCAAACCCTTCCAGGGCCTGACCGGCAATGGCTGCCATGCCCATATCTCGGTCTGGGACAAATCGGGCAAGACCAACGTCTTCGCCGACAATGCGATGGAGCTTGGCCTGTCGGCCAAGGGCCGGAATTTCCTCGGCGGCATCATGAAGCATGCTTCCGCGCTTGCCGCGATCACCAACCCGACGGTCAATTCCTACAAGCGTATCAATGCGCCGCGCACCATTTCGGGCGCCACCTGGGCGCCGAACACGGTGACCTGGACCGGCAACAACCGCACCCACATGGTGCGCGTGCCCGGCCCCGGCCGCTTCGAACTGCGGCTGCCGGATGGTGCTGCCAACCCCTATCTGCTGCAGGCGGTTATCATCGCCGCCGGCCTCGACGGCATCCGCTCGAAGGCAGATCCCGGCAAGCGCTACGACATCGACATGTACCAGCATGGGCACACGGTGAAGGGCGCGCCAAAACTGCCGCTCAATTTGCTCGATGCGTTGCGCGAGTTCGACAAGGACAAATCGCTCAAGGCGGCGCTGGGTGAGGAATTCTCGTCGGCCTACCTAAAGCTGAAGCACCAGGAATGGAATTCCTATGCTTCGCACTTCACGCAATGGGAGCGCGACCACACGCTGGACATCTAGAGCATCGGACCGAAAAGTGCGTAGCGGTTTTCGGATGAATCCGATGCGTCGGAAGACCCAGCGTGACGCGAGCGACCTCGGAATGAACTGATGAAATATTCGATCTTCTCGCTCGCCCGTGCTGCCCTCTCCGGCCACAAGAACTGGCAACGCACCTGGCGCGACGCCACGCCGAAGGATCGCTACGACGTGGTGATCATCGGCGGCGGCGGCCATGGCCTTGCCACCGCCTGGTTCCTGGCCAGCGAGTACGGCATCAAGAATGTCGCCGTACTCGAAAAGGGCTGGATCGGCTCCGGCAATGCCGGCCGCAACACCACCATCATCCGCTCCAATTACGGCCTGCCCGGCAATACCGGCTTCTACGAATTGTCGATGAAGCTGTGGGAGCGGATGGAGCAGGACCTCAACTACAATGCAATGGTCAGCCAGCGCGGCGTCATCAACCTCTACCACTCCGACGCACAGCGC
The DNA here is from genome assembly GCF_003998295.1 of Mesorhizobium sp. M7A.F.Ca.US.011.01.1.1. NCBI lineage: Bacteria > Pseudomonadati > Pseudomonadota > Alphaproteobacteria > Hyphomicrobiales > Phyllobacteriaceae > Mesorhizobium > Mesorhizobium sp. M7A.F.Ca.US.011.01.1.1. The sequence goes on from NZ_RZRT01000004.1 coordinate 183,743, forward strand.
GATGCTTATGCGCGGCGCGGCAACACCATGCGCATCAACGGCATCGACGCCGAACTGCTCGACCTCGCTGCCGTCAAGAAGATGATACCGTTCCTGAACTTCGACAATGCGCGCTTTCCGGTACAAGGCGGGCTGTTGCAGCGACGCGGCGGCACGGCGCGGCACGATGCCGTGGTCTGGGGCTATGCGCATGCGGCGAGCGAACTCGGCGTCGACATCATCCAGAATTGCGAAGTCACCGGCTTCGTCAGGGACGCCAATGGCAAGGTGACCGGCGTCGAGACATCCCGCGGCAAGATCGGCGCCGGCAAGGTCGGCATGGCTGTTGCCGGAAGTTCATCGCGCGTCGCGGCGATGGCCGGCCTGCGCCTGCCCATCGAAAGCCATGTGCTGCAGGCCTTCGTCTCCGAGGCGATCAAGCCGCTCATCCCCGGCGTCATGACCTTCGGCGCCGGCCATTTCTACGTCAGCCAGTCCGACAAGGGCGGGCTGGTGTTCGGCGGCGACATAGACGGCTACAATTCCTACGCCCAGCGCGGCAACATGCCTGTCATGGAGGACGTCTGCGAGGGCGGTATGGCGCTGATGCCGATGATCGGCCGCGTGCGCCTGCTGCGCCAGTGGGGCGGCATCATGGACATGTCGATGGACGGCTCGCCGATCATCGACAAGACGCCGGTCGACGGGCTCTATCTCAACGCCGGCTGGTGCTATGGCGGCTTCAAGGCGACGCCGGGCTCCGGCTTTGTCTTTGCCCACCTTCTGGCCCGCGATGAATCGCACGAAGAGGCCGCACGGTTCCGCCTCGACCGGTTCCGGACCGGCGCCATGATCGACGAAAAGGGCCAGGGCGCCCAACCGAACCTGCATTGAAGGCGGTTTAGAAGAAAATGCGCATTGTCTGTCCCTTCTGCGGCGAACGCGAACTCGGCGAGTTCACCTATCTCGGCGACGCCAAGCCTGTGCGGCCCGAAGCCGGCGCCTCGGAAGACGAGGTCTTCGACTATGTCTATCTGCGCGACAATGTCGCCGGACAGACCAGCGAACACTGGTACCATGGCGGCGGCTGCCGGGCCTGGCTGAAGGTCACCCGCAACACGCTGACGCACGAGATTTCGGCGGTGGAGGCGGCGGCCGGTGCTGGGGCGAGGCAGGTCGCGAAATGAATTTTCTTGTGCAAGTCAGCGCCGCCCCTCACCTGCCTGCCGGCATCCTCTCCCCGTATAGAGACGGGGAGAGGGACCCTGGCCGCAACCTGGCCGCTATTCCTGCAACGTTGATGATTAGCGAAATCGTGGACGAGAGCGTCCTTCTCCCCGTCTCTATACGGGGAGAAGTGCCCGGCAGGGCGATGAGGGGCAGCGCTACGCTGCCGCATGAGGTCGAAGCGACGAAGGGTCGGCAATCGTGACTTCCAGCCAATCCCACCGTCTCACGTCGGGCGGTCTCATCGACCGCTCGGCGCCACTGAACTTCCGTTTCGACGGCAAGGCTTTCTCCGGCTTCCAGGGCGATACGCTCGCCTCGGCGCTGATCGCCAATGGCGTCAAGCTGGTCGGCCGCTCGTTCAAATACCATCGCCCGCGCGGCATTCTCACCGCCGGTTCGGAAGAACCCAACGCGCTGCTCGAGCTGCGCACCGGCGCACGGCGCGAGCCGAACACCAAGGCGACGACGGCCGAACTCTATGACGGGCTTGAGGCCGCCAGCCAGAACCGCTGGCCGTCGCTGCGCCACGATGTGATGTCGGTGAACCAGCTGTTCGCGCCGATCTTCGTTGCCGGCTTCTACTACAAGACCTTCATGTGGCCGGCGAAATTCTGGGAAGCGATCTACGAGCCGGCGATCCGTCGCGCCGCCGGCCTTGGCCGCGCCGCAGGCGTCGCCGATCCGGACCACTACGACAAGGCATGGGCGCATTGCGATGTGCTGATCGCCGGTTCAGGTCCGGCCGGTCTGGCCGCGGCATTGGCAGCCGGCCGCGCTGGTGCCCGCGTCATCCTGTGCGAAGAGGATTTTGTCCCCGGCGGCCGCCTGCTGTCGGATGGCGGCACGATCGATGGTGTGCCGGCAGCCGAATGGCTGTCGCGGACGCTGGCCGAACTGGGCTCAATGCCCGATGTCCGCATCATGACCCGCACGACATTGTTCGGCGTCTATGACGGCGGCACCTATGGCGCGATCGAGAGGGTCAACGACCACCTGCCCTCGCCGCCTCAGCATCAGGTGCGCCAGCGGCTGTGGCGGATCGTGGCCAAGCGCTGCGTGGTTGCTGCCGGCGCCCTCGAACGGCCGATCGTGTTTGCCGGCAACGACACGCCCGGCGTGATGATGGCCTCTGCCATGCGGACCTATGTCGCACGCTATGCGGCGACGCCGGCCAAGCGCCTCGCGCTGTTCACCAACAATGAGGATGGCTGGCGCACTGTCGAGACGGCACTCGGCGCCGGTCTGCAGATCGCGGCGGTCATCGATGCACGGTCCGAAGTGTCGCCGGCGCATCGTTCGCTGGCCTCCAAGGGCGGCTTCCCGGTGCTGCACGGTTCTGTCAGCGGCGTCGATGGCGGCAAGGATGGCGTCAGGAAAATCGCGGTGTCGCTGACCGGCGGCGCGCGCGCCGAAGTCGAAGCCGACGGGCTCGCCGTCTCGGGCGGCTGGAACCCGGCGGTTGGGCTGACCTCCTATCATCGCGGCCGGCCGAAATGGCGTGACGACATTGCCGCCTTCGTGCCCGACGGCGCGCCTCCCGGCATGGTCGCCGCCGGCGCCGCCAATGGCGATTTCGGGCTTGGCGCCTGCCTGAGCCAGGGATTTGCCGCCGGCGCGGCAGCGGCGCGTGACGCGGGGCACGCTAGTACGGCGGGCGCCGCGCCTGTCGCCGACGACGAGGCATTCTCGCTGACGCCGCTATGGCACGTCGCCGGCAAGGGCAAGGCTTTTGTCGATTACCAGCACGACGTCACCGCCTCCGACATCGAACTGGCGCAACGCGAAGGCTTTGAATCGGTCGAGCACCTGAAGCGCTACACGACGCTCGGCATGGCGACCGACCAGGGCAAGACCTCGAATGTCGCCGGTCTCGCCATCATGGCCGCGGTGAGCGGCCGCTCCATTCCCGAGACCGGCACGACGATCTACCGGCCTCCTTACGTGCCGGTCGCCATCGGCGCCTTCGCCGGCCATCATCGCGACGAGACGTTCCATGCGACGCGGCTGACGCCGTCGCACCACTGGGCCGTGGAACAAAGTGCGATCTTCGTCGACACCGGTCTGTGGAAGCGGGCACAGTGGTACCCCCGCGCGGGCGAGAAGGACTGGCTGGAATCGGTGACCCGCGAGGTCAAGGCGGTGCGCGGTGGCGTCGGCTTCTGCGATGTCTCGACGCTCGGCAAGATCGACGTGCACGGCCCCGATGCCGGCGCCTTCCTGGATCGCGTCTACATCAACACCTTCTCCAGTCTTGCGGTGGGCAAAGCCCGCTACGGGCTGATGCTGCGCGAGGACGGCATCGTCTATGACGATGGCACGACATCCCGGCTGGCCGAGGACCATTACTTCCTGACCACCACCACCGCCAAGGCCGGGCTGGTGATGCAGCATCTCGAATTCTGCCGCCAGGTGCTGTTTTCCGAACTCGATGTGCAACTGACCTCGGCCTCCGACCAATGGGCGCAGTTCTCCATCGCCGGGCCCAAGACTCGTGACCTGCTCCAGGAGATCGTCGACCCGTCGGAAGACCTGTCGAACGAAGGCTTTCCGTTCATGGGCGCCCGCGAGGTGACCCTTCGCGGCGGACTCAAGGCGCGGCTGTTCCGCATCTCGTTCTCCGGCGAAATGGCCTTCGAGATCTCCGTGCCGGCACGCTTCGGCGATGCCATGGCACGCAATCTGATGCTGGCCGGCGCGCCCTTCGGTGTGACGCCCTACGGCACCGAGGCGCTCGGTGTCATGCGCGTTGAAAAGGGTCACGTCGCCGGACCGGAACTGAGCGGCACGACGACAGCCGCCGATCTTGGCCTCGGCAAAATGATGTCGACCAAGAAGGATTTCATCGGCCGCGTGATGGCCGGACGCGAGGCACTGATCGCCCCGGATCGCCAGGTCGTGGTCGGCATCAAGCCGACCGACAAGGGCCGCCGCTTGCGCTCTGGCGCGCACATCATCCCGAAGGGTCAGACGCCCGGCCCCGGCAACGACCAGGGCTATGTCACCTCGGTCTGCTTCTCGCCGACGTTGGATCAGTGGATCGGGCTCGCGCTTGTCGAACGCGGCCGCGAGCGCATCGGCGAGATCGTCCACGCGCATGATCCATTGCGCGGCGAGGACTATGCTGTCGAACTCTGCAATCCCGTCTTCTACGATCCGGATGGAGGGCGCCAGCGTGGCTGAGTTTTCCTGGGCCCCTCGCAGTCCGCTCGAGCATGCGCTTGTCGCCGGCGCGCATGGCGGACGCGGCATCGAGGCTGGCGTTTCGCTGACCGAGGTCCGCAATTTCGGCCTGATCCAGGTGATGGCGCGGCGCGGCCACGCGGCCGAGCTGGCAAAGGCGGCCCAGGCCCGTTTCGGCGCGGCGGCACCGGACATGCCCAAGGCGATCCAAGCTGCGGACGCTACGCTGATCTGGTCCGGTCCGGATCAGTTTTTCGTCCTGTCGAAGGGCGGCAAGCATTCTATGGAAACGCTGGCGCCGGCATTGTCCGGCCTTGCCTCACTGTCGGACCAGTCGCACGCGCGGGTCCTGATCAGCATTTCCGGAATCGAGGCGCGCACCATGCTGGCGAAACTGTCGTCGATCGATCTGCATGCCGCATCGTTCCCGACTGGCGCTGCCGCTGCGACCTCGATGGACCACACCAGCGTCACGCTCTGGCGCGGGAGTGACAGGGCGGATGGGCTGGCGGTGTTTAGTCTTTTGGTGTTTGCGACCTTTGCCGAAAGCCTGTGGGGCACGATGCTTGATGCCGCGGCGGAATATGGCGTCGACGTCAGCCATTCCGAGGAACTTTAGATCTCGGCGCTGCCCCTCATTGCCCTGCCGGGCATTTCTCCCCGTAAACGGGGAGAAAGAGGCTGGCCGCAACGCCGACGCCTTTTGCATCGCTGGTGATTGGCGAAAGTAACGAGGACAGCGTCCTTCTCCCCGTTTACGGGGAGAAGATGGCGGCAGCCAGATGAGGGGCGGCGCTAACGTTCGGAGAGGAAAGCGAACGAGAATTCAGTCCTGAACGATTGCTTACCGAGACCAGCTCGGCCTTGCCAAACGCACGCGCACTGCTATTCTTGCTGCTAAAATAATTTTACACACAGGCAAACTTGTTTCTCGAACCGCAAGGCTGAAATGAGCCAGTCGCCCTACCCCGCAATTGCAGCCGGACCGCCGCGGCCGAGCCTCATCCTGAGGCCCGGTCAGATCGCGCTGCCGTCCGGCATGGAGCGCTATACGATCCAGGGCAACGGCTCGGTGCTGATCGAAGTCGAGGCCGGCGACACAATCAGCGTGCGCAATGTCGAGGGCGGCCAGGCCTGCGAACTTCTGGCCTGGGATAAGACCGGCGCGACCGATCCCGGCATTTTTGGTGAAGCATCGAACAGCAACGCTGCCGGCATCAAGGCGCTGCTTGCCGAGAGCGACGATAGCCTCGCGTCGCTGCGAGGCGGGCTTGCGCGCCGGCAAGTGCAGCTTGACCATGCCAAGGCGGTGCGCGTCTTCGGCGCAGCCACGCCGGCCGGGACCGAGCAGGCCTTCACCGTCGCACGCGACGGCGCGATGCTGATTGCGGCCCCCGGCGGGCCGATGCTGGTCGATGGCCACGACACAGCGACGCCGCTGACCGCCATCGTCCGCCGCGCCACGATCCGTCCGACGGCAAAATCGCGGTTGGCGGACCCGTTGGCCGACCCGATGCTTGACCTGCGCGTTCATTCGGCGACGGCGGAGGCCTATTTCGTCAAGGCGGGCGACTATCTGCAGATCATTGATGTCGACGGGCGCCAATGCACCGACTTCCAGTGCTTTTCGGCCCGCAAGCTGGACAAGGGTTTAGACCACCCGCTCGACGTCACGACCACCCGCACGCTGATGGGTGCGAGCTACCCGATGCCTGGCCTGCATTCGAAATACTACGACCAGGACATGGAGCCGCTGGTCGAGGTGGTGCAGGACACATGCGGCCGGCACGATGCCTTCGCGCTCGCCTGCGCGGCCAAATATTACGACGACATCGGCTATCCCGGCCACACCAACTGCTCTGAGAACTTTAATCGCGCGCTGTTGGACAAAGGCGTCACGCCCCGCGCGGGCTGGATGGCGATCAACTTCTTCTTCAACACGGCGATCGACGCGCATGGCGTCATGGTGTCCGACGAGCCGTGGTCGCGGGCGGGCGACTATGTGTTGCTGCGCGCGCTCACCGACATCGTCTGCGTCTCCTCCGCCTGCCCCGACGACACGACGCCGGCCAATGGCTGGAACCCGACCGACATCCATGTGCGGACCTATTCCGGCCAGCACAAATTCTCGCGAGCGATCGCCAGACGCATGACGCCCGATTCGGAACCGAAAATGACCCGCGAGACAGCTTTTCATTCGAGCTTTGCCAAGCACACCCGCAACTTTCAGGAGTACAGGGGCTATTGGCTGGCCAATTCCTTCGCCAAGGACGGGCCGATCGCCGAATACTGGGCCTGCCGGCAGGACGCGGTGATCATGGACCTGTCGCCGCTGCGCAAGTTCGAGGTCACCGGCCCGGATTCCGAGGCGCTGCTGCAATACACGCTGACGCGCAACGTCAAGAAGTTGGGCGTCGGCCAGGTCGTTTATTCGGCCATGTGCTACGAGTATGGCGGCATGATCGACGACGGCACCCTGCTGCGGCTCGGCAAGGACAATTTCCGCTGGGTCGGCGGTGACGATCTGTCCGGCGAATGGCTGCGCGAGACGGCGACGAAACTCGGCCTCAACGTGCTGGTGCGCTCCTCCACCGACCAGATGCACAATGTCGCCGTGCAGGGTCCGAAGAGCCGCGACATCCTGCGAGAAGTGATCTGGACTTCGCCATTGCAGCCGTCGATCGACGAACTCGAATGGTTCCGCTTCGCCGTCGCCCGCATTGGTGGCGGCAACGGGATTCCGGTCGTCGTCTCGCGCACCGGCTACACCGGCGAGCTCGGCTACGAGATCTGGTGCCATCCGCGCGACGCCGAAAAAGTCTTCGACGCGATCTGGGAGGCCGGCCAGCCGCATGGGCTGAAGCCGATGGGGCTGCAGGCGCTGGACATGGTGCGCATCGAAGCCGGGCTGATCTTTGCCGGCTACGAATTCTCCGACCAGACCGACCCGTTCGAGGCCGGCATCGGCTTCACCGTGCCACTGAAGAGCAAGACCGACGATTTCATCGGCCGCGAGGCGCTGATCCGCCGCAAGGAGCACCCGCAGACGAAGCTGGTCGGCCTCGACATCGACGCCAATGTCGACGTCGGCCATGGCGACTGCGTGCATGTCGGCCGCGCCCAGATCGGCGTGGTCACGTCGGGCATGCGTTCTCCGGTGCTGAACAAGACCATCGCGCTGGCCAGGCTCGATGTCACCCATTCGGCTGTCGGTACCGAGGTCGAGATCGGCAAGCTCGACGGCCATGCCAAGCGGCTGCCGGCGCGCGTCGTCGCCTTCGCCCACTACGATCCGCAAAAGACCAAACCACGCTCCTGACGGCCTTTCTCCCAAGCCAGTGAGGCCGTGCTGGCAGTCTGAGATAGGAATTTTTTCTTGACCTGCTGAGGGCAGCTATGCTACATATTCGTCCATGGTGCTGATTTGCGCCGCGACCCGCCTCCGGCGGGTTTTTCGTTTCCAGACCCCTTGTCCTTTTCCGAACAATCCCGCCCGCGACAGTGTGAAGCCGACATGTTTCGCAAGCGTGATGTGCACGGCGCGACAATTCGCTTGACGTGAAAGCGCGCCGGATCAATCTTCACTGTTAAGAAAAAAATGCGACTGAGTGGAAACACCGGCAGTCGCCCAAGGCATGCGTCGATGATGAAGCCTCGCCAAGCCGCGGCCGTCACGAACGGGGAACATCAAAATGGGGAACAAAGACATATGAGCACGATAACGACTGCCCTGGAGCCACTTGCCGAAGGCAAGCTGCACCGAAATATCGACTGGCGCGGCGCCTTCTGGGTGGCGAGCGGTGTGCCTGCCCTGGTCCTGTTTTCGATCGGCGGCATTGCCGGCACGACCGGCACGCTGGCATTCGCGATCTGGATCTTCTCCATGATCATGGGCTTCCTGCAATCCTTCACCTATGCCGAAATCGCCGGCCTGTTTCCGAACAAGTCGGGCGGCGCGTCGATCTACGGCGCCACCGCCTGGCTGCGCTATTCCAAGTTCATCGCGCCGCTCTCGGTGTGGTGCAACTGGTTCGCCTGGTCGCCGGTGCTGTCGCTCGGCTGCTCGATCGCCGCCGCTTACATTCTCAACGCGCTGGCGCCGGTGCCGCTGTTCACCGATGCCTCGCCGGATGTCGTCGCCTATATCGCGGCGCATGCCGGGACGAGTGCCGCCGACGCCATCACGGCGGTAACCGCGGCGGCGACGCCGGCAATCCGCAACTGGACGCTTTACAGCCACACGCTGGGACCGGTCTCGTTCACGTTCAATGCGACCTTCGTCATCGGCGCGGTGCTGATGCTGATCATCTTCGCCATCCAGCATCGCGGCATCCTGGGCACTGCCAATGTGCAGAAATACATCGGCCTGCTGGTCATCATCCCGATGCTGATCGTCGGCGTCGTGCCGATCGTCACCGGCCAGATCAACTGGGCGAATTTTTCGCCGCTGGTGCCGCTGGCGGCCGCCTATGCGCCCGAACCCGGCGCCTGGAACATTGCCGGCTGGACGCTGGTGCTTGGCGGCATGTTCATCGCCGCCTGGTCGACCTACGGTTTCGAGACCGCCGTCTGCTACACCTCGGAGTTCAAGAACCCGGGCACCGACACGTTCAAGGCGATCTTCTATTCCGGCCTTTTGTGCATGCTGCTGTTCATCCTCGTGCCGTTCACCTTCCAGGGCGTGCTTGGCCTCAACGGCATGCTGGCGACACCGATCGTCGACGGCTCCGGTGTCGCCGACGCGCTGGCAGGCATGGTCGGCGGCGGCGCCCTGATCCACAGCCTCCTGGTGATGCTGATGATCCTGGCGCTGGTTTTGTGCATCATGACGGCGATGGCCGGCTCTTCGCGTACGCTCTACCAAGGCTCGGTCGACGGCTGGCTGCCGCGCTATCTCAGCCACGTCAACGAACATGGCGCGCCGACGCGGGCGATGTGGACCGATCTCTGTTTCAACCTGATCGTGCTGGCCATTGCCTCGGCCGACGCGACGAGCTTCTTCTTCATCCTCGCCGTGTCGAACTGCGGCTATATCATCTTCAACTTCCTCAACCTCAACGCCGGCTGGATCCACCGCATCGACAACGGCCATATCGCCCGGCCCTGGAAGGCGCCGAGCTGGTTGCTTGGGATCGGGGCGATCTTCGCCTATGTCAACGCGATCTTCATGGGCGCCGGCGCCAAGGTGTGGAACCCGATGGCGCTGTGGGCCGGCCTGATCACGGCGGCCCTGATCATCCCGGTGTTCTGCTTCCGCCACTACATCCAGGACAAGGGCAAGTTCCCCGACCACATGCTGGCCGATCTCGGCATGACAGGGGCCGACCTCTCGGTCAAAAAGGCGGGCATACTGCCTTATCTGACGCTGGTCGCCGGCGTGGTGGTGATGCTGCTCGCCAACTGGTTCTTCGTCATCTGACCTCGTAAAAGTGACAAGGATCGGGCGCGCTTCGGTGCGTCCGATCCTTTTCGACTGGCGTGATCGATCTATTCGGCGGCCAGCGCCAGTTGCGGCTTTTCGGCTTCCTGGCTCAGTTCCAGATCGTCCGTCCGTCCCTCCGCGCCGCGCTTCTTCGGCTCCCGGCCGAAGAACAGGGCGTAACCGGCCGGCAGGACCAGGATGGTCAGCACCGTGGCAACCAGGATGCCGCCCATCATGGCGTAGGCGAGCGGACCCCAGAAGACGCCGCGCGAGATCGGGATCAGCGCCAGCACCGCCGTCAGCGCCGTCAGCGTGATCGGCCGGAAACGGCGAACGGCCGAACCGATGATCGCCTCGTAGCGGTCCATGCCCGCGGCGATGTCCTGGTCGATCTGGTCGACCAGGATGATCGAGTTGCGCATGATGATGCCGAGCAGCGCGATGACGCCGAGAATGGCGACGAAGCCGAACGGCGCGCCGCTGATCAAGAGTGCCGCGGCAGCACCGATAATGCCAAGCGGACCGGTCGCCAGCACCAGCATCGCCTTGCCGAAGTTCTGCAGCTGGATCATCAGGAGCACGACGATGACGGCCAGCATGATCGGCGCCTTGGCGGCGATCGAAGCCTGGCTTTCCGCCGAATCCTCCGCACCGCCCTGGATCTCGACCTGGTAGCCGGGCGCCAATCCGTCACGCAGGACCTGCATATCCTTGTACAGTTTGGTGACGACGTCATTGGACTGCACGCCGTCGGGCAGCGTTGCCCGCACACTGATGGTCGGCAGACGGTCGCGGCGCCACTCGATGCCTTGCTCCAGTACCGGCACCACCTTGGCAACCTGCGACAGCGGCACGAAGCCACCGAAGTCGGTCGGGATATAGACCGAGTCGACCGAGGACAGGAGGCTGCGGCTGGCATCCGGCTCGCGGGCGACGATGGACACCGTCTCCTCGCCGTCGCGGAAGTCGTCGAGCGGCGCGCCGGACATCGCCGCCTGCAGCATCTGGCGGATGCGCTGCGAGGTGACGCCGAGTGCGCGGGCACGATCCTGGTCGATGACCAGCTTCATCGCCGGAACCGGCTCCAGCCAGTCATCATGCACGGCGCCAAGCAGCGGATCCTCACGGAACTTCGCCTTCACCTGGTCGGCGATGCGGCGCACCTCCTGGCGATCCGGCCCCATGACGCGCATCTGCACCGGCCAGCCGGTCGGCGGGCCGAGGAACAGACGATCGACTTTGGCGCGGATGGACGGGAAGTCTTGCGCCAGGACGGTGCGCAACTTGACGATCAGCCGTTCGCGGGCCGGTTCGTCATTGGCCATGACGAGCAGCTGGGCGAAGTTGGGGTTGCTCAGTTGCTGGTCGAGCGGCAGGAAGAAGCGTGGCGCGCCTTCGCCGATATAGGTGGCGATGAAACGCTTGTCCTTGTCGTCCATCATCTTGGTTTCGAGCGCCTTGGCCTGCGCCTCGACTTCCTTGATGCTGGTGCCTTCCGGCAGCCAAAGGTCGACAAGGATTTCCGGCCGCGACGATTGCGGGAAGAAGTTCTGCGGAATGAACTGGAAAGCCCACAGGCTGGTGCCGAAGGTGACCAGCGTCATCACCAGGACGATGATGCGATGGCGCACGGCCCAGCTGACGGTAGCACGAAGCCGGCGGTAGAAACGTGTGTCGAAGACATCGTGATGGCTGCCGGCATGCTTGCGCTGCTTGAGGATCATGTTGCCGAGCCATGGCGTGAAATAGACCGCGACGAACCAGGAGACGATCAGCGCGATGCCGACGACATAGAACAGGGTGCGGACATATTCGCCGGCGGTCGAGGCCGCGAAGCCGACCGGAATGAAGCCGGCCGTGGTGATCAGCGTGCCGGTCAGCATCGGGAAGGCGGTCGAGGAATAGGCGAAGCTCGCCGCCTCGACCTTGACCATCCCCTCCTCCAGCTTGCGCTCCATCATCTCGACGACGATCATCGCGTCGTCGACCAGAAGACCGAGCGCGATGATCAGCGCGCCGAGCGAGATGCGCTGCAGGTCGATGCCGAGTTCGTACATGATGGCGAAGGTCGCAGCCAGCACCAGCGGGATGGCGATGGCGATGACCAGGCCGGAACGCCAGCCTATCGACAGGAACGAGACGACGAGCACGATCAGCAGCGCTTCGCCAAGCGCATGCATGAACTCGGCCACCGCATCGGTGACGACGCCCGGCTGGTCGGAGATCTGGTCGACCGCAACGCCGTAGGGCAGCGCCTCTTCGAAGCGCTTGTAGGTGGCCTCGACATCCTTGCCGACGTCGGTAACCTTGAAGCCCTTGGCCATGACAACGCCCAACTGCACGCTGTCGTGACCGTTGAAGCGGTATTTGCGCTGGAACGGATCTTCCAGCCCGGAGCTCACCGTGGCGATGTCGCCCAGCCTTGTGACCTGGCCGCCGGCGCGCAGGCGCAGGTTCCGGATGTCCTCAACCTTGCCGACATCGCCCTCGACGGAGATGCGCACCGAGTTGGTGCCGGTATCGACGGAGCCGGCCGGGTCGACATTGTTCTGTCCCTTGATCGCATTCTGCAGATCGGTCAGCGTCAGGCCGCGTTCGGCCAGGGCCTTGGACGAGACGTCGATATAGAGCTTTTCCGGCTGGTCGCCGATGATGACGGCCTTCTCGACGCCGGGCGTCGTCAAAAGCATGTCGTGCGCCTGGATGGCGAACTTCTTCAGCTCGGGATAGCTGAAGCCATCGCCGCTGATCGAATGCAAGGTGATGAAGGTGTCGCCGAACTCGTCGTTGAAATAGGGGCCGAGCAGACCCTGCGGCAGGTCGCCCTGGATATCGCCGACCTTCTTGCGCACCTGGTAGAAGGCGTCGGTCACCTCGGCGGTGTTGGTGTCGCCCTTGATCTGCACCGTGATGATGGCGCTGCCGGCGCGAGTGAAGGAGCGCACGAAATCGAGATGTGGCGTTTCCTGCAGCTTGCGTTCGATCTTGTTGACGACCTGGTCTTCCATCTCCTTGATCGAGGAGCCCGGCCAGATCGCCTGGACGACCATGATCCGGAAGGTGAAATCGGGATCTTCCTTCTGGCCCATGCGCATCAGGCCGAGCGCGCCGGAAATGATGATCAGGCCGAACAGAAACCGCGCAATGGCGGGATGGCCGATTGCCCAGCGCGACAGGTTGAAGGGCCGCTTCTCTTCCGTGGGATTGGTCATCGACGCTGGTCCATCTATCTAGCGCAACAAAATCGAGGGTTCGTAGTGGCTTCCGGGCGGCAAGGCTCTCCGAGCGGAGAAACGCTCATCGCGGTGGGACGCGAAATCGATGTGGGGGTTACATCAATCGAGCGTCTCGGTCGGACGCCTGCCGCCCGGAAACCAGCGGCTGCGGGAACGCGCAGCCGGTTGTCTGTCGTCAGCGCACCTGCTTGGCGTCGCCGTCTGCCGCGGATGCCGATTGCAGCGCCGTCTCACCGGCGAGCTTCACCTTCAGGTTTTCCGTCATGAATTGCGTGCCGGCGGCGACCACGACATCGCCGGGGTTCAAACCCTCTGCGACACGCACGCCATCGGCGGCGAATTCGGCGACCTTGATCGGACGGGCATGAACGGTGTCGGCGCCACGATCGACGGTCCAGACGATCGATTGGGTGCCTTGCTCGGCCAGTGCGCTCAGCGGAATCGAGACCAGCTGCCGCTCATTGGCCGCCGAGGCTTCGATGCTGGCGGTCATGCCGAGCAGCACACGCGGATCATTGGGCAGGCTGACGCGAACGGCAAAGGTGCGTGACTGCGGATCGGCGCTGCCGGCGACTTCGCGGACCTTGCCATCGAGCGCCAGCGCATCGTCGGACCAGAAACCCGCCTTGACGGCCTTGCCCGGCTTGAATTCGGCGATTTCCATTTCGGGGACGGCGATCAGCACTTCCTTTTCACCGTCGACAGCGACAGTGACAACCGGCGTGCCGGAACCGACCACCTGGCCGACGTCGGCGCTGACCGTGGTGACGATGCCATCCCTGTCGGCCTTGAGATCGGTATAACCGACCTGGTTCTTCGCCTGAGCAAGTGTCGAAAGGGCGGAATCACGCGTGGCGACCGCTTGGTCATAGGTCAAGGTCGCCTGTTCGAGCTGTGATTTCGGGGCAAAATTCTTGGCAAAAAGCTGCTCGGCTCGCTTGCGGGCAAGCTCCACAGTCTCGACCTGCCGCTCGGCGGCATCGAGCGCTGCCTGCGCGCTCTTGACCGAGAGGTCATAGTCAATAGGATCGATGCGGGCGAGCACATCGCCCGAGGCCACATGCTGGCCGATATCGACGAGACGCTCGGTGATCTTGCCATTGACGCGGAACGCCAGAGCGCTCTCGGTGCGGGCCCGCACCGACCCGGAATAGGAGAGCGTGCGGGTGTCATGCACCTTCGCGATCTCGACAACCTTGACCGGGCGGATGATATCCTTGACTTCGGCTTTTTCCTGGCTGCAGCCGGCAAGCCCGAGAGTGGCGGTGACAAGCAGCACCGGGCCTACAGCCGGCAGCCTGCCGATGATTGAACTGAACGAAGACACGCGCGTACTCCCGAAATGGAGATGAATCGTTGAACCGGCGCCCGGCGGGCGGCGGCTACTTCAAAGCCTTGATTGCATAGTCGATGAGGTCGTCAGGCATTGCCCGGTTGGTCTTGGCAAGGCATTGCGCCACCATCTGCGGATGACACAGGATGACGGTCGCGGCGCCGAAACAGCGAGACGCGATCACCGGATCCTGTTTTCTGAACTCACCGGCCTCGATGCCGTCACGAATGATTTCCGCAAACAGGTCGTGAATGCTGTCGACATGCTTGTCGATCACACCCCAATCCCGTTCGAGGGCGACGATGACCATCTCGTGGACCTTCTGGTCGTCGAGCATGACCTCCATCGTCATCTTGTATTGCGCATGCACGTAACGCCGGAGCCGCTCCTCGGCGCTGATCGGCAGGCGCGAAATCTCGTAGGCCATCTTGTAGCTGGCACCGAGCATCCGGCCGCAGACGGCCTGGTGGATTTCGACCTTGGAGGCGAAGAAACGATAGATGTTGGCCGGCGACATGCCGAGCTCACGCGCGATGTCGGCGACATTGGTCTTGCCGTAGCCATAGTGCCGGAACAGGCGCTCGGCGCAATCGAGAATGCGCGTTACATTTTCCTGTCGGGCGGCTTCGGCGACTATGGTGGTGGCTTCGGACATGATCCACTGTCAATTTACGAGTGACGAATTTCGACTTTCGTCACTCGTAAATCGAAAAGAGCGACCTGTCAATGCGGATTCGGTGTACACGTACGAATGGTGACAGATGGTGACAGTGAGGTGGAATCGACGATCGCTATTAGCGGCTGGCCCTGATGAATTCGTCATCCAAGGCGAAGCAAGGAGCGAAGCGACGCGGCGCAGACCTAGGATCCATGCCGCGACGTCTGCCGAAGAGTGTGGCGGACAAGAAGTTACGCTGGTAAGCGCGCCCTCATTCTCGACCGTTGGAGCATGGCTGAGAGGTCACGGCATGGATCCTAGGGTTTCCGCGACGTCGCTTCGCGACTGCTCCACCCTAGGATGACGAAGTCAGGTCCTTTGCCATTTCCCGCAACCGGAATTTCTGGATCTTGCCGGTCGAGGTCTTCGGGATTTCGGCGAAGATGACCGCCTTCGGCACCTTGAACCGGGCAAGCAGCGCGCGGCAGTGATCGACGATCTCGACTTCGGTCGCGACCTTGCCGGGCTTCAGCTCGACATAGGCGACAGGCACCTCGCCCCATTTGTCGTCGGGCCTGGCGACGACGCCGCAAGAGGCAACCGACGGGTGCTTGTAGAGCGCGTCCTCGACCTCGATGGAGGAAATGTTCTCGCCACCGGAGATGATGATGTCCTTGGAGCGGTCCTTGAGCTGGATGTAGCCGTCGGGGTGCATGACGCCGAGATCGCCGGAATGGAACCAGCCGCCAGCGAAGGCTTCGTCGCTCGCCTTGCGGTTTTTCAGGTAGCCCTTCATGACGATGTTGCCGCGGAACATGACCTCGCCGATGGTCTCGCCATCGGCCGGTGTCGTCCGCATCGTCTCGGGGTCCATGACTGTCAGGCCTTCGAGCGCTGCATAGCGCACGCCCTGCCGCGCCTTCCTGGCGCTGCGCTCACCCTTTTCGAGATCGTCCCAGGCGCCGTGCCATTCGTTGACGACCGCCGGGCCATAAGTCTCGGTCAGGCCGTAGAGATGGGTGACGGCAAAGCCGGCATCCGCCATGCCGGACAGCACGGCTTCCGGTGGCGGGGCTGCCGCGGTGTTGAAGGTGACAGTCTGCGGGAATTCGCGCTTGTCCTCCTCCCTGGCATTGATCAGCACCGACATGACGACCGGGGCGCCGCACAAATGGGTGACGCCGTGATCGGCAATCGCATCGTAGATCGGCTTCGGCCGCACCCAGCGCAGGCAGACATGGGTGCCGGCCTGGACTGCGAGCGTCCACGGAAAGCACCAGCCATTGCAGTGGAACATCGGCAGCGTCCAGAGATAGACGGCGTGCTTGGCCATGCCGGCATGAATGGTGTTGGTGTAGGCCATCAGGGCAGCACCGCGATGGTGGTAGACGACGCCCTTCGGATTGCCTGTAGTGCCGGAGGTATAGTTCAGCGAGATCGCGTCCCACTCATCGTCGGGCATCGACCAGGCGAAGTCCGCGTCGCCCCCGGCGATGAAGTCCTCATAGTCGAGCGAACCGATGCGCTCACCCTTCGGATACGGCGCGTCGGCGGCGTATTCGGGATCGTCATAGTCGATGACCAGCGGCTTGACCTTGGTCAGTTCCAGGGCCTGCTTGACGACACTGGAGAATTCGCGGTCGACGATCAGCACCTTGGTCTCGGCATGATCGAGCTGGAAGGCGACGACCGCGGCATCGAGGCGAGTGTTGAGCGAATGCAGCACCGCCTTGGTCATCGGCACGCCGAAATGCGCCTCCAGCATCGGCGGCGTGTTTGACAGCATGACGGTGACCGTGTCGCCCTTGCCGATGCCGCGCCTGTCGAGCGCCGAGGCAAGCTTCAACGACCGCTGCCAGAAAGTGCGATAGTCGATACGCTGGTGGCCGTGAATGATGGCGAGATGGTCGGGATAGGTCTTGGCCGCGCGCTCCAGATAGGTGAGCGGTGTCAGCGGTTGATGGTTGGCCGCGTTCTTGTCGAGATCCTGTTCGTAAGGACTGCCCATCCCATGCTCCCCCGCGGTTTTCTTTCAGACGTTCTAATCACAGCCTCGGGCCGCGTCACCACAAACGATGCCACGACAGAGCGCATTCGGCGCAATGATGAACCAGATTCGGCGTAAGCGGGAGTATCGCATACCTCTGCCCAGTTTGACTTTTGTCGAGAGCCGTGAATAATGTCAGCCGAGGAGACGGCATGGCGATCCGACCGGCAGAACAACTCATCCACAAGGCCGCCTGGCTCTACTATGCCCATGGCCTGCGGCAGGACCAGGTGGCGAGCCAGCTTAACATTTCCCGTGCCTCGGTCGCCATGTATCTGCGCAAGGCGCGCGAGACCGGCATCGTCAACATCTCGACTTCGACCCAGCTTTTCACCGACGACGTTCTGGCGCGCAAGCTCGAGGATGCGTTGAGCCTCGACGCCGTCTGGATCGCACCGGAGAATGATCATATTGCCGACCCATCGACGGAAATCGCCGTGCTGGCGGCGAGTGTCTTTCTCGAACTGGTCAAGAAGGGCGACCGTATCGGCGTCGCCTGGGGCCGAACCGTCTACATGATCGCCGACGTCATGTCCTATGCCGATCTGCAGGACGTCACTGTGGTGCAGCTCTGCGGCAATCTCGGCGCACCCTATTCCTATCGGCCCGACCAATGCACCATGGAGATCGCGCGGCGGCTCAACGCCAAGGGGCTCAATTTCTACGCGCCGCTGGTGCTGTCGACGGAAGAACTGGCGCGGGCGCTGCGTGCCGAGCCGGTGATCCGGGAACAATTGTCGGGTGTCAGCGAATGCGACCTGGCATTATACTCGGTCGGCGCGGTCGACGCCGACAGCCATCTGGTCAAATGCGGCGCGCTGACGCCCAGTGAAATGGCGGATCTGCGCAGCCAAGGCGCTGCCGGCGTGATTGCCGGGCAGATCATAGATGCCGAGGGCAAGGTGCTCGACTGCAGTTATAACAGGCGGGTGATCTCCGCCGAGCTTGCCTCGCTGCGCGCCATCGCCAGGCGGTTGGTGGTGGTGCAGGAGGACAGCAAGTTCGAACCGCTGCTCGCGGCGATCGCGGGCGGCCTTTGCACACATCTGGTGGTCGGCGCGCACATGGCGCAGCGGCTCCTGGACCATGCGGCTGCCACCATAGAAAAGGCCTCCTAGAAATCCTCCTCTCCGCTGCCGGCGCATTGTCATCAAAGCGTCGCGGCAATCCTGTTTCACCAACAAAGACAGCAACCGGACGAAGCGAACATGAAGAATTTGTGGAATGACGAAGCAGCCGAAAAACTCGTCGCCGACTACGCGAAAAAGGGTGTCGGCCGCGACCTGGCGCTGCGCGTCTACACGACCCGGCTGCTCGGCGGCGAACCACGGCTGGTCCTGCATGGCGGCGGCAACACCTCGTGCAAGACGACGGCAACCGACCTCGTCGGCGACCAGTGGGACGTGCTGTGCGTCAAGGGCAGCGGCTGGGACATGGGCGTCATCGAGCCGCAGGGCCTGCCGGCGGTCAAGCTCAAGCCGCTGCTCAAGGCGCGCGCGTTGAACAGGCTGGCCGACGAGGACATGGTTGCCTTGCAACGCGTCAACCTCATCGATCCGTCCTCGCCCAACCCGTCGGTCGAGACGCTGCTGCATGCCTTCCTGCCGCACAAATTCGTCGACCACACGCACTCGACCGCCATCCTGGCCATCGTCGACCAGGAAGACTCCAAGCCGCTGGTGAAGACGGTGTTCGGCAGCAAGATGGGCTACGTGCCTTATATCATGCCCGGCTTCGACCTCGCCAAGGCGGCCGCAGACATCTTCGATGCCGACCCTGATGTCGAGGGCCTGATCCTCGACAAGCACGGCATCTTCACCTTCGGCGACGACGCCAAACAGGCCTACGACCGGATGATCCACTATGTGAATGTCGCCGAGGACTTCATTGCCGCAAGCGGCAAGCCGAAGGCGGCAAAGGCAGTCTTGCCGGCAAAGCTCGCGACACCGGCGTCCATCGCGCCGATGCTGCGTGGCGCGGTGGCGGTGTCGCGCGGCGAAGGCCGCTTCGACCGCATGATCTCTGATTTCCGCACTTCGCCGGCAATTATCGATTTCATCAATTCGGCTGAGATCGCCGACTATGCCGGGCGCGGCGTGTCGACACCCGATCTGTCGATCCGCATCAAGACCGGGCCGATGGCGCTGCCGGCGCCCGATGCGGACAAGGCCGGCGACTACAAGGCGGTGATCAAGAGCCATATCGACGCGTTCGCCAACGATTATCGCGCCTATTTCGAAACCAATGATTCGCTCGACGACGTCAAGCGCACCATGCTCGACCAGATGCCGCGGCTGACGCTGGTGCCCGGCCTCGGCATGTTCGGCCATGGCCGCACGCTGAAGGACGCGAAGATCGCCTCGGATGTCGGCGAGATGTGGATCGAGGCGGTGCGCGGCGCCGAGGCGGTCGGCCGTTTCCACCCGCTCTCCAAGGCCGATCTGTTCCCGCTGGAATATTGGTCGCTGGAACAGGCCAAGCTCGCCTCCAACAAGCCGAAGCCACTGACTGGCCAGGTGGTGCTGATCACCGGCGGCGCCGGCGCAATCGGCGCAGCGACAGCCAAATTGTTCGCCGACAATGGCGCCCATGCCGTCGTCGTCGATCTCAACGCCGAAAAGGCTGCCGACGCGGCGAAGAAGGCCGGCAACAATTCGATCGGCGTCGCCGCCGACATCACCGACCCGGCGCAGGTGCGTGCCGCCTTCGACAGAGCCGTCGCCGTGTTCGGCGGTGTCGACATCCTGGTTTCCAATGCCGGGGCGGCCTGGGAAGGCCGCATCGGTGAGCTCGACGACGCACTCCTGCGCAAGAGTTTCGAGCTCAATTTCTTCGCCCACCAATCGGTGGCGCAGAATGCCGTGCGCATCATGCTCGAGCAGGGCACAGGCGGCGTGCTTTTGTTCAACACCTCCAAGCAGGCGGTCAATCCAGGTCCGAAGTTCGGCGCCTATGGCGTGCCGAAAGCAGCGACGCTGTTCCTGTCCCGGCAATACGCGCTCGACTATGGCGCGCATGGCATCCGCTCCAACGCCGTCAACGCCGACCGCATCCGCTCAGGGCTTCTGACCGACGCCATGATCGCCAGCCGTTCGGGCGCGCGCGGCGTGTCGGAGAAGGACTACATGTCCGGCAATCTGCTCGGCCAGGAAGTGACGGCGCAGGACGTGGCGCAGGCCTTCCTGCATCACGCGCTGGCCGACCGCACCACCGCCGATGTGACGACGGTCGATGGTGGCAACATCGCGGCGGCGTTGCGGTAGGGAATCCTGCCTTGATCACCCTGCTGCCGCGAGGCAGCGGGGCAAGGCGCAGGCGCAACCCTAACAACAATTGTTAATTCTTGTTAGGTCTGCTACAGGTTGGGAATGAAAACCGAACCAATGCGTACCCTTACCATATCCCTTACCCCTCAGCAGGTTGCTCGCCTGCAAAGCGCCGTCGAAGGCGGAGGATATGCCTCCAACAGCGAGATTGTTCGTGACGCCCTTCGTCTGTGGGAGCAGCGCGAAGAATTGCGAGCCTTGGAACTCGAACATTTGAAACGGGCCTATGCCGAGGGCATGGCTAGCGGCAAGCCGTTGGAAGTCGAACCCACTGAGTTTCTACGCGGCCTGAAGGCAGAACGCCGCGCCCGTGGCTAGATATCGGCTCACACCACGCGCCTCGCAGGAGCTGCGAGATATCTGGCATACCATCGCAATCGACAACGAAAAGGCAGCGGACAAGCTGCTCATGCGAATTTTTGACAAACTGGAACTGACGGCACAGCACCCAAAGATGGGCACGGCCCGACCGGAATTGAGCCCGACGGCCCGTGTGCTCATCGAAGGCCGCTATATCGTCATCTACGAACCGCAGCCGGAAGGTGTCTTGGTGGTGGCGATTGTCCACGGGATGCGCGATCCGGAACACTGGCTGTAATCGGGAGAGGTTGAGCATTCACATGGAAAGAGCGGCACGAGCGCCGCCCTTTCTTTGTCAGAGGTCCAACTTACTTCGCGTTGGGGTTCGGCATCCAGGCCGGCATCGCGACATCGGCATGGGCGAACTGCGGCAGCTTGGCCGACAGGTCCTCCATGTTCTTGATGTCCTTGTCGATGAGGTCCTTCTGGGTGATCAGCGTCGGCGGCACGACGACGTTGTGGCCGGGATCTTCGCCGGCCAGCAGCTGCGCCAGCGCACGCACCGAGACCTGGCCGACGACGGCCGGATTGGTCGCGGCGGTCGCGGCCCAGGCGCTGTCGGGCTCACGCATCGCAGCAATATCTGAGGTCGAAATGTCAGCCGAATAGATCTTGATGCCCTTGTTCAAGCCTGCTTCGTCGACAGCGATCTTCACGCCCTTGGCGAATTCGTCATAGGGAGCGAACATCACCTTGATGTCGGGATGCGCCGTCAGCACCGAACGCGCCTGGTTGGCGACGGAGTTGGCAATCGGATTGTCGAGCGTGCCGAACATCGCGACTTCCTTGATGCCGGCATACTTCTTCTTGACGTCGACCCAGGTCTCGTTGCGGCGGTCGAGCGGCGCGATGCCGGCGACATAGACATAGCCGGCATTCCAGCTTTCGCCATTGTCCTTGACAGCCTGCTCGAGCGCGAGGCGCGCCAGGTCGCGGTCGGACTGTTCGATCTGCGGGATCTTGGGATTTTCGACATTGACGTCGAACGCCACCACCTTGATGCCGGCGTCGACCGCACGCTGGGCGGCGTCCTTCATCGATTCCGTCAGGCCGTGCTGGATGATGATGCCCTGCACGCCGAGCGCGATGGCCTGATCGACCATGTCGGACTGAAGGGCGGCATCCTGGCGGCTGTCGAGGACGCGCAGGTCGATGCCGAGCGCCTTCGACTGTGCCTCGACGCCCGAGAGATAGGCCTGGAAGAAGTCACCGGTCGAGAGATAACGCACCAGCGCGATCTTGACGCCGGGCTTGTCGAAAGGCGCCGGCTTGTCCGCGGCAAAAGCCGGGACCTGCATCAGCATGGTTGCGCCGGCCAATCCGAGCGCCACCTTCCCCAGAAGTCTTCTTGTAATGCTCACTTTGTTTTCCTCCACTCTTGTTGAACTCGAAAATCCTGTTCCGGCCGAAAGCTACCTCCTGCCCCTGCCCGAAAGCGCAAAGGTGAAGACAAGGGCGACGACCAGAACCACGCCCTTGACGAAATCCTGCGTGTAGTAAGGCGCGTTCATCATCGTCAGGCCTTGCAGCAAGATGCCGACGAACAGCGCGCCGATGGCGGTGCCAAAGGCGTTCGGCTTTGCGGCGCCAAGCACCGCGTAGCCGATCAGCGCCGCGGCAACCGCATCGAGCAGCAGATTATTACCCGAGGCGATGTCGCCGCGTCCAAGCCGGGCAGCGAGCAAAATACCGCCGATCGAGGCAAAAACTCCTGAAATAACGTAGGCCCAGATCTTGTATGCCTTGACAGGCGCACCGGCGAGTTCGGCGGCGCGCTCATTGCTGCCTACGGCATACATCATGCGCCCGAAGCGGGTGTATTCGAGAAAGAACCAGATCAGCACGGCGAGCACGAGCAGCACGACTACCGACACCGGAATGAGGTTCGGGATGAAGAAGTCGAAGCGGTGGCGGCCGAGCGCCAGGAAGGCGTCGGAGAATTTGCCGTTGGCGACCGAACCGTCCGGCATGGTCATGCCGGTGGCGATCGAGCGGCCTTCGGTCGGGATGCGCTGCAGCCCGACCAGCAGGAACATCATGCCGAGCGTCGCCAGCAGATCGGGCACGCGCATGTAGACGATCAGCCAGCCATTGATCAGGCCGACAACGGCGCCGATCAGCAGGCAGACGACGACCGCGACAAGGGCGTTCTGCTCCAGCACCACCATCACATAGGCGGCCGCCATCATGGCTGACGTGGCGACCGATCCGATCGACAGATCAAAGCCGCCGACGACCAGCGTGGCGGTGACGCCGAGCGCCAGCACGCCGGTGATGGCGACCGACTGGAAGATGAAGACGGCACTTTGCGGCGAAACGAAACCGTCGGCGGCGATCGAGAAATAGGCGACGAGCCCGAACAAGAGCACGATGAACCCGTAGCGGATGGCGTGGTCGCGCAATGTCATCCGGCGCTCCCGCGCGCTGCTGCCGTCTTTACCCAATCCGAACCCATGCTCTCTCCATTCCAATTCCTATCGCCCGCGCTCAGGCCGCACTGTGCAGGGGCCCGCCGGCGACCTCGGCCAGCAGACGGTCGAGATCGACATCGGCATTGCGGTGCTCGCCGACGATGGTCTGTTCCGACATGACCAGGATGCGGTCGGCGGTCTCCAGCGCCTCATCGAGCTCGGTGACGAACAGCAGCGTGGCGCGGCCGTTGGCACTGGCCCTGAGCTTGGCGGCAATGTCGCGCCGGGCCGAGATATCGACGCCCTGAAACGGCTCATCCAGAATGAACAGTCTTGCCTCCTGCGCCATCCAGCGGGCGACCATCACCTTCTGCTGGTTGCCGCCGGACAGCTCCGACATCTCGTCCTTCTCGGAACGGCAGACGATGCTCAGTTCCTCGATCTGCCGGCGTGCCGTGGTGCGTTCGAGGCGGCGCCTCAGGATGCCGAAGCGAGACATGCGCTTGTGAAACGGCAGGCTGATATTTTCCTGGATGTTGAAGCCTTGGACGATGCCATTCTCGCCGCGGTCCTTGGCGACGAGGAACACGCCGGCAGCGATCGCTTCGCCGGCTGTTTCAGGTGCATAAGGCCTGCCGTTCAGTGCCATTGTACCGGCGAGCGGCTGGCGCACGCCAAACAGCGTCTCGGCAAGCGCCGTCTTGCCGACGCCGACGAGACCGGTGATGGCAACGACCTCGCCGTCGCCGAGCGTCAGCGAAATCGGCCGAGCGCCGTGTGCAATGCGCAGACCTTCTATCTTGAGGACGGCCTTGGCCGAATTCCTGACGACGATCTGCTCGAGATGGATCTTGCGGCCGAGCATGGCGTTGACCGCGCCTTCATAGTCGAGCGGCTTCTTGTCGAAAATGCCTGAGATGATCCCGTCACGCATCGAGACGATGCGATCGGCCAACCGCCTGATGTCCGACATGCGATGCGAGATGTAGAGGATCGCCACGCCCTGCTCGCGTAGCCTGTCGATCAGCACGAACAGCCGGTCGGCCTCGGCGCTGGAGAGCGATGAGGTCGGCTCGTCGAGGATCAGCACTTTCGGCTTGTGCGCCAGCGCGCGGGCAATCGCCACCATCTGGCGATCGGCCAGCGAAAGATCGTTCACCCGCGCCTTCAAATCGATGGTCAGCCCCATGCGGTCGGCAACCGCCTTGGCCTCCCGCCGCACGCGCATTGGATTGAACAGAGTCGGCGCACCGCTGCCGCTCAGTCGGTCGAGGGTCAGGTTGGTGGCGACGTCGAGATCGGCGACGACACCGTCGTTGATATTCTGGTGCACGGTGACGACGCCGGCGCGGATCGCTTCGGCCGGGGTTTTCGGAGCAAAATCCTGGTCGGCGAGCGCCATCGTGCCGCCGCCGCGTTCGTAGACACCGGAGATGATCTTGACGAGGGTGGATTTGCCGGCGCCGTTGGCGCCCATCAGCACGGTGACTTCGCCGGCATGCAATTCGACCGAGACGCCGCCAAGCACCTCGTTATGGCCAAAGGATTTCCTCAGTCCCTCTACGCGGAACACGGCATTACCGACCATGCGTTCCTCCCTGACATGACGCTATGGGCTGCATCGGCAATTGTCAACACGATTGACAATTGCCAGATCGCTTCTTAGCTTGGCCCGGCCGCCATGCGTCCGTTATGTTCGGAGCGCATAAGCGGGAGGATGACGATGACTGAAAAATTGCCGTTCGAAGCCCTATCGGTCGAAACCCTGGCTGCACGCCTTGGCGGCAACGAGGCGCTGTGCGCGAAGATCGGCAAGGACACTGGCGCCTGGAAGGTCCGCGAGGTCGGCGACGGTAATCTCAACCTGGTGTTCATCGTCGAAGGCGCCAGCGGTGCAGCCGTCGTCAAGCAGGCCCTGCCCTATGTTCGCCTGGTCGGCGACAGCTGGCCGCTGCCGTTGAAGCGCTCCTTCTTCGAATATCACGCGCTGACCAGGCAAGAGGCGCGCGCGCCAGGCTCGGTGCCGGCGATCCATTATTTCGATGAAGGCCAGGCGCTGATCATCATGGAATATCTTGCGCCGCCGCACATCATCCTGCGCCGCGCCCTGATCGATGGCCGCCAGCTGCCGAACATTGCCCGGGACATCGGCCTGTTCATGGCCCGGACGCTGTTTCGCGGCTCCGACCTGCACATGGCCGCCAAGGACCGCAAGGCCGATCTGGCGCTGTTCGCCGACAATGTCGAGCTCTGCGACATCACCGAAAGCCTGGTGTTTTCCGACCCCTATTTCGACGCCAAGATGAACCGGCACACCTCGCCGCAGCTCGACGGCCTGGTCGCCGAACTGCGCGCCGACCGTGACCTGAAGGTCGAGGCGCAGCGGCTGAAGCACATCTTCGCCGCCAATGCCGAAACGCTGCTGCATGGCGATCTGCATTCCGGCTCGATCATGGTCACCGACACGGAAACCCGGATGATCGATCCGGAGTTTGCCTTCTACGGCCCGATGGCCTTCGATGTCGGCATGCTGCTCGCCAATTTCTGGATGTCGTTCTTCTCGCAGCGCGGCCACGAGCAGGAGGGAAAGCGCGACGCCATGCGCGCCTATCTGCTCGGGGTGACGACCGAGACCTGGGCGGTGTTCCGCGCCGAGTTCTCGCATCTATGGCGGACCGAACGCACCGGCATGCTCTACCAGAGGAGCCTGTTCGAGGATCAGGGCGACAGGCTCGGTGCGGAGCAGGCGCTCGACCATGTTCTGCACCAGATGTGGACCGACCTGCTCGGCTTTGCCGGCATCGAGGTGCACAGGCGCATCCTCGGCCTCGCCCACAATGCCGATTTCGAGACCATTGCCGATGAGGATCTGCGCGCCAGTTGTGAAGCAAAGGCGCTGAAATTCGGCCGTCACCTCGCCGTCAACCGGCGCCAGATCCACAGCATCGACGAGGTCAACCAACTGGCCGCGCTGATCGAACAGGAGAGCAGCATTTGAACGTCGGCGACCGCCACTATCGCACCATCTGGCTGAGCGACGACGGCCGTTCGGTCGATATCATCGACCAGCGCTGGCTGCCGCATGATTTCCGCATCGAAACGATCGGCACGGTCGACGGCATCGCCACCGCCATCCGCGATATGTGGGTACGCGGCGCGCCGCTGATCGGCGTCACCGCTGCCTACGGCGTCGCCATGCAGATGGCCGACGATCCGTCGGATGCAGCGCTCGACGCCGTGTGGGAGACCCTGCACGAGACGCGGCCGACGGCGATCAATCTGCGCTGGGCGCTGGACGAGATGCGGCGCTTCCTGCGGCCTTTGCCTCCCGAACAACGCGCGGCAGCCGCCTATCGGCGGGCCAGTGAGATCGCCGACGAGGATGTCGGCCTCAACCGCGCCATCGGCGAGAACGGTCTCGCCATCATCAAGGCGATCGCTGCGCGCAAGCAGAAGGGCGAGCCGGTCAACATCCTGACCCACTGCAATGCCGGCTGGCTGGCGACAGTCGATTACGGCACGGCGACCGCGCCGATCTACCTGGCCACAGAAGCCGGCATTCCGGTCCATGTCTATGTCGATGAAACGCGGCCGCGCAACCAGGGCGCCCAGCTGACCGCCTGGGAGATGGCCGGGCACGGCGTGCCGCACACGCTGATCGTCGACAATGCCGGCGGCCATCTGATGCAGCGCGGCGAGATCGACATGGTCATCGTCGGCACCGACCGCACCACGGCCGACGGCGATGTCTGCAATAAGATCGGCACCTATCTGAAAGCACTCGCAGCCGCCGACAATGATGTGCCGTTCTATGTCGCGCTGCCGTCGCCGACCATCGACTGGACCGTGCATGACGGACTGGCCGAGATCCCGATCGAGCAGCGCTCGGCCGACGAGGTCTCGCTGGTCTGGGGCAAGACCGCTGCCGGCGAGATTGCCCAGGTGCGCATTTCGCCGGAGACGACGCCTGCGGCCAACCCGGCCTTCGACGTGACGCCGGCGCGGCTGGTCACCGGCCTGATCACCGAGCGCGGCGTCGCCAAGGCATCGCGCGAAGGCTTGAAGGCGATGTTTCCCGAGCGCGGGTAGGAGCCGGTCGTCGAACCCTCAATACAGCGGCTTGGCCATATGCCTTGGCGTTGGCCACTCGGTGGTGGTGCCGGGCTGCACCGGCCGCTCGAGATAAGTCGACAGCACCACGTAGCTGCGTGTCGAGGTGACGCCAGGCGTTTCGTAAAGGCGCGACAGCAATCCTTCGAGTGCCCTGGTGTCCTCGGTGCGGACCTTGAGCAGCATGCAGCTGTCACCGGCAACCGAATGGATCTCCTCGACTTCCGGATATTGTGAAACTGCCATCAGTTCCGGAGTCTTCCCCCAGCCTTTGGTATCAATATGCACGAAAGCCAGCAGCGGCTTTTTCACCGCCCGGGGATCGATGATGGCCGCTGTGTTGCGGATGGCGCCGCTGCGCCGAAGGCGTTTGACGCGCTCGTGCGCGGCAGGAGGCGACAAGCCCACGCGATCGCCCAGTTCGGCGTAGCTGATCGTGGCGTCGTCGACCAGGACGCCTAATATTCTTCGGTCTATCGCATCGAGGTCGCGGGTCGCCGCCTTGTTCTGCGGAATACCATCTGTTTCTTCATCCATGGCCAATTTCTCGATTGCAGCTGAATAGAATACGGCGATCATGACGATATGTCGAACACAGATCAAGTTGCATCATTGGCGCCAAGCGCCCGCGCCCCGATCCCGGCGGTGGCTTATCTGCTGACCGGATGCATTGCCGTCATCGGTTCGAACTCGCTTGTGCTGGGTCCGATTGCACCGGCTGTCGCCTCGTCGTTCGGAACCAGCGTGCCTGCCGTGATGATTGCGGCGGCCGCGTTCGGCCTCGGCACCTCCGCAAGCGCCCTGTTCCTGGCGCGCTACATCGACCGGCTCGGCGCACGCCGGATGCTGCAGGGGGCTTTGTTGCTGCTGGCACTGGCGCTGGTTGCGAGTGCCGCCGCACCCACGGTGATCATGCTGGTCGCGGCACAGTTACTCGCCGGCATCGCTGCCGGCATCGCCATGCCCGCGATCTATGCCAGCGCCGCGGCCATCGCTCCACCGGGCAGAGAGAGCGGCACGATCGGCGTCGTGCTGACCGGATGGACGCTCAGCATGGTCGCCGGCGTTTCGCTTTCGGCCGTGCTTGCCGATCTTGTGCATTGGCGCGCCGTTTTCGCAGCGGTCGCGGTGCTTGCGGCCCTTGCATGGATGGGGCTGACGGTGACGTCGCTCAGCGACATCAGGAAGGCCGGACCGGCGCCCGCCCCGCTGGAAGCGCTCGGCATTCCCGGAATCCTGCCGCTGCTGGTCGCATGCGCGGCCTTCATGACTTCGTTCTACGGCGTCTATGGCTATCTCGGCGACCATCTTCATGTCGGGCTCGGACAGCCGGTGAGCGCCAATGGCCTGGCGGCGCTTGCCTACGGCATAGGCTTCGGCACCGCTGCTCTGCTCGACGGCGTCATCGACAGACTGGGTGCGCGGCGCGTCATGCCGTTCGCCTATCTTCTGGTTGCCGTCGTCTACGTCGCAATGGCCACGACGAGCGGCAGTTTCGGGCTGACCTTGACCATGGTGGCGATCTGGGGACTGGCCAATCATTTCGGCCTGAATGTCCTGGTGATGCGCCTGTCGGCGCTCGATCCGTCGCGGCGCGGCACGATCATGGGCCTGAACAGCGCGGTGACTTATCTCGCAGTCTTCGTCGGCACCACCAGCTTCGGGCCGCTCTACTCCAGCTTTGGTTTTGCCACCTGCGCAATGGTCGCGGCATTGCTGATGCTGGTTGCCGCTTCGGCAGCGGCGTGGCGCACGCGGTAATCGAACGGACTTGGTCCAACCTTCTCACGGTTGACAGCAGCGCCCTGCCCTTTCATACAAAGCCGTTAATGTTCTCAGGGCGGGGTGAAAGTCCCCACCGGCGGTAAAGGTTTCGGCCTGAGCCCGCGAGCGCTTTCCGGTTTCGGAAAGGTCAGCAGATCCGGTGTGATTCCGGAGCCGACGGTTAGAGTCCGGATGGAAGAGAACGAAACGGAAGCCGGCCCGCTTTTCGCGGGCTTAATCCGTATCGTGCGTCCTGATTCTGGTTCGAAACGGAAGGATGGACCCATGAATCAGCATTCCCATAAAGACTATGAAACGACTCGCATCGCCGTCATTCGCGCTCGCTGGCATGCCGATATCGTCGACCAGTGCGTACAGGCCTTCGAGGCGGAACTGGCCGGCATCGGAGGCGAGCGCTTCACCGTCGATGTCTTCGACGTGCCCGGCGCCTATGAAATTCCCCTGCATGCCAAGACCCTGGCCGCGACCGGCCGCTATGCCGCGATCCTCGGCATCGCCTTTGTCGTCAATGGGGGCATCTACCGGCATGAATTCGTCGCAAGTGCTGTCATCGACGGCATGATGAACGTGCAGCTGTCGACTGGCGTGCCGGTGCTGTCGGCGGTGCTCACCCCACACAACTACCACGACAGCGCCGAGCACCACCGCTTCTTCTTCGAGCACTTCACGGTCAAGGGCAAGGAAGCGGCGAACGCCTGCGTGCAACTCCTGGCGGCGCGGGAGTTGATCGCGGCTTAAGTCACCAAAACGGCCGGATTTCAACCCTGCAACAAGAATTGCGATCGAGAAGAGCTCTGAAGGTTGCGGTTCCGTTGAAATCCCGCCAGAAGCATCAAGGGCCGACCGGCAACCGGCCGGCCCGCGACGTTGCGCTTGAAACCAGATACGGGAGACTATTGGGTGGCTCGCATAACACTGAGACAATTGCTCGACCACGCCGCCGAATACGGCTACGGCGTGCCCGCTTTCAACATGAACAACATGGAACAGGGCCTCGCCATCATGGAGGCCGCCGAGGAGACCAAGTCACCGGTCATCCTGCAGGCAAGCCGCGGCGCCCGCGCCTATGCCAATGACGTGGTGCTGGCCAAGCTGATCGACGCGCTGGTCGAAATCCACCCCGACATTCCGGTCTGCATGCATCTCGACCATGGCAACAACGAAGCCACCTGCGTCACCGCTATCCAGTACGGCTTCACCTCGGTCATGATGGACGGGTCGCTGAAGGAAGACGGCAAGACGCCGGCCGACTACGCCTACAATTCCGGCATCACCAAGCGCGTCGTCGACATGGCGCATTGGGGCGGCGTGTCCGTGGAAGGCGAGATCGGCGTGCTCGGCTCACTGGAGAGCGGCGGCGGCGAGCAGGAAGACGGCCACGGCGTCGAAGGCGCGATCAGCCACGACCAGCTTTTGACCGATCCCGAACAAGCGGTCGAGTTCGTCAAGGACACCCATGTCGATGCGCTGGCGGTTGCCATGGGCACCAGCCACGGCGCCTACAAATTCTCGCGCAAGCCCGACGGCGCGGTGCTGGCCATGAACGTCATCGAGGAGATCCACCGCCGGCTGCCGAACATGCATCTGGTCATGCACGGCTCGTCCTCGGTGCCCGAGGACCTGCAGGAAATCATCAACAAATATGGCGGCCAGATGAAGCCGACCTGGGGCGTGCCGGTCGAGGAAATCCAGCGCGGCATCAAGCACGGCGTGCGCAAGATCAACATCGACACCGACAACCGCATGGCGCTGACCGGCGCGATCCGCAAGGTGCTGACCGAGAACCCGAGCGAGTTCGATCCGCGCAAATATTTGACACCGGCCATGGCGGCCATGCGCAAGCTCTGCAAAGAGCGCTTCGAACAGTTCGGCACCGCCGGCAACGCGCAGAAAATCAAGCCGCTGCCGGTCGCCGAAATGGCCAAGCGCTATAAGTCGGGCAGCCTCGACCCGAAGTTCGGCTGAGCTCCAGCGATTTATCCCAGAGCTGCCAGAAGCATCCTGGCAGCTCTGGCGATGGCTGTTTTACTCCGGAGTCTCGGCCTCGGCACGAACCAGCTTGATATCTGCGCCAGCCGCCCATGCGCCGATATCTTCCCGACGCAATGCCGCCGCCATCATGTCTGGAAACAGATCCGGCGTGCAGGCAAAGACCGGAATGCCGAGGGCGGCCACCGAGCCTGCCATCTTCGGGTCATAACCCGGCCTGCCCTGGTCGGTCAGCGCCAGGAGCACCACGACGTTGACGCCGGAGCGAACGAGTGCAGCAAGCCGCTGCAGCAATTCCTGCCCGTTGCCGCCCTCATAAAGGTCAGTGATCAGCACCATATGCGACTTGGTCGGCCGTTCGATGCGGTCCGCGCAATAGGCCACGGCCTGGTTGATGTCGGTGCCGCCGCCCAGCTGCACGCCGAACAGGACTTCGACAGGATCGCTAAGCTCCTCGGTCAGATCGACGATTGCCGTGTCGAAGCAGACAAGCTTGGTCCGCACCACCGGCAGGGAGGCCATCACCGCCGCGAATATCGAGGCGTAGATCACCGAGCTTGCCATAGAGCCCGACTGGTCGACGCACAGCACCACCTCATCCAGGTCGACCAGCCTTCGCTGTTTGCGCATGAAGCCGACCAGCTTCTCCGGCACGATGGTCTTGTGCTCGGGCTGGTAATGGCGAAGGTTGGCTGAGATCGTACGCGGCCAGTCGATGTCGCGCTGGCGTGGGCGGTTGGTGCGCTGCGATCGGTCGACCGCGCCGCGTATCGCCTCGGCTGTCTTCTGTTCCAGCCGCTGCATCAGCTTGGCAACGATATCGGCGATGATCGTGCGCGCAATGTCCTTGGTCTTGGCCGGCATGTCCGAGCGGAGCGAAATCAGGTCGGCGACGAGATTGACGTCGGCCTCGATCGCTTTGAGGAATTCCGGCTCCATCAGCATCTGCTTCAGGTTGAGCCGTTCGAAGGCATCCTTCTGGACGATCTGGACGACCTGTGCGGGAAAGAACGACCTGATATCGCCCATCCACTGTGCCACCCTTGGCGCCGAGCGGCCGAGGCCGCCGCGCCGCTTGCGCGGATCGGCAGCCGCATCGCCGGCACCATCGCCGTAAAGCGCATCGAGCGCCGCGGAAAGCCGCTTGTCGGTGTCGGACAGCGCTGACGAGGTTTCCTCATCGGCACCGATCGCCATGCGCCAGCGGCGCTCCCGTCCGTCGCCGGCTTGGATTGGCTCGCTGATTTCGGCGTCGTCATCCATTGCTGGCCTCGCTCATCAGCAGGGGTCCAAGCCGTTCCAGATGCCGGCGCCACGCTTCGCCGCCATCCGGAGTCGGCGTCAGTCCGGCAGGCAGCCGTGCGGTGCGGCCGAGCACCGCTTCGATCAACCGCCGCCGCTCCATCGAGTCCAGATGCGAAAAGACCCGGCGCAGCAACGGCAGATGAGCAATGAAGGCGTCTTCGTCGAGGGATGCGAGCCAGGCATCCACCGCACCGCGCAGGCCCTCGTCGTAGATCAGCCGTTGGCCGGCAGTGCTGAAAAAACCCTCGAAGAACCCTGCAGCCTCGGTGACCGGCGTTCCTGGAGACAGACGTCGTGCGATCAGACCGGTTGCCGCGTCGGCTGACAAATGGCCGGCTTCGTAGAGCAGATGCGCGGCACAGCCTGCCACCAGCGCCGTCGAGCCCGATCCATCGAGCACCGCAGCCAGTCCATTGCGCCAGGTGTCCAGCACGTCCTGTTCAGGCTCGACCAGACTGATCGCTTCGTCGGCCTTGCGCATGGCGCCGACCAGCGTCGTGGATGCCTGGGCATCGAGGTCGCGGGCGGCATAGGCAAGTGCGATCCCGCCTTCGACGATCAGCCGCTCCAGGAGGCCGGACAGACGGGCGGTTTCCGTCTTGCGAGCCTCGCCGTAGCGGATGATGTCGGCGAGCGGCGGCACCGATGTCAGGATTTCCAGGCATTCGCTGCTGCGCGCCGCCCGTTCCTCCAATGCCGCGAGACCGGCCGCCGACGCTTCCGACAGGTTTGCCGTGATGGCGCCCTGGACCAGTGCGGCCATCGCATCAAGAGACGTCGCCGCGCCGATCATCTGGATCAGCCGGCCATTGGCCGCCTTTTCGATGGTTGGTCCGTAGACCAGGTTCTCGACCAGTCGAACGGCATATTCAGGTTCCCACGACAGCATCCAGCGCTCGCGAAAGGTGCCGCGGCTGCGGCCGCTGTCGGTCAGCTTGCCCCAATGCACGCCAAGCACGGACAGCCGGTGCAGCAAGGTCGACCGAAACAGCCCGCTCTCGCTGCGCAGATCGACCGACAATTCGCGCTCCAGCGCCTCGGGCTTCAGCCGTGCCGCCTTCTGGTTACGCTGTAGGTCCTCGATCAGCGGCGCCAGCGGCGTGTCCGGCGGAATTTCACCGACATCGGCGCCCAGCAGCAATTCGGCTTCGACCAGCGCCCACAGCAGCGCTTCCCCGTTGAACAGGGCGGCGATCGCGGCGTCACGCAATTCCTCGAAACCGGGCTTTGGCCGTTCACGGATCACAGCCAGCGTGCGGGCCAGCCGTTCGGCTTCGATCAGCGAGGCGGTCGAGACCATGTGCCCCTTGGCCCTCAGGACCGCCGCGATCTTCGCCAGCCACAGGACCGAGGAGTCCCCTTGCCCGCGCGTCTGCCACAGATGCTTGCACCAGCCGGGCGCGACAACGCCGGCGCCATAACCGAAGCCCAGCGCCAGGCGCGGCCCCGTCCACGGCGCCCAGGTCATCATGCTTTTGCGGCGGGCGAGCCCCTTGAGTAGCGCCTGGTCCTCTTTCAGCGGTCGCGTCGCCTGCAGTGCCGGCACGTGGAAAGCGCCGCAGACGACAGCGATCGGCCCCTCGAATTCCTTGCGCGCGGCAGCGATTTCAAGTCGCATATGCGCTTCGCGCTTTGCCTCGAATTCGGCAAGCGGACCTTCGCCTTCGCGCAACGTCGTCATCGCGTCGGCTATTGCCGCGAAGATCGGGCCGGGCTCAGGGTTCTGCTCGATGATATCAGCCCACCAGCTTTCGCCATCTTCATAGCCGGCAGCTTGTGCCAGCGTTCCGATCGGGTCCCGCAGATGCGGCGCCAAGTCAGCCTCGACGTTGGCTTCCGTTCCATCGCTATCGGTTTCCCCCACGACCTCAATCGGCGCAGTGCGGGCTGAAGACGGCAAATCGATGAAGCGCACTGCCGCATTGTTGGTGACGGCCCAGAGCGTCGCCTGGTACTCCGGCGAGAATTCGGCGAAGGGCCAGAAGCTTGTCGAGGCCGGATCGTCTTCGGGATAGCAGAGCAGCGCCACCGGCGGCTGCATTTCGGGGTGGGCCAGCAACGGCAGCAGCGGGCTGGCGTCGGCCGGTCCTTCGATCAGCACGGCGACCGCTTTCAACTCCTGCAACGCCTGCACCAGGCTGTCGGCGGAGCCTGGCCCGTGATGGCGTATGCCGAAATAGGAAACGTCGCTAAGCGCCATAGCGTCAGATCGCCGCGGCCAAGGCCGCGTAGTAGCCGGCATAGTCTGGCCGCTTCTTGAGCACGGTTTCCAGATACTCCTCCAGCACCAGTTTGTCCTGCACCGGATCCTTCACGATCGCACCGACGAGGCTGGCGGCAAGACCTTCGGCGCCGAGCTTGCCGCTGTCGAACCAGGCCGCCTGGCTGAGGCCGCCGACCATGGTGGCAATGGCTTCGGCCGTGGACAGCGAACCGGACGGCGTCTTCAACGTCACCTTGCCGTCGGCTGTAGCGCCGGAGCGCAACTCGCGAAAAATGGTCAGCACGCGCGCGATCTCCTCACCGACATTCTTCGGCACCGGCAGGTCAAGACCGCCGGCCATCTCGCCGACCCGCTTGGAGACGATCGCCACTTCCTCCGCCATGTCTTCGGGCAAGGGCAGTACGACGACGTTAAAGCGGCGCTTCAACGCCGAGGACAGCTCGTTGACGCCCTTGTCGCGGTTGTTGGCGGTGGCGATGATGTTGAAGCCGCGCTGCGCGTAGATCGAGGTGTTGAGTTCCGGGATCGGCATCATCTTTTCGGACAGCACGGTGATCAGCGTGTCCTGCACATCGGAGCCCATGCGCGTCAGCTCCTCGAGGCGGCAAAGCTTGCCGTCCTGCATGGCGCGGTAGAGCGGCGTCGGCACCAGCGCGTCCTGGCTTGGGCCCTTTGCCAGAAGCTGTGCGTAGTTCCAGCCATAGCGGATCTGGTTCTCGTCGGTACCAGCCGTGCACTGCACGATCAGGGTCGAATCGCCCATGATGGCGGCGGCGAGATGTTCCGACACCCAGGATTTGGCCGTGCCGGGAACACCCAGCAGCAACAGCGCGTGATCGGTGGCGAGCGTCGCCACCGCGGTTTCCATCAGCCGGCGCCGGCCGACATATTTGGGCGTTATCACTGTCCCGTCGTCAGCCTTTCCGCCGAGCAGGTAGGTAAGGACCGCCTTTGGCGAAAGGCTCCATCCGGCAGGCCTTTGCCGGTCGTCATTGCGCGAGAGCGCCTGCAATTCGGCGGCATAGGCCTGCTCGACCGGAAGACGGATGGCTGCGTTCATTAGCTGTTCTCCGGATTGATCATGTGTCGGTTAAGGCTCGGCCAGCGCTGCGTTGAGGCGCAGAAGACCGAGTGACGGCGCTGCCGGCGCCAAACCGGCCGCAACGACGTCTCCGATCAATTTCTCCGCCGTCGCCGCCGTGGCGAGAAAGCCCATAGTTTCCAGGAGCTGGTCGACGCCTCGCTTCACAGCGTCATCGTTTCCTGCAACAGCGGAGCGAAGCGCCGGGAGCGTCTGGCCGTTTGTCAGGTCGGCCCATTCCAGCCAGCTTGCTTCGAGGCCCTCGGCCAGATTGAGCGCGCCGAGATGTTGCGTGTCCTTCAGGATCGACCTGACCAGGACGCGCTTCCTGCGGCTGTCCAGACGCGCCATGAGGTGGAGGACGAAGAGTGCGGGCTTGCCACCTCCGGCGACAAGCATATCCGCCATGTGCGTCACCGCGGCGTCGCTGCCCGACGCGGCGACCATTCGGGCAACAAGGATATCGGCATTGTTCTCAGCGCCGAATTGCCACGCCCCGATAAACTCGGATTCGGTGGTGCCGAAGCGCGTGGCGAGGTCGACCAGGTTGCAGGTCTCGAACAGTTCGGCGCGACGTCTTTCCTGCGCCGGCGATTTGAGTTTTGCCGGCGTGTAGTTGGTGCGGCGGCGGATGAAGCCGGATTTGCCTTCCGCGATGAAGGCAGCGAGTTCGGCCGTCGGATCTTCCGGCCCGCCATCGCCTGGTGAGCCGTGCTCTCCCAATCTTGCCAGCAACCGGCCAGCGAGCTCGCGCAGCTTGCCGGAACGATCGGCGGAGAGGCTCTTCAGGAACGGCACGTCGTCAGCGCCCAGGCCGAAGCGCAACAGGTCGACGAGTGCAATCCTGATCTCCGCCGGCTCGCCGGATGCCTTGGTTTCGATCAGCTGCCTAGCCGAAGCCGGTGCGGTACGGCGCATATCGGCGAGCGCGGTGCGGCGTGCGGCGGGATAGAAGTCATCCCAGTTTTCCACCGTCAGATGCTCCTGGCTTGCAGGTTTTTCGCCGTCCGCGCCTGCCTGCCAGTCGATCCAGGGTGCATAGACGTCCGGACTGCTCTGATCCGACGCGGCTGGCATCCAGTCCATCGGATGCAGCACGAAGCCGCGGCTGGCGACGAGCGTGACCACACGCGACTTGCTTCTTGTGTCGGCGGCATGCTTTAGCGCGGCTCGCAATAGCGGCCGCAGCCGTTCCGGCAGCATCGGCAAGGCGAGTTCGGGCAATTGCGGGCGGCGTTTCAGCGTCTTTGGCGCGGCTGGCCGCAAGGCGATGTCGAGAGCTTGTGCGGCGATCGCCAGCAGCCGGCGTTCGCGCTCGTCGGGGCTGGCACCGCCGGCGATTTCCTTCCACGCGCCCGGAGCCAGGTCGAAGGTGATCCCGCCGGTGATCCAGCAGTCGCGCATGGCCGCCAGGCCGGTCTGCTCGATCTCGTTCACGACAGGTCAAGCCTCCCGAAACCGCTTTGCGCCGCCAGCAGGTCAAGCCGGCTGCCATTCCAAAGTGCTGCCGTTGCCATAAGGTCCAGCCCAAGCAGCGTTGGATTGACGGTGTCGGCAATCGGCAAGGCGATACCATGCGGATCGCCGGCGGCTTGCCACCAAGCGGCACCCCGATCGTCCAGCAGGATCGCGCCGGGCGGCAGCATGACAGGACAATCGGTGAGCCAAGGGGCTGCGTTCTGGTGAGCAGCATGCGCCGCGAGCGGATCGGCTGTGTGAAAGCCGAAATCGGGCCACTCACCTGTCGGGACGTCGCCCTTGCGGTCCGCCACCAAGGCCCGCAGCGGCTGGCGTGCCGGGTAAAAGACCAACCTGGCATCGAACCGGTCGCCCGGTGTGAAGGCGTTCGACCGGCGACCGGCCGAGGCCGGAAAATAGTCGAGCAAGAGGGCAAATTGCGGGCTCGCGCTCTTCAGGTCGAGGAGCCAGGTCGAATGGCTGACGAGACCGTCACGGCGCGACTCGATCTTCTCGCCAAGCACCTCCCAGACGCTTTCGACCTGTTTGGCATCGGGATTGGCCAGAACCTGCTCACGGCTTTCGGACGTCGATACGAGCCGCCTCAGTTCGGCGTCGCCTGGTGTCGATCGCCAGGCCTTGGCCACCAGCACAAGCTTGCCGAGTTCGCGGATCGCCGCGTCCGGGCGCTCCTCGCTGCGCAGCCCCATCAGCCGTGACGGAATCTCGTCGATGCGGCCGGCAAGCGCTGTCGCCTTCATGTCGACCAGCCGTGCAGCAATCCGGCGGCAACGGTCACTGCTGTTGTCGACAAAACCGGCCAGGCCAAGCCGCAACTGGTCAGCGATCCATTGATCCAGCTCATCCAACGCCGCCGACACCGCGGATTGCGTATCCAGCGTCCGCTTGCGCTGCGCTGCCTCGCGGCGCTCGACCGCAGCGGCGTCCTCGATGTCTGCGCTTTCGTCGTCGCGCGAGGCAGCGCCAATGCTCTTGCCTCCCGCACCGGGCGCTGGCGCCGCCGGCTGCGGCGAGGCCTTCCTGCGGCGGCCGAGCCAATCATTCACCCATTCCGGGGTCGAGCCTGCGGCGGCAAAACTGGCCGGCGTGGTGGCTGCAATCCACATCAGCGCCAAAGTGTGCTTGCAGGGAAATTTCCGCGACGGACAGGTGCATTTGTAGCCATGGTCGCCGGTGTCGACGACCACACGATAGGGATTGGAGCCGGAACCCTGGCACTCCCCCCAGAAGAGCCCCAGTTGATCGCTCTTCTCGAGCCGTGGCCAGTTCGATTGCCTGGTCAACCTGGAAGCGGCGCTCAACGACGCCTGATCGGGCGCAAGCGCTTCGATGGTTTTCAAGTCGAATTCCAAGCCGCGCCTCTCGTCGCTCGAACGATACGGGGAGCCAGTATAGATGGCCGCCTATGACGGATTCTTGTAGCAGCAACCGTCCAGAGATCGATACAGCTGAACACAATAGTTGCGCCAGTCAATCTGATCCGTCGGCAATGCAATTGCTATTCAGCGATGTCTCCCCCGAGAAATTACTCTTGGCGAGGATAAACGCGCGATATGACTTATTGAAGCGTCCGCGCCGGCTGACCGGCGTGGTCGCGCGCGATGCCGGCTTCGGCATCCTCCACACCAAACGCACGGTCGAGACCCGTCGCCACCACCGAGACCCTGAAGCGGCCCTCCATGCCCTTGTCGAAGATGGCGCCAACGATGATGTCGGCATCCTCATAGACCTCTTCGCGGATGCGGGTGGCGGCCTCGTCGACCTCGAACAGGGTCATGTCCCTGCCGCCCGATATCGAGACCAGCACGCCCTTGGCGCCTTTCATCGACACTTCGTCGAGCAACGGGTTGGCGATCGCGGCTTCCGCCGCCTTCATCGCCCGACCCTCGCCGGAGGCCTCGCCTGTGCCCATCATGGCGCGGCC
The DNA here is from genome assembly GCF_003998295.1 of Mesorhizobium sp. M7A.F.Ca.US.011.01.1.1. Lineage (NCBI taxonomy): Bacteria > Pseudomonadati > Pseudomonadota > Alphaproteobacteria > Hyphomicrobiales > Phyllobacteriaceae > Mesorhizobium > Mesorhizobium sp. M7A.F.Ca.US.011.01.1.1. Next base: position 222,822 of record NZ_RZRT01000004.1, read on the forward strand.
CATGTCGCGCATCACCGATTTGACATCGGCAAAGTCGAGATTGATCAGGCCTTCCTTGACGATGAGATCGGTGATGCAGCTGACGCCGGCATAGAGCACCCGGTCGGCAATGACGAACGCATCGGCGAAGGTGGTCTTGGCATCGGCGATCCGAAACAGGTTCTGGTTCGGGATGACGATCACCGTGTCGGCGCTCTCGCGCAGCCGCTCGATGCCCTCTTCGGCCATCTGCATGCGGCGCCGGCCTTCAAAGGCGAATGGCTTGGTGACGACACCAACCGTCAGGATGCCGGCCTTGCGCGCCGCCTGGGCGATGATTGGAGCCGCACCGGTTCCCGTGCCGCCGCCCATTCCGGCGGTGACGAAACACATATGCGTACCGGCCAGATGGTCCATGATCTCGTCGAGCGATTCCTCGGCCGCGGCGCGGCCGATCTCGGGAAGCGATCCGGCGCCCAATCCTTCGGTGACGTGGGCGCCAAGCTGGATCAGCCTGGACGCCTTCGACATGGTCAGCGCCTGGGCGTCCGTGTTGGCGGCGATGAATTCAGTACCCTGAAGCTGCTCCGCGATCATGTTGTTGACGGCATTGCCACCGCCGCCACCAACGCCGATCACGGTGATCTTGGGCCTCATCTCGGAGATTTCGGGCTTCTTGAACTCGGCCATGCCTGTGTCTCCTTCGCCAATTGCGCGCGCTTCACGACCCACCCGCAGACTGCCTTGAAACCTTGCAATCGAGTGGCATGATGCGAATCACTCCGTTGCGATGGGTAGCCCAAAAAGCCAGACAGCGGCCAGAGGTGCAAGTGCATGCGAGGTCAAGATTTGTGATGACCGTTTTGCACAGCGTGGCAGAGACGCCATATGCCTGACAATCAGCCGTGAGCCTTGGCGCGACGCGTCGGCTTGCCGTGCAACGATCGAAGCGTCTATCATGTGCTTGATAAGTCGCTGACTTCGGCGTTCTCGCCGGGCTCGGCCACGCAGAATTCCCAGCGGTGAAACCAGCCGGCCGCACAGATTTCTGAACCGATGAAGCAGCGCCCCGCCAATGGCCGACAAAACACAATTCGGGTTGACCGCCGTCGACACCGTTCCCTTGCATGAAAAAGTCTATCTGGAACTTGTGCGGGCGCTGATGTCCGGCCAGTTCACGCCGGGCCAGAAGCTGACGTCGCGAAAACTCGCAAGGGAACTCGGCACCAGCGACATGCCGGTGCGCAGCGCCTTCATGCGGCTGCAGGCGCTGCGGGCGCTCAGCCCGATGCCGAACGGCAGCGTCGAAGTGCCGGCGATATCGGCCGAGCGGTTTTCGCAGTTGACCGCGGTGCGGACTATCCTCGAAGGCTCGGCGACCGAACTGGCGACAAAACGCATCAATGGCAACAATCTGCGCACGATCCGACGCCACGCCACCGACCTGACTTTGGCGGCCCGCAAAGGCGATATCGACGATTATCTGCGCAAGAACCACGACTTCAAATTCTCGATCTATCGCCATTGCGGCAACGAGCAGATGATCTTCCTGATCGAAACCGTATGGATGCAGGTCGGCCCTTTCCTCAGGAACCTTGCCATGGGTTTCGAGGATAACCTCGCCTCCATCCTCGACATCGACTTTCACGAGGAAGTCGTCGCTGCGATCAAGGCCCAGGATGGCGAGCGCGCCCGCGCTGCCATCGTGCGCGACATCGACGAAGGGGCCTCGCACATACTGCAGCAGGCGAGATTTCCGAAGGCGAGAAACTGATGCGCGTCGCGTTTGTGCGGATTCGGGCGACGCCACTTGGCTTTCCGGCCTCTTGCCTCTATGTTGCGATCGCAGATCGCGCAATTGGTTTTGAAATGCCTCCCGACATTCCGGCTGTGACTTGAAAAAATAAGGAAAAACGCTTGGCGATAGCCAAGTCTGTTTTCCTAAAACTCACAAGCTATTTTTATCAGGGACAGTGCAGCCGGTCAGGTTGCGGCACCTTCGAAAACCAGAGGTCATAAATTGAGCGATGCAATTGCGGACGTTTTGAACTGGCTTGATAGCAGGACCGACATCCAGAGCCTGAGAGCCGCGGTGTGCGACCTCAACGGCATCATGCGCGGCAAGCGCATTCCCGTCGAGCAGGCAAGAAAGGCGCTGGAAGGCAAGCTGCGCATGCCTTTTTCGCTGATCGGGCTCGATGTCTGGGGCGAGGACATCGAAGGCAACACACTGGTATTCTCGACCGGCGATGCCGACGGACTGTGCCAGTGGACGGGGCGCGGCATTCTGCCGGTGGCCTGGACGGCGCATCCGACGGCGCTTGTCCCGCTCTGGCTCGCCGACGAAAGCGGCGCGCCCTATCTCGGCGATCCGCGACGGGCGCTGGCCCGGATCCTCGATCGCTACAAGGCCTTGGGCCTGACTCCGGTCGCGGCAACGGAACTCGAATTCTACCTCGTCGATCCGCAGTCGCAGCGGCCGGTCGGACCGGTCTCGCCGGTGACCGGACGCCGCCTCGATTCCGACGCGGCGCTGTCGATCGACGAGATCGACGACTTCGAATCCTTCATCCATGACGTCTACGAGGCCTGCCGGACGCAAGGCATTCCCGTCGACACCGCCATCGCCGAGAACGGCGTCGGCCAGTTCGAGATCAATCTGAACCATGTCGCGGACGCCTTGCGGGCGGCTGACGATGCGGTGCTGTTCAAGCGCACCGTGAAGGGCATTGCCCGCAAGCACGGTTTTGCCGCCTGTTTCATGGCCAAGCCCTATGGCGACCGGGCCGGCAACGGCTTTCACGTTCATTTCAGCCTGATCGACGGCGAAGGGCGCAACGTCTTCGATGACGGCACCGACCAGGGTTCTGAGACCATGCGCCATGCGGTCGGCGGCCTGCTTGCGGCAATGGCCGAAAGCACGCTGGTGTTCGCGCCGCACTTCAACTCCTACCGCAGGCTGCGCCCGAGATCCTATGCGCCGACCGCAGTCGCCTGGGGTTATGAGAACCGTATGGTCGCGATCCGCATTCCCGGCGGGCCAACCGGTGCGCGCCGCATCGAGCATCGCGTTTCGGGAGCCGACGCCAATCCCTATCTGGTGCTTGCGGCCATATTGGGCGCCGCGCTGACCGGCATCGAAAGACAAATATCGCCAGGCGATCCGATCGGCACCGACGGCCAGGGACTTCCGCCGGCAAAGCTGCCGCCGGACTGGGCGTCGGCGATCGCCGCCTTCGAGAGCGGGACGCATGTGGCGGAGATTTTTCCAGCCATCCTGCGCGACTCCTTCGTTGCCTGCAAACGCCAAGAATTGAACACGTTCGCGCTCAATGTCAGCGATTTCGAAATCGAGACATACCTCGAAAGTGTTTGAGGCCCGATTGCCCCAGCGGCATTGGTTCGGGCCGATTTTCGAGCAGCCGCAAAGCACTTGCGGTGGGGTCGCTAACCGGGCATAAACATGATAGTTTTTATCATGTATTATGGTTGGGATCACAGGACTTGACCTTCGTTGCGCGCATGGAAAGCCGGATTGAGGGCTTTTCAGTCATTGGCGATCTGAAATGGCATGTCTGGGACGGCGTGGTCGCCGACCTCTGGGATGTCTCATGCGGTGACAAGGCCGAAGGCTATTACGTCTCTCCCGACCCCCGGCTGTTCGTCGCGCTCGATGTGGATGGCGATGGCGCGTTCTTCGTCGAAGACGCCAAGGGCGAATTGCGCCGCCACGACCAGGCTTTTTCCATGGCCTACATACCGGCCGGCGTGCCGATCCGCGGCCGGGTCGAGGGGCTGCGGCGGATCCGGCATCTCGACCTGCATTTCGACGCCGCAGTGCTGACGCGCCGCTTCGGCCGCAGCCTTGACCACGAGGCCTTGCGGATGTCGCGCTTCCAGTTTCGCGACGACCGGATCGCAATGCTTGCCGGCCTGATCGCCGCCGAATGCGGCAGCGACCGGCCTCTGCATGATCTCTATGGCGAGGGTCTGCTCAATGCCTTGTTCGCAAGCCTGTTCCAGATCGACCGGCCTGATACCCTTAGGCGGCGGTCGCCGCTGTCGCGCCGCAAGCTGCGTCTCGTCACCGACTACATCGACGCGCATTGCCTGGAAAGGATCCGGCTTGCCGATCTCGCCGCGCTGACCGGCCTGTCCGAAACCGCGATGAGTCATGCCTTCAAGGCGGCGACCGGCGTGCCGCCGCATCGTTGGCAGATGCAGGCGCGGGTCGACAGGGCCAAGGCGATGATGGCGCGTGACACCGCTTCACTCGGCGACATCGCCGAGGCAACGGGTTTTTTCGACCAGGCGCATCTGACGCGTGTGTTCAAGTCGATTGTCGGCGTGACACCCGGCGCCTGGATGAGGAGCACCAGTCGCCAGTGACATTTCCGCAACATCACACCGCGATGTCCCTCGTTTGGACAAGAATGGACAAACCGCTCAATTCCGTCCAATGACCAGCAGATAAGTTGAGATAAATGATCAAGTATCTCAATATCGACAGGCGGGGACTTTCCTGATGAGCAGAACTTACCGGATGAAGGCGCTTCTGGCGGCCAGCGTCGCCGCGGCCGCGATGATCCCGCCAATGGCCGCGTTCGCGCAGTCGGTGCAAACCAGCACCCAGCTTGAACCGGTGGTGGTCGAGGGCGAGGCCGGCGACGGCGCGACCGGACCGGTTAAAGGCGTCGTCGCCAAAAAAAGCAGGACCGGCTCCAAAACGGCAACCGACATCAAGGATATCCCGCAATCCGTGTCGGTGGTCGGCCGTCAAGAGATCGACGACCAGGGCGCGCAGAAGGCTGATGAGGCCTTGCGCTACACGGCCGGCGTCTTCGCGCAGCCCTTCGGCCCCGACAGCGACACCAACTGGCTGTTCATCCGCGGTTTCCAAGCCACGGCTGATGGCACCTACATGGATGGGCTGCAACTGTTCAGCTACGCCTTTGGCGGCTTCTACGTAGACAGTTTCGGGCTTGAGCGCATCGAGGTGCTGAAGGGACCGGCCTCCGTACTCTATGGCGGCAGTAATCCCGGTGGCCTGGTCAACTATGTCAGCAAGCGGCCGGACTTCGAACGCACGCGCTATGTCGAAACCGGCGTCAACGACGCCGGCAATGTCTATCTCGGCTTCGACATCGGCGACGTCGCCAAGGATGGCGCGGTCAGCTACCGGATGACGGGCAAGGTCGCCGGGGGCGACACCTATAGCCTGCAAAATGGCTGGCGCGGTTTCATCTCGCCCAGCATTACCTGGAAGCCGGACGAAGCGACCACGCTGACCATCCTGGCCAACTACAGCCACATCGATGAGAACCACAATGGCGGCAGCTTTCTGCCTTATGATGGCACCGTGGTCGACCACATTGTCGGCGGCGTGAACTACGGTCGCATCGATCCGGACGCGAATTTTACCGAGCCCAGCATCGATCTCTACAAGCGTGAACAGGGCTCCGTCGGCTATGAGTTCGAACACGAGTTCGACAATGACTGGACGGTCCGCTCCAACGCCCGCTTCACCGCCGCTGATATCAATGAGGTCAGCGTCTATCCGAATGGCTGGTCAACCATCGGAGGCCCCACCGATCTGGCCCGGATAAATTTCGACCATGACACCATGGCCAAGACCTTCCTTGTCGACAATCAGATCGAAGGCAAGGTTGTAACCGGTCCTGTCGAACATACGATACTCGCCGGCATCGATTTCAAATATTACAACATCGACCAGGTCCAGTCGTCTGGCCTCTACGACGAAAACTATGACAACCCCATCGACGCCTTCCATCCAGTATACGGCTCGCCACTGACGCCACGTGTCAGCTACCTCAACCAGGACCTGACGCAGAAGCAGCTCGGCTTCTATGCCCAGGACCAGTTGCGCTTCGGCGATGGCTGGCTGGTGACGCTGAACGGCCGCTACGACCGTGGTTGGCTCGACGCCGACAATCGTCCGACCTACTACAGCAGCAGCTCCAGTTCACAGAGCCAGACTGTCGGAGATTTCTCCGGGCGAGCAGGACTGGCCTACGAATTCGACAACGGCGTTACCCCCTATGCCAGCATCGCCACCTTCTTCAACCCGATCATCGGCACCGACGCATTGGGCAATCTGTTCAAGCCGGAAGAAGGCACGCAATACGAAGTCGGCGTGAAATACGTACCGACCTTTGTCGATGGCCTGTTCACCGTGTCGCTGTTTGACCTGACGCGCCAGAACGTCCCTTCCAATGTCACTCTGTTCACGCAGATGCAGACCGGTGAAGTGCGCTCTCGCGGTGTTGAACTCGAAGGCAAAGTGAACGTGACCGACGATTTCCGGGTCACGGGTGCATTCACGGCCTACGACATCGACATCACCAAGGACGCCAACCCGGCGCTCATCGGCAAGACACCCTTCATCGTCCCCGAGATTATGGCTTCCGCCTCGATCGACTACACGTTCCGTGGCGACTGGTATGACGGCATCTCGATCGGCGGCGGCCTGCGTTATGTTGGCTCTTCGTGGGCCGACAATGAGAACACGGCCAAAGTGCCGGCGGTCACGCTGGCCGACCTGAAACTCGGCTACGAGAAGGAGAACTGGGGGATCGATCTGAACATCACCAATCTCTTTGACAAAACCTATGTGTCGAGTTGCCAGACGACGCTGACCTGTTCCTATGGCGAAGGCCGCTCGTTCAAGCTGAAGGCGCATACGACTTGGTAGTCGACTTGGTTACAGCTTGCCAAACAAGCCAGTGATGATCCATCTGCCCAACAGACGGCAGGTGCTTGCGCTGGCGGCCGCGGCATTGCTGCCACCGGTCGCCGCCAGGGCGGCGGCGATGCGCGTTGCCGCGATCGACTGGGGCATGCTGGAGACGTTGCTGGCGCTCGGCATCGAGTCGGTGGCGGCGACCGAACTGATCCAGTTCCGCAAGATCGCGGTCGAGCCGGCGGTTCCTCAATCGGCAACCGATCTCGGGCTGCGCTTCGCGCCCAATTACGAGCTGCTGCGCATCGTCGCGCCTGATCTCATCGTGACCTCCAATTTCTACGAGTACCAGCGCCCGATGCTGGAGCGCATCGCGCCGGTGTTTGCGCAAACGGTGTACGAGGCCGGCGTGCCACCTTATGCGCTCGCTGAGGCGGCGACACTGGCCCTGGGCGAAAAGCTGGGACGGCAGGCTGAGGCGAAGCGCTACGTCGATGAGACGGCGGTCGAGATCACGCAGCTTGGCGCCACCTTGCCCCCCTCCCCCGCGCGGGTCTTCGTCATCAGTCTCGGCGATAGCAGGCATTTTCGAGCCTTTGGCCGCGATTCCATGTTCGGCGATGTGCTGACGCGTCTCGGCCTGGTCAATGCATGGACCGACGAGACGAGCTACAGCGCGGCGGCACCCGTCGGACTGGAGGCGCTAGCGCGCGTGCCCGAGGCGTCGATCCTGATCGTTTCGCCACTGCCGGCGGATGTCGGGCGTTCGCTTCCTACAAATGCCTTGTGGAACGCGCTACCCGCTGTCCGCCAGGGGCGTGTTGCTGTGCTGGATCCGGTCAACCATTTCGGTTGCCTGCCATCGGCACGCCGCTTCGCGCGTCTGGCGACGGCCGCCCTTGCCGGGCAGAGCCATGGCTGAGCGTGCCATGAACGATCGCACCGCGACGAGTGCCGCGCTGTCGCCAATCGCCCTGTGGGGCCTCCTGGCGGCGCTGGCCGCGCTCCTCTTCGCATGGCGCGTCGGCATGCAATGGCCGGCCGCACCGCCGGGCGACGGCATTGATCTCGACAGCGTCATCCTGGTCTACAGCACGCTGCCGCGCGCCGCCGTGGCGGTGCTGGCCGGCGCGGTGCTCGGCCTGTCCGGCCTGCTGTTGCAGCATGTGCTGCGCAACCCGCTGGCCGAACCGTCGACGCTCGGTATTTCGGCCGGCGCGCAACTGGCCATGACGATCGCCTCGCTTTACGCACCGCCGCTGATGGAGCGGTCGCAGGGCTTGGTCGCCTTCGCCGGTGGCATCGCCGCGGTGCTGCTGGTGCTGGCATTGACCTGGCGGCGCGGGCTGGAACCGGTCTCCGTCGTGCTCGCCGGGATGATGGTGGCGCTGACCGCCAGTTCCGTCAGCGCAGCACTGATCCTCGCCAATGGCGAGTACCTGTTTTCGCTGTTCATCTGGGGCGGCGGATCGCTGGTCCAGCAGGACTGGGAGCCGACCATCGCGCTGACGATCAGGCTGGCGGCCGGTGTGGTTGCCGCATTGATGCTGCTGCGGCCGCTGACCATTCTTGGTCTCGACGATGCCTCGGCACGCGGCCTGGGCGTCGCCCGTCACTCAAGCCGCTTTCTCATCATCGCGCTTGCCGTGTGGATGGCGACGTCAGTCGCGGCAGAGGTTGGCGTCATCGGGTTCGTCGGTCTTGCAGCGCCGGCGCTGGCCACGCTTTCGGGCGCCCGCACACTGCGCCAAAAACTGATCGCCGCGCCGCTGATCGGCGCCGTGCTGCTGTGGCTGACGGACGGGCTGGTACAGCTGGCCGCCGGTTCCGGTGGCGAACGCATTCCGACCGGTGCCGGCACCGCCCTGCTCGGCGGTCCGCTGCTGCTGTGGCTGTTGCCGCGGCTGCGCCTTTTCGAGTGGCCGCATCTCGGTTCGAATGGTACCGCACCGCGCAAGGCCAGCCGGCCCTGGCTCATCATCCTGCTTCTGCTTGCGCTGGCGCTTGTCGCTGCCATCGTGGCGCTTGTCGTCGGGCGTGGCCCGGACGGCTGGTCTATTGCTGGGGGAGACCTGTTAACCGACCTCACCGCGTGGCGTGCGCCGCGGATCGGCGTGGCGGCCGCCGCCGGCGCCATGCTCGCGGCCGCCGGCGTCGTCATCCAGCGGGTCACCGGCAACCCGCTGGCAAGCCCCGAAGTGCTGGGAGTCGGCACCGGCGCCGGTGCCGGCCTGACAGCCGTGCTGATGGTCAGCGCCACGGCCAGTCCCGGCTGGCAGCTCGCCGGCTCAGCCCTGGGCTCACTGGCGGCCTTGATTGCCATGCTGGCCCTTGCCGCACAAGCAAAGTTCGGTGCCGAGCGGCTGCTGCTTGCCGGTATCGCCATGAGCGCGCTGTGCAGCGCTGCGATCACCGCGACGGTCGCGATGGGCAACGCGCAGTCCTACATTCTGTTGCGCTGGCTGAGCGGCTCGACCGGCCAGGCGTCGGCGCTCGATGCAGGGCTAGCACTCGCCTGTCTGTTGCCGCTGACGTTGCCGCTGTTTCTTGCCGCCCGCTGGCTGGACATCCTGCCGCTCGGGTCCGGCAGCGCACGCGGGCTGGGCGTGCCGGTTGCCGGCGGACGGCTGATGCTGATCATCGTTGCCGCGCTGCTGACTGCGCTGGCCGCCATGGTCGTCGGGCCATTGAGCTTCGTCGGCCTGATCGCGCCACACCTTGCCCGTCTGGTCGGCTTTTCCCACGCCCGCGTCCATCTCGCCGGAGCGATGCTTCTGGGCGCCCTGCTGATGATCGTCTCGGACTGGCTGTCGCGCATGGCGGCCTTTCCCTACGAACTGCCCGCGGGCCTGTTCGCTTCGCTGCTTGGCGGGCCGTATCTCGTCTACCTGCTTGCCAAGGGCGTGCCGCGCCAAGGCTGACGGGTTCCGAAATGCTATGAGGTTCTATCCATAGGGCCAGGCCAGTGCGGCCAAGCTGGCGCGCATCGATCGGTCATGTTCCGGCAGCCGCGATACGGTCGGCAGGCCGCGGGCTTCCTGGGCACCGAAGCCCAATCGGTTCAGACAGGCTCTTGCCAAGGCCGCATTGCTGTCGATGACGACCAATCCATTGATATCGTTGAGGCTGGCGGCCACCACCGACAGTTCGGTGCAGCCGAGCAGGGCGGCATCGGCGCTGGCCGCTTGCGCGATGTCGAGCGCGCGCTCGGTTTCAACCGCCGCATCCGCGATCGAACCCGCCTTGACGAGGCTGATCGCGCTGTCGACGCAGGCCTGAAACTCGGTGTTCGCGGGAAGGCAGAGCTCAAATCCCGCTGCCGACATCCTGTCCTGATAGAAGCCGGAGACCAGCGTGCCTTGGGTGGCGAGAACAGCAACCCGGCCCTGATCCAGGCTGCGACGCGTCTCCGTCACCACAGCATCTCCGATATGGATGATTTCCGCGCGCGAATTCGCCGCCAGTTGGCCGTACCAATGGTGGGCGGTGTTGCACGGCATCGCGATGCGGGCGACACCGAGCGCATTGAGCGTCGCGACCGCGGCTTTCAAAGGCGCCAGCGGCCCGTCATGGCCGGCAAGGATCGCTTCGGTCCTGTCGGGCAGCTGCGGGACACTGAGGATCACGGCAGGCACATGTTCGTTGTCCCTGAGCGCCTGGGTCATCCGGGTCAGCTTGAAGTAGAAATCAGCCGAGGCAAGCGGCCCGAGACCGCCGATAATGCCGAGCTGGGGACGGATGCTGTCGTCGATCATCCGACAGGCTCGGCTTCGAGCTGGTCCGAGGCGGCGTCAGGCGGCGTCGTCTCCCTGTGGCTGGGAGCGATCATTGCCGTGCTCGCCGCGACGGTGCAAACGCTGGCCAGCGTCATGAACGTGTCGACGGCTGCATCCACCGCGACGAACAGGACGAACGCCGCCTCGAAGGGAAGCTTCAGGTATCCGCAGACGATGGACATCTGCGACAGGATGAGCAGGCTGCCCATGCCGCCGGTGGTGAGCGCGAGAAGCGCTGAGATGATACCGACGAGCACGAGGTCCGAGACTGCAAGCTGGTGGCCGTAAAGCTGGGCGATGAAAAGCGCACCCGAGGTGTAGAGCAGTGCCGGGCCTGTCCGCAGCAATGCCGCCTGCAGCGGCACGAGCAGTTCGACGACCACCAGGTTGAATCGCAGGCGCTCGCCCAGCAGGTTGATGACCCATGGGAGCGAGGCGACCGTAGAGCGTGTGGTGATGGCCACCATGAGAAGGGGCTGGCAGGTCTTGATCGTGGTCCAGTAGCTTCGTCGCGACCGGATGGCGATAATGGCAAAAGCCCCGGCAACGAATATGAGGCAGGAAAGGCCCATCACCAGCAGGTAACCGCCCATCAGCGTGAGCGGCTTGGTTCCGGTCGACGCGGTCTGGTCCGCGATCAGGATGAAGGTTGCAAAGGGCAACCCCCAGATGAACCAGTTGGTGAGCACCGTGCAGGCCCGGTAGACGGCGTTGAGCGCCTGGGTCAGGCTCATGGACGAGGGCTGGGGAATCTTCCCCATCGCGAGCCCGAAAAGCAGGCAGAACAGCAGGACCTGAATGGTCTGGCCCGAGGCCAGGGCATTGAAGACGTTGTTCGGCACCAGGTCGAGCAGGATCGAGTGCCCGCCATTGGGATCCCCGTTGGAGGCGGCGGCTGGAACGGGAAGGCGAGATCGGTGGATACGCTGCCTTGCGAATTGATGAACTCGCCAAGCTCAATACGCGACTGGGGATTCTCGATCTGGCCCGGCTGAAGGATCAGCGACAAGGTGCCACTCACCAGCACGCTCAGGAACGACACGACCAGCACGGCCATACCCACCTTGCCGAGGTAGCGGACCGATTTCGGGTCCTGGACCATCGCCGTGATGGAGAAGATGACCGACGAGACCAAATAGGGCAGGACGACCATCTTGAGGAAATTCAGGTAGAGCTGTGCGACAGGGCTGATCGCATGGGCAAAATCTGGATAGTAGAGGCCGCACAGTATCCCTGCAGCGATCATCGCGATCGTCGTCACGGGTGATCGCAGTATGCGCCTGGCCATCAGGCGCCAGTCGAAAGGCAGAGGGCCGGCTGCGTCGGAGATGGCCATCGTCAGGCTTTGCTCCCCAGGCGATAGCGGGCGATGATCTCGTCCGTGTTGAGAACCTGCTGACCCCGCGCGAGATCGAGATACAGATCGACAAAGGCTGCGAGATGCGGATTGTCCGGCCGCACGCCGACTGCGATCGTATCGACCTTGTCGGTCAGCGTGATGGAGCGTGCTACGACCGTCATCGACGGATCGTCGACCATCAGCTTCTTGATCTCGAAATCATCGCGATAGGCCATGTCGATCGTCCCGTTTCGGATCGCATCGATGATCAGATCCCAGCTTGCCAGGCGGTGGATTTGCGCATGCGGGAAAGTCGTGGCCGCATAGGTGGCGAATGAAGAGCCCTCGATCACGCCAAGATCGCCTGAGAAATCACGGACAATCTGTTCGGGCGGCTTGCCTTGCGCGATACGCGCCAGGTTGAGGCGGTTGGCGATCAGCCCTTGCCGCAGCATGGCGTAGGGGCGGGAATAGATGATCGACCGGCCGCGCTGAAGCGTCCGGCTGAGCTTGCCAATCGCCATGTCGGCCTGCCCGGAACTGACCTGTCTGACGATATCGTCGAACGTTGCGGCGGATCGGTCGAACACCGGCTCGACGCCAAGCGCCGCGGCGATGCCGTGGGCCAGTTCCATGTCTATGCCATCGTCCCCCGAGCCGTCGGCCGGGAAGAACGGATTGGAAGCGAAGGCCGGCATTGCGATGCGCAATGCATCGCCGCTCGCGATAGGTTGAGGGGCGTTCTCCGCCTGCTGTCCAGGAGTGCTGGCTGCCCGCGCTTGCGAGATCAGCAACCCGCCGCTCCCGGCCGCAAGCAGTGTACGACGTGTAACCGGCATGCGCGTTCTCAATTAACCCGGGAAAGCCAGCAACATGCACAACCCACGTTAAACAAACGTATATATTACACTGTGCCTTTTTATGTATTGGATAAGCAGCTTAGCGCCTCAAAATATGAGCATCACCTTACATACAAGGAATGGCGGAAGGATCGCGTTACTTCCTGCGGGGCGATCAGCTGGCCCGTGGGCGATCATCTGCACTGTCAAAACGTCTCGACCCAAGGCCGTAACTCAAGCTCCGAACTCCAGGCGCTGCGATGCTGGCGATGGGTTGTGAGATAGGCCTCGGCGATGGCGTCCGGCGACAGGCGGCGGTCCGGCCGGTCGGGATCGGCTGCCTGTCCGGGCGGCTCGATCTGGCCGTCGATGATGAAGTGGGCGACGTGGATGTTCTGCGGGGCGAGTTCGCGGGCCATGGACTGCGCCAGACCGCGCAGGCCGAATTTCGGCATGGCAAAGCCGGCCGAGCCGGGAAAGCCCTTCACACTGGCGGTGGCGCCGGTGAACAGGATCGAACCGGATCCCCGGACAAGCAGCCGGCGCGCCGCCTGCTGGCCGACCAGGAAGCCGCCATAGGCGCCGACCAGCAATGCCTGTTTGACCGCTTCGGCCTCGAGCTCGGCGACCGGGCCGCGTGTGCGTGCGCTGGCGTTGAACACCACGAGCGCCAGCGGCCCGGCCTTGTCGGCGGTGTCGAACAGCCTGGCGACGGACGCAGCGTCGGCGACATCCGTCTCAACGGCCAGCGCACCGGTCTCATCGACCAGAGCGCCCAGCTTCTCGACGTTGCGGGCGGCCAGAACCACGCGAAAGCCTTCCCGGGTGAGAAGGCGGGCAAGCGAGGCGCTCAGACCAGCGCCTGCGCCTGCAATGACGGCCACATCGGATGTCATGATTTTCTCTCCTTGCGGATTTCGGCGGAAGCGTTTCGCCAGATCGAGCAAGGTCGCGCCTTCGCGCATGATAGGCAAGAGGTGGCATTGCCGCTGTGTTGAGCCCAAACGACCGCAGAACCGGCGTTGCGCGGTCCAGCATCGCCTGTGGCGCTACGAAGGCCGCTCGGCCTTCAGCAACGAGACCGCCACTTCGAAAGTGGCAAGGCTTGGACTTGCCCGCCAACCGGATTCATCCGACCGACATTTTGACGGTAGAATCGTTAGGCGATCTCATCAATGGGGACTGGAGCATGGTCCCGAAAAGTGGGAAACGGTTTTCGGAAAAGATCATGCTCAACGAGGAAACGACCATGGAACCAATCTGGGCCGTCGGCCTGATGACCGGCACGGTGCTGGACGGCAACATCGACGTCGCGCTGATCAAGACCGATGGCGAGCAGATCGAGGATTTCGGCACCTATCGGCTGATGCCCTATCCCCCATCTATCCGCTCCCTGCTGGAAGAGACGCTGACGCAGGCGCGGGCGTGGAATTTCGTCGGGCCGGAGCCGACGATCTTCCGTACCGCGGAGCAAGCCCTGACGCGCGCGCAGTCGGCGGCCGTCAAGGAGTTGGTCGAAGGCTATGGCATGACGATGGCCGATATCGGCATCGTCGGTTTTCACGGCCAGACCGTTTTGCATCGCGCGCCGCAGGTTGGACGGCTGGGCCAGACCCGGCAGCTCGGCGACGGTGAGCTGATGCATGCCATATTGGGCACCAAGGTCGCATACGATTTCCGCTCGGCCGACATACGCGCCGGCGGGCAAGGCGCGCCGCTGGCCGCGGTCTATCACACCGCGCTGATGCGCGGCGCCGGCGCCAATGGCGAGGTCGCCGTACTCAATCTCGGCGGCGTCGCCAACATCACCTGGTGGGATGGCATTGACAATGTCGTCGCCTTCGACACCGGACCGGCCAACGCGCCGCTGAACGATTTCATCAAGTCGAAGGGGCTCGGCGAGATGGACCGCGACGGCGCGCTTGGCCGTGCAGGTAAGGTGGATGAGGCCCGGCTGGCCAAGCTGTTGCAGCACCCTTATCTGAGCAAAGCCTACCCGAAATCGCTGGACCGTTTCGACTTCGGTGCCGCGATGGCGGACGGCCTGGATGCCGAGGATGGTGCCGCCTTGCTCACCGCCTTCACCGCCGGCGCCGTCGGCAAGGCACTCGACCTCTTACCAAGCCGGCCTAAAAAGCTGGTGGTCAGCGGCGGTGGTCGCCATAACCCGACCATGATGGCAATGCTGGCCAGCCGCGCCGGCGTCGAGGTGGTGCTGGCGGAAAGCCTCGGTTGGAGCGGCGATGCGGTCGAGGCGGAGTGTTTTGCCTTCCTCGCGGTTCGCGTGTTGCGCGGCCTGCCGATCAGTTTCCCGAGCACCACCGGCGCGCCGCAGCCGATGCGTGGCGGAAAACTCGCCGGCTAGACTCTTGCTTTGACGCAATTCCGGACGGAAAACCGCTTCACACTTTTCCTGGAATTGCTCAACCGCCAACCAGTTTCTTTTGCAGGAAGATGCGGCTGCGGCCGACAGGGAAATCGGCCAGCGAGCCGAAGGGCCGATAGCCCTGGCGCTGATAGACCTTGGCGGCGTTCGGATTGAAGGTATCGATCCAGGCATTGTTGCAGCCGCGCGCCACCGCTTCCTGTTCGGCCGCGTCCAGCATCTTGCCGGCCATGTGCTGGCCTCGCAGCCGCTCATCGACCCAGAGCCATTGCACATAAAGCCATCCCCAGGCGGTATAGCCAGAGATGCCGGCGACGACCGCGCTATCCTCGCCCCGCACGAACACGGCAAGCGCCTTCCTCTCAGACGCGCCGACATCGCCGTCATTGAACGCCGTCAACCTTTCGCCGAGAAAGGCGAGTTCCTCCGGCGAGGGATTTGCCGTCGTTTCAATGGTAGTGTTCATCGCTTATCCGAGACGGGTTGCGTATCGGTATCGCCGCCGTTGCGAAATTCGGAGGCGGCAATGCCGTAGCGCTTGAGCTTGTCGTAGAAGGTCTTGCGCGGCACGCCCAGAGCATCAATGGCGCCGCGCACGTCGCCGCCATGGTCGCGCAATGCGTCGCGGATGAGCTGTGCTTCGTATTGGCCGACCCGTTCGGGCAATGCTGCCGCAGGCTCCGGCGAATGCGCGGAGACCGCCCTCCTCTCATCTTCCGGACCGAGGCCGAGCGCAACACGGTCGGCAAAATGGGCAAGCTCGCGCACATTGCCTGGCCAGTCATGCGACTGGAGATGATCGCTGACCGCAGCGTTCATCTTCGCGACAGGCCGGCCGAACCGTTCTGCCGCCTTGCCGAGGAAATGCCCAAACAGCATCGGGATATCGCCGCGCCGTTCGCGCAGCGGCGGTATGCGCAGAGTCACCACGTTGAGGCGAAAATACAGATCCTCGCGAAAATCGCCGCGCTGGTCCGACCGCCCGAGATCGACCTTGGTCGCGGCGACGACCCTGAGATCGATGCGCCTGATGTCGTTCGAGCCAAGCGGAGTGAGGCTGCGCGTTTCGAGCACGCGCAGCAGCTTGACCTGGAGCGCCGGCGGCATGGATTCGATCTCGTCGAGAAACAGCGTACCGCCGCTGGAATGCTCGATGCTGCCGATCCGCCGCCGCTGCGCGCCGGTGAACGCGCCCGCCTCATGGCCAAACAACTCGCTCTCGATGACCGTCTCCGGTAGGGCGCCGCAGTTCAGTGCCACGAAGGGTTTTGAGCGCCGCCGCCCCCACCTGTGCAGCAGGTCAGCCACCACTTCCTTGCCGGTTCCCGTTTCTCCCTCGACCAGCACGTCGACATCCATGTCGGCGATCTGGCGCAAGGTCTCGCGCAGCCGCTTGATGGCAGGAGCCTCGCCGATCAGCGGCAGGCCGTCAGTGGCGAGCGCCGCGGCTTCGCGCAGCCGCCGGTTCTCCATCACCAGTCGTCGCTTCTCCGATGCCCGTTTCAGCGCCTCGACAAGGCGGTCGCCGGCAAAGGGTTTCGGGATGAAATCGTAGACACCATCCTTGAGCGCGGCCACTGCGAGATCGACGTCGCCATGGCCGGTGACCAGGATCACGGGTATGTCGGCGTCGATCGCCTTGATGCGATCGAACAGCTGCAGCCCGTTCATGCCCGGCATGCGGATGTCGCTGACCACCACGCCCTCGAAATTCCTATCGACGACGGCAAGTGCGGCCTCGGCGGCGTCGAGTGCGACCACCGTGAAGCCGGCGAGTTCGAGCAATTGCGTGGTGGCGTGAAGCAGGTCGGCATCGTCTTCGACGAGCGCGACCAGCCCTGATCCCTGCGTCATTCTATCCGCCTCAAATCGATGGTGAAGGAGGCGCCTCCGGTGCTGCCGGGGGCGCTGGCGCTGCCGGGATCGAGACGCAGCGTGCCGCCCAATTCCTGGGCAATCTCCTGCGAGATCACCAGCCCGAGACCAAGCCCCTTCTCCTTGGTGGTCTGGAACGGCATGAACAGATTGCCGGCTGCTTCCGGGCCGAGACCTGGGCCATTGTCGCGCACCGAAATCAGCACCCTGTCGTCGTGCTCGGCAAGTTGGATCTCGATGCGGGGATCGGACTGGTCCTTCATCGCGTCGAGCGCATTCTGCAAAAGGTTGACGAGTATCTGCTCCAGCCGGATGCGGCTGGCCAGGACCACCGGCGAGGCATTGCCGCGCGGCTTGACGATGGTCACGCCGGAATCACGGATGCGGCCCGACAGCAGCGACAGCGCGCCATCAATTGCCTCGCGCACCGGCAGCGGCGAAGCGGCAACCCCGGGTCGACGGGCGAAAGTACGCAAGGTGCCGGTGATCGCGCCGATGCGCTCGGTCATCGACACGATCGACGTCAGATTGCCGCTGGCCGGTTCGGTCTTGCCGGTTTCGAGAAAGCGGCCCGCATTCTCGGCATAGGTGCGGATAGCGGCGACCGGCTGGTTGATCTCGTGCGCCACGCCGGCGGCGATTTGGCCGAGGATGGAAAGCCGGTTGGCCTGGGCGAGGTCGTCGCGCAGCCGGCGCACCTTGGCTTCGGCATTCTCGCGCTCGGCGATTTCACCGGCAAGTGCGGTGTTGGAGCGGGTCAGCTCGGCCGTTCGCGTGCTGACTCGGCTCTCCAGCTCGGCATTCATACGCGCCAGCGCCTCCTGCCTCAGCCTGCGCGTTCGCCGGCGCCGGGTCAGCACGTAGGCAAGCAAGCCCATCAGCAGAAGCCCAAGCAGCGTGGTCAGGCGCGCCGTGTTGGCGGCCGATGAAAGAGCAGCGTCGGCGGGAGTGAGCAGCCAGAGACGCCAGCCAGGAACAGCACCAGGCAAATCCTGCACCACCTCGACGAACTGGCGCGGTTTTCCCGCGTTGTCGATCGTCGCCAGGCCGTCACCCGCGCCGCGCCGGATCGGCAGCGGCTCGAAGCCTGCATCGGCCAACTGGAGCTGCTCGTGGGCTGCGGCGGTGTCCTCGGCCGACAGTGGTGCCAGCGCACGGAACCGCCAGTCGGGCTGGCTGGTAGCCAGCACCACGCCGCGTTCATCAGTGATGAACACAAGGAAACCGCTGGAACGCCAATTGGCTTCGACGCCGTCGAGTTCGACCTTCAGCACCGCAACGCCAAGCGGCTTGCCGCCATCGTCGACGCGGCTGGCAAGGTACAGCCCCGGTCTGCCGCTGATTGTGCCGAGGCCATATTGGCTGGCAGCACCCTTGCTCATCGCTTCCTGGAAATAGTGCCGAAAATTGTAATCGATGCCGACAAAGCTCGCCGGTTCGTCGGCATTGCTGGCTGATATGGCGATGCCTGCCGTATCGATGATGTAGATGGCGGATGCCGAGGCATCGCCGGCAATCGACTTGAGCTTGTCGTTGAGGGCCTTTTCTTTCATTTTTCCGGCCCGGCGCAGAGCGCCGCGCACCGCATCGTCTCTGGCCAACACCAGTGGAACCAGGCGCTGCTTTTCGATTTCGCCGGTCAGGGTTCCCGCCGCCAGCGGCAGTGCGGCGAGTGCCGTCTCGCGCAGATTATCGGCCGCCTGGCCGGAGGCGATGCGCCCGGCAATGGCGATCGCGCCGGCCAGAAAGGCAAGAGCGACGACCACGGCAACCCAGCGGCCATCGCGCAGCCGCGCCACCGCCTCGCGCAGCAATTCACGGCCGGCAAATCCAGGGAATCCGCTATCGGTGCCTGCTTGCGGCGTCTGCCCTCTCCCCTTTGCTCGCGGCTTTCGGCCAGTGTAATGCGAAAATCCGCCCAGGCAAACACTGCCTGTGCGGAAATCCGCACAGGCTTTGCCCGCATGACGTCAGACAAAGGCGGAAATCCCGTGGTTCCGGCCTTTCCGCGAACTGGCACAACGCTTGCAAAACTCCCTGGCAGCGGCGTGCGACCGGAGCGCCGCGATGGGAGAAGTCACGCAGGGCGCTCCGCCCCATCCGGCCAGGGAGAGTTCGATGCACATCGCAGACCAATCAGGCGCGCTTGCCGCGCAGCGCAAGCCTTTCTATGCCCAACTCTACGTGCAGGTGCTCGTCGCGATCACCGTCGGCATCCTGCTCGGCCATTTCTATCCGTCGGTCGGCGAGAGCATGAAGCCGCTCGGCGACGCCTTCATCAAGCTGGTCAAGATGATCATCGCCCCGGTCATTTTCCTGACCGTGACGACGGGCATTGCCGGCATGAGCGACCTGCAGAAGGTCGGACGTGTCGCCGGCAAGGCGATGCTCTATTTTCTCACCTTTTCGACGCTGGCTCTGATCATCGGCCTTGTCGTCGCCAATGTCGTGCAGCCGGGCGCCGGCTTCAACATCGACCCGGCGACGCTCGACGCCTCGACCATCAGCACTTACGCCGCCAAGGCGCACGACCAGTCGGTCACCGGCTTCCTGATGAACATCATCCCGTCGACCATCGTCGGCGCCTTCGCCGATGGCGACATCCTGCAGGTGCTGTTCTTCTCGGTGCTGTTCGGCATCGCGCTGGCGTTGGTCGGCGACAAGGGCACGCCCGTGCTCAATTTCCTGCAGGCGCTGACGACACCGATCTTCAAGCTGGTCAGCGTGCTGATGAAGGCCGCCCCCATCGGTGCCTTCGGCGCCATGGCCTTCACCATCGGCAAATACGGCATCGGCGCGGTCATCAACCTCGCCATGCTGGTCGGCACCTTCTACGTGACGTCGTTCCTGTTCGTGTTCGTCGTGCTTGGCGCGGTCTGCCGCTACAACGGGTTCTCCATCCTGTCGCTGATCCGCTACATCAAGGAAGAGCTGCTTTTGGTGCTGGGCACCTCCTCGTCGGAGGCCGCCCTGCCCTCGCTGATGGAAAAGATGGAGAAGGCTGGCGCCAAGCGCTCGGTCGTCGGCCTGGTCATCCCAACCGGCTATTCCTTCAACCTTGATGGCACCAACATATACATGACCTTGGCGGCGCTGTTCATCGCACAGGCGACCAACATCCACCTGTCGATGGGTGACCAGATCCTGCTGCTGCTGGTGGCCATGCTTTCCTCCAAGGGTGCCGCCGGCATCACCGGGGCCGGCTTCATCACCCTTGCGGCGACGCTTTCGGTGGTTCCGGCGGTGCCGGTCGCTGGCATGGCGCTGATCCTCGGCGTCGACCGCTTCATGTCGGAGTGCCGGGCGTTGACCAACTTCGTCGGCAATGCTGTCGCCACGCTGGTGGTGGCGCGCTGGGAAGGCGAACTCGACGAGGCCAAGCTGGCGAGGGCGCTGGCGGGCACGGCCGACGATAGCCTGCCGGCGGACGTTGTTCCCGCCGAGTAATGACGCGCGGTCAATGCGTAAAAGGCCGGAGGCGTGCTGCCTCTGGCCTTTGTCATGCAGGTCGCAACGTCAGACCGTGCCGGTCTTGCTCAGCGGCGTGTCCGGAAACGTGCTTGGGCCGACAGGCATGCGGGCTGCCAAAGTGCCGCCGTCGTCGAACAGCACAAGGCTGGCGGCGCCGACGAGCCCGGCATGGCGGCCGAGCTGGGCCTGAACGACCGGCACGTCGCGATAGGCGCGCATGGCCCGTTGCCTGATGGTCGCCTCGATGGTCGGCAGCATCAGATCGAGCCCATTGGCGATGCCGCCGCCAACGACCAGCACATCGGGCGAATAGAGATGCAGGAGATTGGTGAAGCCGACGCCCAGCCAGCGCGCTTCCTCCTCCAGCAAGGCCGAGGCAAGAGCGTCCTGCAGCCGTGCCGCCTCGACGACATGGCGGCCGGTCACCTCCGCGTCCGCTGACAAGCGTCGCAAGGTAGAGCCGTCTCCGGCTGCCGTGGCGGCGCTGGCGCGGCGGCCAAGTGCCGTTCCCGAGGCGATGGCCTCGAAGCAGCCAACGACACCGCATACGCAGCGCTCGCCTTCATTGGTGATGGTCATGTGACCGATCTCGGCGGCAAGGCCACGGCGGCCATGCAGGATGCGGCCGTCGACGACGACACCACCGCCAATGCCGGTGGAAACCGTGACGAAGACCAGCGAGCCCGCACCATGGCCGGCACCGAAACGCCATTCGCCGAGCGCCGCGGCATTGGCGTCGTTCTCCAGCCGCACCGGCAGGCCGAGCCGCCGCTCGAGGATGTCGGCAAGCGGCACGTCCAGCCAGCCGGCGAGTGTCGGCGGGCCGACGGCGATGCCGGCCAGCGGATCGAGCGGTCCCGGCG
>NZ_RZRT01000004.1:244059-337317 GCF_003998295.1 Mesorhizobium sp. M7A.F.Ca.US.011.01.1.1
GAGTGCCGCCGCCTCGGCGTGGACTGTCGCCGCCAACCCCTCGATCTGGCCGATCACCACATCGGGACCGGCCTGCGCCTGCGTCGGCACCGCCGCGAATGCCAGGATCTTGCCGTCGCGGTCGACCAGGGCCACACGAAGCTCCGTCCCGCCAAGATCGATCGCAAGGGCGGCTTGTATTGTCATGCCGCGACCTTCAATCCGTGCAGCCAGCCGATGCGGCCGGCGAGATCCTTGTCGCCAAAGGCGAGGGAACCGAGAACCACGGTTTCGGCACCGGCGGCACGCAGCAACGGCACGGTCTCGTGGCGGATGCCGCCGTCTGCGGCCAAAACCACCTGCGCCTCGCGGCCGGCCCTTCTCAGGATGGCGCGGGCAGCGCCCAACCTGTCGCAGGCCTTGTCCGACAGGCTCTGGCCCTTGACGCCGATTGCAGTTCCCAGAAGCGTGACGAAAGCGACTTCGGAGACAAAAGGCGTCATCATCTCGACCGGCGTCTCCAGCCTGAGCACGACGCCCGCCTCGGCGCCGAGTTCACGCGCCAGCCGAACGGCGCGCAATCCGGCTTCGCCATTCTCGGCATGGACGCTGATCATGTCGGCGCCGGCTTCGATAAACTGGCGCGTCTGCACCTCGACGATTGCTTCATCGACCATCAGGTGGACATGGATGGATTTCGCCGTCAGCCCGGCGATGCGGGCGACGAGATCGGGGAAGAACAGGAAAGACGGTGCGAAATGACCGTCCGCCACATCGATATGATGAAGATCGACATAGGGCTCGATGCGCTTCAAGTCGTTTTCGAAATTGGCGAGGTTGGCCGACCAGAGCGAGAATTCGGCGATCATCCGGTCGCGTGGCAATGCGGCGATGGCGGCCGGGCCGGAGAGAGGTTTCGAGATCATGATTGGTCCTGGTTGTTGAAACGATCTTTGAGGAAGCTGCCGATGGCGGCGCGGATTTCGGCGAAATGGCGCTCCTTGTCGGTGGCCTTCGGCGTCACCTCCGCAAAGGCAGCGTTGGGGATGGCATCGGCAAGGCTGCGGGCGGTGGCCAGCGGATGGACGAGATCGATGCCGCTGCCGATGACGAGCGTGGGCGCTTTGAAGCCAGCGGCTTCGGCCCGTGGCACGCCAGGCCCATCGTCTGCGATCGCTTGCATCATCTCGGCAAAGACGGCCGCGTTGTCGCGCGCGAAAAAGCCGAGCAAGGAAGCAAGATTGTCCGGTGCCTCGGTACGAAAGCGGGCGGCAGTCGCGGACGCCGCGAAGATATCGCGCGCTTCATCCAGTGGGCGGCTGCGGATGAGCTCCGCCACTTCCACGTAAGGCCGCATGTTTTGCGGCGCCGCATCGAAAACCCATGCCGGGCGCACAAGGACGAGACCGGTGACCCGATCCGGGTGGCGGGCGGCAAGTCGCAAGGCGATGGCTGCGCCCATCGAGATGCCGCCGGCGACGAAACGCTCGAGGCCGGCCGCATCGGCGGCGGCCAGCACGTCATCGGCGAACATCGCGATCGAAAAGGGCCGTGTCGTACCGGTGCCGGAACCGCCCTGCGATCGGCATTCGACGGTCAGCCGGCGGTATGACGGGCTGTCGGGATAGTTCTGCGCGACCTGCGCTGCGTCACCGCCGAGGCCATGCTGGAAGACGACGGGAAGTCTGCCCTGCCCCGTGTCGAAGACACGAAGCGCTGCATCGTCGCGAAGCAGGATCTTCGGGGCGGCGCCCATCAGAGGAGCCTTCGCAGAAAGGCGGCGACATCGGGGGCTTCGTCGGCGGACAGCCCGTGGGTGACGAGCGATCCCTCGAAGCCGACTGCCTTCAGCCGCGCGCCGAAATCCGGGAAATCGACGATGCCTTGCCCTGATGTGGCAAAGCGGCCGTCACTATAGCGGTCCTTGGCGTGCGCCATGGCGATGTGGCCGGCGGCCTCGTCGATCGCGGCGGCAACGATGGCGCGCGCCTCGCCGGGCGTGGCGTGTTCGAACAGGTTTGCCGGATCGAGCACGATCTTCAGATGCTTCGATCCCATCTCGGCGATCAGCCGGGTCGCATCCCTGGCCGAGGTGACGATGTTGGCCTGCTCAGGTTCGATGCCGAGATCGACACCGGCACCTTCGGCCAACGCCAGCGCCTTCGCCATCTCGGCGGTCATGTCGGACCAGGCGGCCGGATCGGCATTGTCGGGATGATAGGCCCACTGATCGGCGGCGTTGCGCGAGCCGGTGCAGAGCGTGACCAGCGGGATGCCGAGGGCAGCAGCAGCCTCGATGACTACGGCGAGACGCCGAAGGCCATCGTCGCGCACGGCTTTGTCGGGATGCGCCATGTTGTAGGTGCCCGAAAGTGCTGCAAGTGAGACACCGCTCGATTGCGCTGCGGTGCGGATGGAGGCGATGGCGTCCGCCGGCACAGCATCCGGCATCGACGGCAGGCCGGCACAGGCCAGATTGAGCTGCGTCGTCTCGTATCCCGACTGCTTCACCGCAGCCAGCACGGCGGCCGGGTCGGTGCCGGCAAAGGTCTTGGCGAAAATGCCGAGACGCATCACACCGCCCCCGAAACCGAGGCGAGTTCGACTCGCTCGCCTGATACCACCGAACGCGCGATGGCGACCATGGCGCGGATCGAGGCGATGCCGTCCTCGACATTGGCGCCGCGCATCGGCGCGCCGTTCAGCACCGTGTCGGCAAGACCTTCCAGCTGGCGGCGGAAGAAATGGCCATCGGCGCCGAGCGGCCGGCGCGATGTCGCGTCCTTCTCATGAAAAATGTCGACCTCGCTGGCGCGGAAATACCAAGGGTTGAATGTCCTGGCGATAACGGAGCCGTTCTCGCCATAGAGCTGAAAACCTTCGTGCCAGTCCATGCGCACGGCAACCGTCAGGTCGAGATGGCCGAGCGCGCCGCAGGCGAACTCGGTCTCGACGAACCAGCAATAGGCGCCGAAGCGTTCGTTGAGGCGGGCGCGCACGGCGACGATGTCGCCGCACAGGAAGCGCGCCGTGTCGACGAGATGCGAGCCATGCGCCAGCATGAAATATTGCCTGAGATCGGCCCTGGGATTTCCCGCCGGCTTCCTGGCCAGCTTGCTGGTGACCGGCAGCGGCTGCACCGCATCGGTGTTGGTGTAGCGATGGGTGGAATCGCAGTACCAGGCCTTCAGCGCAAGCACTTCGCCGATCTCGTCGCGAACGAAGTCGCGCGCGGCCTCCAGTGCCGGATCGAAGCGCTTCATGTGCCCGACCTGCAGGATCTTGCCCGAGCGCCTGACCGCTTCGGCCAGCGCCTCGCCCTCCTCGACCGATGTGCCGATCGGCTTTTCACACAGAACATGCTTGCCGGCTTCGAGCGCCTTGATCGACATCGGCACATGATAAGCGTCCGACGTGGCGACGATCACCGCTTCCAGCTCAGGATCGGCGAGCATTGCCTCATAGTCGGAATACATTTTTTGCGGCTCGTAGGTGGCGCCCATGCGGGCGAGCAAGTCGGGTGCCGCGTCGCAGATGGCGTAAAGATCGGCATTGCCGGCCTTCACGCAGGATTCCAGATGCGCGAATTGCGCGATGGGGCCGCAGCCGAGCACGCCGACCCTGAGGCGTCTGTCCTGTTTCTTGATCATCATCTCGTTCTTCAGGCGCCGTAGGAGCGCATTGTCTGGCGGTTGGTCTTCACCGCGCCAGCGGGGTCGGCGGCGGCGGTGTCGGATTCCTCCTCCAGCACCAGCCAGCCGTTGAAGCGCGGCGCGGTGCCGGCGATCTCGATGACTTCAGGGGTGTCGCAGACGCCCTTGCCGAGCATGGCCCAGGTGCCGTTGGCGTCGACGTCCTTGAGGTGGATGTAACGGATGCGGTCGCGGTAGGTGCGCAGCGTGTCGGACATGTCCTTGTGGCCGCGCAGGATATGGCCGGTATCCGGCACCCAGCCGACCAGGTCGGGATCGAGCAAGGCAAAGATCGTGTCGTAGTCGGCCCGGTCGAACAGCAGCGTGTTGTGGTGCGAGCTTGGATGCACCGCGACCTGGACGCCGGTCTTGCGGCCAAGCTCGCCGGCTTTGTTGTAAACCTCGGCCGCGATGGCGAACTTGCCGTCGCGCGGACCGTCGGAGACCACCGTCGCAGAGCCCATCGACACCAGCGCGCCAGGAAATGCGGAGGCGAAGTCGATCCAGCGCTTGGCGGTTTCGAGGTCGGCGCCAATCTCCTCTGCGAGGGTGAAACCGCTCTTCGAGCCGAAGGCGAAGGAGACAAGAGTAAGGCCCGATGACTTCAGTGCCGCGGCGAATTTCGACGGCCTGTCGCCATAATGTCCGATCATGGCGTCGGTGATCTCGATGCCGGCATAGCCACCGTCAGAGATCGCCTTCAGCAGATCGTCGGGGCCGCCGGTGAACCGGTCTCCCAGCATTTCCCAGGTGAAGGTCTGGCAGCCGACTTTGAGGTCTTTCACGTTCATCCTTTCATTCCTTGATATCGCCCATTGCTTGATGCCACCCTGCGTCGCCGTGGGATGGACATCCTACTTGACCGAGCCCGCGGTCATGCCGGCGAGGAAGTACCTCTGGGCAACGAGGTAGATGAGCAAGAGCGGTAGCGAGCCGAGCACGCTCATCGCCATCATCTGGTTCCATTCGAAGGCGTGCTGCCCCATCAACAGCTGGATGCCAATCGGGACGGTGCGCATGGACGTTGACTTCGTCAGTGTCAGCGCAAAGAGAAATTCGTTCCAGCACAACAGGAAGGTGTAGACCGACGTCGCCACGATGCCAGGCAGTGAAATCGGGACGATCACCCGCCAAAGCGCTGTCCAACTGGTGCCGCCATCGACAGCTACGGCTTCATCGAGATCGCGGGGCAAGGTGTTCAGATACCCCGTCATCAGCAGGATCGCGTAGGGCAGCGTAAACACCAGATAAGTCAGGATCAGTGCGACATAGGTGTCGAAGATGCCGTATGAGACGACGAGCCCGAAGAAGGGGATCAAAAGTGTGATCGGCGGAATCGTCTGCGTGCTGATGATGATTGTGTTGAGGCTGCCCTTGCCGCGGAAGTTGAAGCGGCTGAACCCGTAGGCCGCCAGCAGGGCGATCAGCACCGTCAGCACAGTCACCGCTCCCGCCACGAAATAGCTGTTGAAGAAGAAGCGCAGCTTTACCGGGTCGCCAAGGATGGCTGCATACGCTTCCAGCGTAAACGCCTTTGGCAGGATGGTTGGTGGCAGGGCAAAGATTTCGGTATTCGATTTGAACGAGCTGCTCAGCATCCAGTAGATCGGAAATGCCGCGAAAAAGAGCCCCGCTGCAAGCGCTACATGGAGCGCGACGGTGACCAGCCTGTCTTTCGGCGTATGCCTTTTCCTCATGATGACTATCGAGCCTTCTGATAGCGAATATAGAACAGCGTCAGGCCGAGAGAGATCAACAAGATGACCACAGCGCTGGCTGAAGCCTGCGACAGGTTGTAGCTCGAAAACGCCAGCTTGTACGTGTAGGTGCTGAGGACCTCGGTCGAGTAGATCGGGCCACCGCCCGTCGTTATCCAGATTAACGGGAAGACCTGCATGGTCCAGATGAAGTCGAGCAGCGAGATGCTGATGATGATCGGCATCAGCTGCGGAATGGTGATGAAGATCAGCTTCTGGTAGGCTTTCGCCCCGTCGATATCGGCGGCCTCGTAGAAATCCTTGGGAATGCCCTGCAAACCCGCGAGCAGGCTGACCATGAAGAGCGGATAGCCCGCCCAGATATTGGCGAAGGTCACGGCGTGCAGCGCGGTCTCAGGCGAGGAAAACCATTCGACCTTGGAACCGATGATGCCGATTTGCATGAGTATGCTGTTCACGACACCGTTCGGCTCAAGCAGCAGGCGCCAGATCACGGCGATAATCACCGCGGTGAACAGCCAGGGCAATATGTAGAGCACGCGCAGAATATTGCGCAGCGTCGGATTGATGCGGTCGCTGTTCAGCATGAGCGCGAAAACCATGCCGATGGTCATGTGGAAAATGACACTCATGCATGTGAAGTAGAGCGTGTGCCACAGCGAAGCCCAGAACACGGGGTCGTCGAAGATCGCCTGGTAGTGTTTCAGTCCGGCAAAGGATGGGTCACGACGCAGCACCGCGCTGTTCTGGAACGAGTAGCCAATCACCGTCACCATCGGCAGCAGCATCAGAAGCCCGATTATGAGCAGCGAGGGCGACAGATAGAGGTAGGGTGCGACCGCTCGTTTAAGCTTATGGTGGGAGCGCTTTTGCCGGGTCATGTGCCAACCTTGGGATACGCCTTCAAGAGAAGGTAAGCTTCAAAAACAGGTCCACTCAAATTGCCGATCCGTTGTTGCCGGGTGGCCTGCCCGAAGTCAGGCCACCCGGTCAAAGATAGCAAACGGGAACAGGCCGATCA
Organism: Mesorhizobium sp. M7A.F.Ca.US.011.01.1.1; assembly: GCF_003998295.1. Taxonomy (NCBI): domain Bacteria; kingdom Pseudomonadati; phylum Pseudomonadota; class Alphaproteobacteria; order Hyphomicrobiales; family Phyllobacteriaceae; genus Mesorhizobium; species Mesorhizobium sp. M7A.F.Ca.US.011.01.1.1. The sequence continues at coordinate 250,470 of NZ_RZRT01000004.1, forward strand.
GAATTTCGCCATCCAGCCCTTCTGAGCGGCGGCTGCGGCTTGTTCCGGAGATTGCTCGCCGGCAAGCATCTTTTGAGCTTGCACGTCGAACTGGGTCATCAGGTCTTCTGCCACCGGCAGGCCCGTGAACTCATTGGCGAGATAACCGGTCTTGAAGATTTCAAAAGCCTTGCCGAAAGCCTTGTCCGAGGTTACGAAATCGGGCTTGGCGTTGACATTGCCCGGGAAGGCGTTTGCAAGCGACACGAGCTTCGCGTTCACCTTTTCACTCATCACATATTGGACGAGTTTCCAGGCCTCTTCCTGATGTTTCGAGGCAGCAGAGATGCCGATGCCCCAGGAGGCATAGGGAAGGCCCCGCTTGCCGGTATAGTTTTCCACGACCGGGACCGGGATCAGGTCGAAGTTCAGCTTGGGATTGCGCTTGCGGATGAGGTTCACATGCGCGAGCGAGTCGATCATCATCCCGACGCGGTTGTTGACGAACTCCTCGACCTTCTCCTGCTCGGTCTTGGTGGCGATGCCGGGCGAGATGGTGCCGGCGTCGTTGAGAGATTTGACGAAGGTGAGCATATTGACCACCGGTTTGCCCTCAAGGTCCGGCTTGCCGTTCGCCATCATCGACTGACCCGAAGCCCAAACCCACGACATCATGTCGTTCTGGACGCCAGATGGCGTTTGCAGCGAGAGGGGCAGCACCCAGCCATACTGGTTCTTGTCGGCGATCGTCATTTTCTTGGCGGCTTCGAGAAACTCCGCACGGGTCGACGGCAGCTTGGTCACGCCTGCCTGGGCAGCAAGGTCCAAATTCACGAAGACCGGATAGACGAAGGAAGCCACGGGAAACATCACCGCCTTGCCGTCCACCTTGATGATGTCCGCGACCTGGCTCTTGTCGAAAGCGCTCGCATCCATCATCGGATTCATGTCGGCGAGTGCGCTCTGCGCATTCAGATTGTTCACCCAGGCACCGTCGAGACCGACGACGTCGCTGAGCGTTCCGGTTGCAGCACCAACCGAGATCTGGTCTCGCGTGGTCGCGTAGGGGCCGCTGACCAGCGTCACCTTGATTCCGGGATTTGCGGCCTCGAAGTCATCCATGATTGCCCTGAGCGAGCCAGCCGGCAATTCGGGCTCCCACCATTGGGTGAATTCCAGCGTCGTATCCGCCATGGCGCCGGTTGCGCCAAGCAACCATGCGGCTGCGGCTATTTTCAGCATCGCGGGTTTTATACGAAACGTCATCTTCTCCTCCTTCTTTATATTCGACCGCACAATGCGGCCGATCGTCTGGTTATTCACAAGTCTTCTTATGCAGGTGCCTCACCCTCACCCGCAGGTCTTATCGCTGATATTCAGATTGCCAGATGCGTCTCGGGATCGAAGAAATGGAGCTTGGTATCATCCAGGGCCAAGCTGATTTCCGAGCCGGAGCGGACTGTGCTGACCGGTTCGAATTTCGCCACCGCATTCGACGCCAGGCCGAAATCCTGCACCGCGTCGGGGTCGCCGGAGTCCACCCGGACCGCGTCGATGTTGAGATGGACGATTTGTTCGGATCCAAGTTCTTCGATCGAGGTCACCTTTGCCGGTATCGTCTGATACTTGCGGCCGGATTCGAGGCTGCTGTCATAGAGATCCTCCGGTCGTATCCCGAACACGACCTTGCGCCCCGCATACGACCTCAAGCCCGGCCTGCGCACGAAGGCTGCATCCTGCAGCCGGATGGTTAAGGCACCGGACATCAGTTCGTCGCCCGTCAGGGTCGCCTCGAAAAGGTTCATCGAAGGAGACCCGATGAAGCCGGCAACGAAGGCGTTCACCGGCGATTCATAGAGCCTCTTGGGTGTGTCGACCTGCTGCAACACGCCGCCTTTCAACACCGCGACCCTGTCGCCCATCGTCATGGCTTCGGTTTGGTCGTGGGTCACATATATGGTCGTTACGCCGAGCTGCTTTTGCAGGCGGGTAATTTCGGCGCGCATTTGAACACGCAGTTTCGCGTCCAGATTGGAAAGGGGTTCGTCCATGAGAAAGGCTGCCGGCTCGCGCACCATGGCGCGGCCCATGGCAACCCTTTGACGCTGTCCGCCTGAAAGGTTCGCGGGTTTGCTGTCCAGCAGAGACGTCAGTTGAAGGGTTTTGGCGATCTCGTCCACGCGCTTTTTGCGCTCGGCCTTCGGCTTGCCTGCCAGCCGCATCGAAAAGCCGATGTTTTCGAACACCGTCATATGCGGGTAGAGGGCGTAGCTCTGGAAGACCATCGCGATGTCGCGGTCCTTGGGCGGCATGTCGACGACGTCGACACCGGCGATCCGAAGGCTGCCGCTGGTGACGTCCTCCAACCCCGCGATCATCCGCAGCGCGGTGGATTTGCCACAGCCGGACGGCCCGACGAGAATCAAGAACTCACCGTCCTTGACCGACAGGTTCAATTGGTCGATTGCGTGAAAATTGTTCCCGTATGTCTTGCAGATATTTTCAAGAACGACTTCTGCCATATTCCTCCCTCCACAAGTCTAAGCCACTGATTTTATGATTGTCCTCGGCTTACGTTCACCTGCGAATTTTTCCTCGGATAGTTCGGCTATGTTCCGGTATCAAGCCGGGCATATTTCAGTTCGACTGCCGACGGCGCGTTCGTCGATGCCAGGAGTTCCTTGACCTGGTCGTCGGTCGGAAGCGCCTCGCGCCCGCCCCGCCCCGTTATCGAAAGGGCCGCCGCCGCGGCCGCGAACGCGACCCGGCCTGCGGTGTCGGCCCCGCGCGTCAATGCAAGGGCATAGGCGCCATGATAGCAGTCACCGGCGCCGGTCGAGTCGACGACTGCAACCCGGTACGGAGGCAGGTGCCAGAGCCCTGTCTCGTCGCGTCCGCGATAGAAGACGCCCCTGCCGCCATCCGTCAGAACCACGGCGGACCGCGACGGCAACCACAATGCGTCGAGTATCTCGGCCGGCGACCGGCGGCCGGTGGCGGCCCGCGCAAAGCCGAGCGGAAGAATGAGATGGTCGCAGAGCCCGATCAGTCTCTCGGTGGCCGGGCCGTGGCTCCATTCGACATCACCGAGGATCGCAAGGCCGAGATCGCGAGCCCGGGGCACGACATCCAGCGACCCGATCCCGTAACTATCGACGATCAGGACGGTCGCGCGGCTGAGAACCTCGTCCGGAAAGTCCGGCGCGGTGCCCAGCATCGCTTCGTCGTCATACGCGATGAATCGCTCGCCATCCGAACCGACGGTGATCCGCGAGCGCACCGGGCGCGCGTGCGGGTGGCGCGGCGCGAACGCAGTTTCAACGCCGCTCGCAACGAGATCGCACAACACGGCGTCGTCGGCGGCACTGCCCAGCCATCCGACGAACCCGGCGGTTCCGCCGAGCCGCGCGACGGCGGCAAGTGCCGTCGCGACATTTCCTCCGAAAGCTCGGGCACTTTGCAGAACCTTCCCCTTGCCTGCCGACAACGGCTGATCGACATAGACGATGTCGTCGATCGCAATAGCTCCGAAGCCGAGGATTGAAGGGACGGTGGGCATGGTTTAGGCACCCGCCTTCGCCAAGGCGTCTTGCGCCGAGAGGCCGTCATGGATGACGCCTCGAAAGGCGATCGCTGCCTTTTCCGGATCGCCGTGCCCCCAGAGATTGCGACCCACCACGGCACCGCGCGCGCCGGCACGGATGGCGTCCGCCGTCTGCTGAAGGGCGCCGAGCAGCGTGTCGGTCTTCGGACCGCCGGCGATCACAACCGGCACCGGGCAGGTCCGAACGGTCTCTCGAAACGACTCGAAATCGCCAGTGTAACCGATCTTGATCACGTCGACGCCGGACTCGTAGCCGATGCGTGCCGCATAGGCGATCTCGTCGGGGGTGAAGACGATTTTTGCCCCGTCGGTGAAATCGCGAGGGTAGATATGCGCCACCACCGGCATGCCATAACGGGCCGCCGCATTCACCGAATCGGTCAGCCAGCGTATGTATTTGCCCTCGGTCGCGCCGCGCACCGGAATGGCCACGGCCAACGCATCGGCGCCAGCGCGCACCGCATCTTCGGGCGTTGCAATCAGTTCACTGATGCGATCGTCCGGGGTGAAGCAGCCGGCCTGGATCACCAGGCAAGCCTTGCCCGCGTATTGCGGCCACAGATGGCGCGCGGTGCCAGGCTGGATGCTGACGTAGTCGGGTTTACCCACCATGACGCGTGCAAGCGCGCCCGGCAGGTCGGCAAGACCTCCTTTGCGCACGTCGCCATAGCCGACAAAGTGGTCGACCGCGCCGCCAAAAAGATTCCCCGATGGATGTGAGAAGAGGCGCGCCAGGCGCACCTTGGTTCCGAGGCTCATGAGTCCAAAACTCTCCAATCGATTGATTTCAAAATCCTGGACCCAGTGTTTGCGAAAGAAAAGACAAATGCAATCTTTCGAAAGCTTTCGAATTCGCATATTTTTGGTAGAGTGAACCGAGGCCAGGGGGATTGCTTGGCGGATGGAGGCAAGGACAGGGCAATGTTATCAGAGCAGAGACGCCAATCGATCCTGGGTGAAGTGCAACGCAGCGGACAGGTTCGCATCAAGGACCTGTCAGACGATTTTGGCGTGTCGGAAGTCACTGTGCGCTCCGACCTCGAGATACTGGACCGTAAGGGACTGCTGACCAAGACCCGCGGAGGCGCGGTGACCCGGACCACGGATTCGACCACGGCCGCGTTCGCCCGGCGGATGCAAACGAACCTCGATGCAAAGAAACGCATCGCCCGGGCAGCGGTAGAACTGTTCGAGGACAACCAATCGGTCATCTTCGACGGCGGCTCGACATTGATGCAGGTTGCCATGCTGTTACCGCCGCTCAGCAATGTCGTGGTCGCGGCCACGGCGATGAATATCGTGCAGCATCTGATGCATCGGCCCGGGCTCGACGTTCACATGATCGGCGGCCGGGTCTATCCAGACACGGTGAGCACACTGATCACCGATGCCGACACGGCTCTCGGCGGCTTGGTAGCGCATCAGGTCTTTGTTGGAGCGCATGCGATTGATTCGTCACTGGATGTGGTCGACGTGAACGAAGACATGGCGCGAACGAAGCGAAACCTCGTGCGCATGGCCCGGCGCGTTGTCCTCCTTGCGGATTCGAGCAAATGGGGCGTCAGCGGAACCTCCAAGGCCTTTTCGCTGTCGAGCGTCGATGTCGTGATCACTGACGATGGCCTGTCGGGTCCGATACGCAGCCAGCTTGATAGGACCGGGGCCAAGGTGATCTATGCCTGATCCCGTCGCGGTCCCTGGCTGCGACCGAATATCCAATGCGCGCATAGCCCACGGGATTCGCATCGGCGGTCGGCCGGTTTTCCTGTCTGTCATTTTCTCCTCCCAGGGCTGGCAGCCTCCCGATATCGCACCAGCATTTTCGCATGTTGTATAAAAATTTTACGCGCGTCAATATTTAAAACGTTGTATAGCCTTTGCGAAAGCGATCCGCCTAACTGCTGGGCGGATCCGGCAGGTCATGAGCGCATTGGGAGGTAGGATCGAAATGCACGGGACATCAACGACCAAACTCGGGATCGGCGTCATCGGATGCGGTAACATCTCGATGACTTACCTGCGCAACGCCGGGCTTTTTGGCGGGATCGAATTGCGCGCCTGTGCCGATATTTCGGCCGACATGGCAGCAGTGCGAGCGAAGGAATATGGTATCCAGGCACTCGGCCTCGATGCGCTGCTGGCCGACCCGGAGATCGATCTTGTCCTCAACTTGACCATTCCGGCGGCGCATTTCGATATTTCGTTTGCCGCGCTTTCGGCCGGCAAGCACGTCTTCACCGAAAAGCCGCTCGCCACCTCGGCCGCCGACGGACAGCGCCTGGTCAATGAGGCGCGGTCGCGCGGCCTGCTGCTCGGCTCGGCGCCCGACACGTTCCTCGGTGCTGCCGGGCGCCGTGCGCGCCGGTTGATGGACCAGGGCGCCATTGGCCGTCCGGTCACCGGCACCGCCTTCATGATGGGCCGCGGCATGGAGCACTGGCACCCCAACCCGCAATTCTACTACCAGCCAGGCGGTGGCCCGGTGTTCGACATGGGTCCGTACTATCTGACCATGCTGGTCAATCTGCTCGGCCCGGTCGAGCGCGTCATGGCAATGGCGACACGCGGCCAGGAAGAAAGGCTGATCACCGCCGAAGGGCCCTTCAAGAACACCATATTCAAGGTCGGCACGCCGACCAATGTGCTGTCGCTGCTCGAGTTCCGCTCCGGCGCGACCGTCACCTTCGGCGCCTCGTGGGACGTCTTTCGCCACTCCAACCATCCGATCGAACTGCACGGCACGGAGGGCTCGCTGCGCCTGCCCGACCCCGACACGTTTGGCGGCACGGTGTCGCTGTCGGAACGCGGCACCGACTGGCAGGATTTCGCCAGCGAGGGCGAGCTCTACGGCGCCCGCAACTGGCCTTACGCGGCACCCGATCGCGCCAATTACCGCATGCTCGGCGTCGCCGATCTGGTGCGCTCGCTTCAAACCGGCAACACCCCACGGGCCTCCGGCAGCCTTGCGCTGCATGTACTGGAGGTCATGGAGGCTATCCTGCGCTCCGGTGAAACACAGGGATCAGTCGCCATCGGGGGCGATGTCGTGCAGCCGGCCCTGCTGACCGAGGAAGAGGCGAGCAGCCTGCTGGCCTGAGGGTATGATCATGACGCTCGATCCGGATGCGCGGCGCGTCCTCGAAATTGGTCGTGCAGCCGGCGGCGAGCCATTCGAGACCGGCAGCGTGGCGGCAGCGCGAATTGCCTACAACGCCTCGTTCCCGGCGCTACAGGGTGAGCACGAGCCGGTCGCTGCGACCCAGGAACGGCAGATCGACGGGCCGAATGGGCCTATTGCGCTCCGCATCCATCGCGGCATCGGCGCACCGCAAAGCGGGGCGCCGGCGCTGCTCTATTTGCATGGCGGCGGCTGGGTCATCGGCAACCTCGATTCGCATGACGAGATCTGTCGCCTGATGGCCAATCTCGGCAACGCCGTCATTGTCTGTCCTGACTATCGCCTGGCGCCGGACCATAAATTTCCCGCCGGGCTCGAGGATTGTCTGGCAACTCTTCGTTTCCTGGCCGAGAACGCCGCCGATCTCGGCATCGACATCAGACGCATCGGTGTGGCCGGCGACAGTGCCGGCGGCAACCTCGCGGCCGTGCTGGCGCTGCTCGCCCGCGATGGGCTGGCGCCAGCCCTTGCCGCGCAGATCCTGATCTACCCCAACACCGACGCGCGGCAGACATCCGACAGCTACCGGCGTTTCGGCGACGGCTTCGGGCTCACCGCAACCACCATGGTCTGGTTCCGCGACCATTATTTGCGAACGCCCGACGATATCACGGACTGGCGCGTCTCGCCCTTGCTGGCGCCTGCCCTCGCCGGCGCGGCGCCGGCTTTTGTGGCGCTTGCCGGCTGCGACATCCTCGCCGACGAAGGGGCAACCTATGCGGCGCGCCTGCAAGCCGCGGGCGTTCCGCTCATCCTGCGGCAATGGCCGGGCCAGATCCACGGCTTCGTCTCGATGGGACGCCATATCCCCGCTGCCCGGCAAGCGGTGGCCGAGGCGGTGGCCGCCTGGCGCCAGTTCGAGAAAAGCTGATGCCGGTCGCTCAGGCTGACTGACGCATCACCAGGGTGGCGCCGAGCTTGACGGTGCGCGCCATGCCCTGCTTCGGCGGATCGGCCTCGTCCAGCAAGGCCAGCAGGATCTCGACGCTGCGCCCGGCCATGGCGGCGAAATCCTGCGCCATGGTGGTCAGCGCCGGGCAGGTGTAGCGGCTCAGCGGATGATCGTCGTGTGCTGCAACGCGCAGATCGCAATCGGGCCTGCGGCCGACCTTCAGGCCGCGCGAGAACGCGGCCGCCATCACACCAAAGGCGAGACGATCGTTGGCGCACAGGATGGTGCGGCCGGGCAAGGTGCCGGCCTCCAGTATTTTTTCCGTCTGCTCGTAGCCGATGCGTTCGAAATCCCAGGTGTAATCGCGGGTGCCTTCGATGACGACCGGCTTGAACCCGGCGGTCTCCATCGCGACGATGTAGCTTTCCTGGCGTTCGCCGGAGTTGTGGTTGACGTGTGGGATGTCGAGATAGACCGGCGGCTCACCCGAACGGCAGAGATAGTCGACGATGGTCGAGACGCTCTGCCGGTTGTCGTTGCCGACGAACGGCGTATCGCCCTCGATATAGGTGTCGAAATAGACAATCGGAATGTCCTGCCCGAGCTTGTCGAAGACGCCGCGGTCGGAAGCCAGACCCAGTGGGGCGATGATCGCGCCGGCGACCTTCAGGGACAGCAGCGTCCTGACCGACTCCGCCTCCAGCTTCGGCGAACCATGCGAGGAGATGACGATCGGCCAGTAGCCTTCGTCGCGGCAGCGAAATTCGATGCGGCTGACCATCTCGGCGTAGAACGGATCGGTGATCGTCGGCACGACGATGCCGATGTTGCGGGTGCGCTTGCGGTTGAGATTGCGGGCGAAAAGGTTGGGCTGATAGTCCGAGGAGCGCAGGGCGGCTTCGATGCGCGCCCGCGTCGCCGGCTTCACGCTCGCCGGATCGTCGAAATATTTGGACAGCGTCGGCCGGGACACGCCGCATGCCTGGGCGAAGTCGTCCATCGTGCGGTGTGTCTTCTCCGCCATCGATATATTCCTGATCCCTTGCCATGATCGGCCCCGCCACCAGTCATGCGGCCGTTGACCGGATGCGACAATGCTCGACAGAACTTATTCAGTCAATTTTCACGGTTACCAATAGAGCGCAAAAAAAATTGCATGCGTCAAATTATTTGTTAACGTTTAAAGCTGACGTGGCTCGCCCCGTTTTCCCGCCAAACGCTTTCGGACAGCGCTGTTTCGTCGACTTGATCGTCAGTTCGACGATCGAGGGATAGGCTGCAGAAGCTTGCCGCTCGCTCTCGGCTACGGGCCTGCTTGCCAAATGTCGCCATGCCGCCCATACACGGCTTGGGCAATCGCCTCGCCCGTTCGCCACCTGCCAGGGATACTGTCCGATGTCCGCGACGCCGTGGTCAAAGCCGTGACGGACCACTCCATGCCATCGCTTGCCGGCCTGGGCTGGACGGATTTTTTTGGCGACCAGCTCGAACCCGGCGACGCCGATCTCGTGCCGACGCGGATCGCCACCGTCCACCGCGATCGCCTGACCGGCCTGTCCCAGGCAGGGCCGGTCGATCTGACGCTGCCGGCGCAGGCGAACACCGGTGACTATGCGGTCGGCGACTGGGTACTGGTCGATGGGCATGAACACCTTGTGCAGCGCCGGCTGGCCCGCAAGACGGTGCTGGAGCGCCGCACCCAGGGCGGCAGGGTGCCGCAGCTTGCCGCGGCCAATGTCGACACGCTGTTCATCGTCACCTCGTGCAATGCCGACTTCAATCCCGCCCGGCTCGAGCGTTATCTGGCGCTCGCCAATGAGGCCGGAACGACGCCAGTGATCCTGCTGACCAAGGCCGATACCGCTGAAGACGCCGAGACATATGCAAGGCAGGCTGCCGCGTTGCAGCGTGGATTGCCGGTCGTGACGCTGAACCCCCGGACATCGGATGCGGCAACCGTCCTGGCTGCCTGGTGCGGTGTCGGCCAGACGGTGGCGCTGATCGGCTCCTCCGGCGTCGGCAAATCGACGCTGGTCAACACGCTGGCCGGATCGGCGCAGCAATCGCCGCAGCAGACCGGAGGCATTCGCGAGCACGATGCCAAGGGACGCCACACCACCACGTCGCGATCGCTGCACGCCATTGCCGGCGGCGGCTGGGTGATCGATACGCCGGGCATGCGGACTTTGCAGGTCAGCGACGTCGCCTCCGGCATCGACACGCTGTTTGCCGAAATCACCGAGCTCGCGCCGCTCTGCAAGTTCCGCGACTGCACGCATGTGCATGAGCCGGGCTGCGCTGTGCAGGCTGCCTTGAAGGCCGGGACGCTCGATCCGGAGCGCCTTGCCCGCTGGCGAAAACTATCCGACGAGAACCAGAACAACACGCCGGTTCAGAGCGGACCCCGCGGAGCCAAGTCTCCCGGCGGTCGCGGCAAGAGGCGTTGAACGGTTGGGGTTGATCTGGCGTCGGACTAGAGCCGCGCCGTCCCGAAAACGCGATCCCAGAACGTCGACGTCACACCGAAATTGGCCGCTTCGTCAATGTGGTGATGCACCGCGTGGCGACGCTTGAGGGTGTACAGATAGCTCGGATGGGCGGGGTGCCAGTGATGGATCATGTGGTGGATGCTGATGTACCAGAGGTACCCCAGCATCAGCCCGCAGCTTACCGCGCTCGCGGTTGCGAAGTCCGAGACCACCCAAACGGGCACAAACGCGATCAGCGCATGCACGCCGAGGCTGAGCCAGGTCGGCGTGCCCACCGAACTGCGTTCCTCGACATGGTGACGGTCGTGCAGGTCCTTGATGTAGGGAATATGGTGAAGAACGAACCTGTGCAGCACATACTCGATCAGCGTCCAGAGGCCGAGACAGGCGAGGACTGTGCCGATCCAGCCTGGTGCACTCTCTTCGCCGGCCTCGAGCAGCCCGGCCACTGCCAGCACGGCGATCACCAGCGGATACACGACGAAATCGCTGTAGTAGCCAATAAGACCGAGTTGCATCGTCACCTAGCCTTCGAGCCGCCAAATAAGCGATGGTATCAGATTGCCGGACTCGCGGATGAGGTGCAATGCAGACGTGCCTGACATAGCGTCGCAATCCCCTAGTGCAAGGTTCGCGTCAACGATTCAAGGACCATCGGCAGGCTGCCGGCTTCGCAAACGGACGTACAAAAATGGCAAAACGCAGTGCGGGATTGCTGATCTATCGCCGCAGCGACGGCGATCTCAGGGTGTTGCTGGTTCATCCGGGTGGACCGTTCTGGGCGAAGAAGGACGATGGTGCCTGGTCGGTACCGAAGGGCCTCGTCGGCGACAACGAGGACGAGTTGACGGCAGCGCAACGCGAGACCGAGGAAGAGCTTGGCGTCAAGGTCGACGGCACCTTCGCGCGGCTTGGCGACTACAGGCAACCGGGCGGCAAGATCGTCTCGGCCTGGTCCGTCGAGGCGACCATCGACATCGACGTGGCCGCCATCAAGAGCAACAGCTTCACCATCGAATGGCCACCAAGGTCGGGATCCCTGAAGGAGTTCCCGGAAGTCGACAGAGCGGGCTGGTTCACCTTGCCCGAGGCCGAGATGAAAATCCTCAAGGGGCAGCGCCCGATGCTTTTGGATTTTGCCACGCAGCAAGGCGCCGGATGATCCGCAGCCCTCAGTAGGGCAGGCCGACATAGTTTTCGGCAAGCGCGGTCGATGCGGCCCGCGACTGGACGAGGTAGTCGAGCTCGGCCTCCTGGATGCGCTGGCCGAAGTCGCCCCTGTCGGGAAAACGGTGCAGCATCGTCGTCATCCACCAGGAAAAGCGAACCGCCTTCCAGACCCGCGCCAGCGCCTTGCCGGAATAGGCGTCGATGCCGACGTGTGATTTTTCGACATAAAAGTCGCGGAAACCGGCAAAGAGATAGCGCACGTCGCTGGCGGCGAGATTAAGGCCTTTCGCCCCGGTCGGCGGCACGATGTGGGCGGCGTCGCCAACCAGGAACAGCCTGCCGAAACGCAGCGGCTCGGCAACGAAGGAGCGCAGCGGCGCGATCGATTTCTCGAAGGATGGGCCGGTGACGACATTTGCCGCCGTCTGCTCCGGCAAGCGGCGGCGCAACTCGTCCCAGAAGCGCTCATCCGACCACGCCTCCACGCGATCGTCCTGCGGGCACTGCACATAGAAGCGGCTGCGATGCGTCGAGCGCATCGAGCACAGCGCAAAACCCCGCTCGTGATTGGCGTAGACCAGTTCGCGGTCGGCTGGCGGCACCTCGGCCAACACGCCGAGCCAGCCGAACGGATACCGCCGCTCGAAGATTTTTAGCGCACGCTCGGGCACCGATTTGCGGCTGACGCCATGATAGCCGTCGCAGCCGGCAACGAAGTCGCAGTCGATGCGATGCGTGACGCCGTCCTTGTCATAGGTGGCGAAAGGCGCGGTGCCGTCGAAATCGTGCAGAGCGACATTTGCCGCCTCGTAGATCGTGGTCAGCCCTGCCGCGTCGCGCTTGTCCATCAAATCGTGCGTCACCTCGGTCTGGCCATAGACGGTGACATGCCTGCCGCCGGTGAGTGCGGTAAGGTCGATGCGGTGCAGGCGTCCGTCGAAGGCGAGCGAGATGCCGGAATGCGGCAGCCCCTCGGCATGCAGTCTTGCTGCCGCGCCGGCCTGTTCCAGCAATTCGACGGTGCCCTGTTCGAGCACCCCTGCCCGCACGCGGCCAAGCACGTGCTCGCGGCTCGCACGTTCCAGAATGACCGTCTCGACGCCGATGCCGGCCAGCAGTTGCCCAAGCAGCAGCCCGGACGGCCCGGACCCGATGACGACGATTTGCGTGCGCATCAGTGGCCGAGACTTTCGACCTGTGCGGCCAGTTCGGCGGCAAGGCGCAGCGACGCGGCCGTTGCGACGACCATCTGCGGCAGCAATAGCCACTCCAGCGTCCACGCAGCACCCGACCGCTCCTGCTCATGCACGAGCGCGTGATGCATGCCGGCAAGCTGCGTGGCGTTGAAGCGGGCAAGCGCCACCAGCGCTTCGGCCTTCACCGGGTTCTTCTTGTGCGGCATGGCCGACGAGCCGCCGCCACTGGAAAGCTCGATCTCGGTTCCACCTTGCGCCAGCAGCGCGATGTCCTGGCCGAACTTGCCGAGGCTGCCTGATACCAGCGACATCAGGCCGGCAAAGTCGGCGAGCGCGTCACGCTGGCTGTGCCACTGCGGTGCGTCGCCAAGACCAAGCCTGGCGGCAAGTGCCGCGCGCACCGCCGGCCCCTTGTCATCAAGCATTTCCAGCGTGCCGGCGGCACCGCCGAATTGCACCACCAGCAGACGCCTGGACTGCTCGGATAGCCTCTCCTGATGCCGTTGCAGCGGCGCCCGCCACGCCCTGACGCGATCGGCCACTTTGATCGGAAGCGCCTTCTGCATGCGCGTCATCCCGGTCAGCACCCTGCCGCCAAAACGCTCTTTGAGCGAAGCGAGGCGTATGACGGTTTCGATCGACAGCAGATCGAGATGCTCGACGACGGATTTCAGCCGAAGCATCAGGCCGGTGTCGATCACATCCTGGCTGGTCGCACCGAAATGCACTTTGCGGCCATGCGGTTCGCCGACCGCAGCCCTGATCTGGCGCACCAGCTCCGGCACCATGACGCCGTCTTTGGCGACCCCGGCTCGCAGCAGAGCCGTGTCCGGCCGGAAGGTGCCAAGCGCCGCCACGATCGCTGCCCCGGCATCCTTGGAGATTATCCCGTTATCGGCCTCCGCTTGCGACAGCGCCTGTTCAAAGGCCAGCATGGCCTCGATTTCCGCCTCAACGGAAAAATGCCGCGCCGCTTCTTCGTCGCCGAGAAGAGCGGAGAGCAGCGGATGGTCGAAAGGCGATACAGTCATGTCACAGGCCTCCTGAGCATCAGCTATCGAAGAAGACCGTTTCCTTCTCCCCCTGGAGATGGACGTCGAAGACATACATATCGCCTTGGCGCTCGGCGATCAGCGTCGGCACGCGAACGCGGTGCTCGATACACGCGAGGATCGGATCTTCGGCATTGGCCTTTTCCTCATCGGAAAAATACAGCCTTGTGTGCAGGCCGAGATTGATGCCGCGGGCGACGACCCAGAGCGTGATGTGCGGCGCCATCAGGCGTCCATCCCTGGACGGCACTCGGCCCGGCTTGATCGTCTCGAACGTGCACAGGCCGGTGTCCATGTCGGTCGCGCAACGGCCCCAGCCGAAAAAGTTCGGATCGGCGGTGCCGCGCAGTTCGGCGGGCGAGTTGTAAAGTCCGTCCGCATCCGCCTGCCAGGTCTCGATCAGCGCGTCCTTGAGCGGCGTGCCGGTGCCGTCGAGCACCCGGATGCGCAGACCGATGCGCTCGCCCTTGGTCTTGTCATTGACCATGGTCGCACCAAGGTCGGTCGGGTAAACGCCGCCGATGCCGCAGAAATTGGGCGTTAGCCCGATATGGACATAGGGTCCGGCGGTCTGCGAAGGGCTTTCCCTGAGCCTGTCGAGCGACTGGGCCATCAATTGCCCTCCAGCCTGTTTTCGAACAGCGACGCGCGGCGCCCGCGCAGCACGATGTCGAACTTGTAGGCGAGCGCGTCGAAGGGGATCGTCGCTTGCATGTCGAGCGCGGCGATCAGCGTCTCAACGGCTGTCTTGTCGGGGATGCCGCGCACGATCGGGCAGTGCCAGATCAGCGGGTCGCCCGCGAAATACATCTGCGTGATCAGCCGCTGCGCAAAGCCGTGGCCGAAGACCGAGAAATGGATATGCGAGGGCCGCCAGTCATTCGGGCCGTTCGGCCAGGGATAGGGGCCGGGTTTGACGGTGCGAAAGGCATAGCCGCCATCCTCGCCTGTAATAGTGCGGCCGCAACCGCCAAAATTCGGATCGAGTGGCGCCAGATAGCCATCCCTCTTATGGCGATAGCGGCCACCGGCATTGGCCTGCCAGAATTCGAGCAGCGCGCCGGGCACGCCAATGCCGCGCTCGTCGAGCACTCGGCCATGGACGATAATCCGCTCGCCGAGCGCGCTCTCGCCGGGCCTGGCGAAATTGTGGATCAGGTCGGCGTCAAGTTCGCCCAATATTGCGTGGCCGAAAACGGGGCCTGCAATCTCCGACAGCGTGTTGTCGAAAACGAGGGGGGCTTTTTGCGGCGAGCGCAGCATCGAGGTCTTATAATTCGGCGTCAGAGCCGGCGGATGCCAGGTCCGATCGCGCCGGAAGAAGGCGCCGGTCTCGGGCCTCGTCGAGCCGGACTCAGCGGGCATTCCTGGCTCCGTCCATTTCCGAAAACACGTCCTTGGCTATTCTGAAGGCACGGTTGGCGGCCGGCACGCCGGCATAGATGGCGACATGCAGGAACGCCTCGCAGACGTCGTCGCGCGACGCACCGGTGTTGACGGTGGCGCGCACATGCATGGCGATCTCCTCATCATGGCCGAGTGCGGCCAGCAGCGCCAGCGTGACGATCGAACGCTCACGCTTTGTGAAGCCCGGCCGCGCCCACACGGTTCCCCAGGCAGCCTCGGTGATCAGCTCCTGGAAAGGCTGGTCGAAATCGGTGGCGGCAATTTCGGCCCGGTCGACATGCCGGTCGCCGAGCACCGAGCGCCGCACCGCAAGCCCCTTGCGATATCTGGCTGCGTCGCCGGGGACTTCATCCATGGGTTTCTGCTCCAGGGGCAAGCGACGCGATAAAACTGCGGATCAGGGCGACCAGCGCTTCGGGTTGTTCGACGCAAGGAATGTGTCCGGCGTCGCGGATGATCTCGAAGCGCGCGGCGGGGATCAGCTCGGCCAGCGAGCGGACGAGATCGGGAGGCGTCGAGCCATCCTGATCGCCGGCGACGCAGAGCGTCGGCACCGCGATGTGGCGTGCAGCATCGGTGAAATCCGCATCGCGAACGGCCGCGCAAGTCCCGATGTAACCGGCGAGCGCTTGCCTCGTCATCATGTTCCAATAACCGTCCAGCTCGGCCAAGCGCGCAGCGTGGAAGGCGGGGGTGAACCACACTTTGAGCACGCCATCGGCAATGGCCTGGATGCCCTTGCTTTCGACCGTCGCGATGCGTGTGTTCCAGCTCTCTGTCGTGCCGATCTTGTGGGCCGTGTCGCACAGGATCAGGCCTTCGACAATTTCTGGGCGCCTGCGATAGAAGCCTTGTGCGATCAGGCCGCCGACCGACAGGCCACACAGCACGACCTTGTCCAACCCGAAATGATCGATGAGCGCCGAGAGATCATCGACATGATCGTCGATCGACCTGATGTCGCCGATATCGGACAACCCGTGACCGCGTTTGTCGTAGACCAGCAGCGGCATTTCACCATCGAGCGCCGAGACAATTTCGTCCCAGATCCGGAAGTCGGTGCCGAGTGAATTGATGAATATGATTGGGCGCGCATTGCCGGTCGCCTTGATGTGGCGATGGTGCAGCGTGATGCCGCCGATGGTGACGAATGGCACGATTTCGATCCTCCATCCCCACATTGCACAAGGCGTTTGGTTCGGTAAAATGATATTTTGCCCCGTTTCATTAACTCAGGGGTTATCAAATCCATGTCCGAGAGCCGCATCCGGTTCCGTCACCTGCAGGCATTCCTGGAAGTTGCGCGGCAAGGCAGCGTGGCGAGGGCGGCCGATTTGCTGCATGTCAGCCCGCCGGCGGTGACCAAGACATTGCGCGAGTTGGAAGAGGCGCTGGGTGTTGCGGTGGTGGAGCGCGACGGCCGCGGCATTAGGCTGACGCGCATCGGCGAAATCTTCCTTCGCCATGCCGGCACGGCGATCACGGCACTCAAGCAAGGCGTCGATTCCGTCCGGCAGGACGGAGCGGTCAACCGGCACCCGATCCGCATCGGCGCGCTGCCGACGGTGTCGGCCCGGGTGATGCCGCTTGCCATGAGCCTGTTCCTCAAAGAGGGCACCGGTGCGGCGATCAAGATCGTCACCGGCGAGAATGCGGTGCTGCTCGAACAGTTGCGCACCGGCGCGCTCGATCTCGTCGTCGGACGGCTGGCGGCGCCGGAAAACATGATCGGCTTCTTCTTCGAGCACCTCTATTCCGAACCGGTGCTGTTCGTGGTGCGGGCGGGACATCCGCTGCTTGACCCGGGACAGGATGTGTTCGCACGGCTCGATGAATTCCCAATACTGATGCCGACACGGGAATCGGTCATCCGTCCCTTCGTCGACCGGCTGTTCATCACCAACGGCATGACGGCGCCGGCAACCGAGATCGAAACCGTCTCGGACTCCTTCGGCCGCGCCTTCCTGCGGCAGAGCAATGCCGTCTGGATCATTTCGGCCGGCGTCGTTGCCAACGAACTCGGCAGCGGCGCCTTCGTCGCCCTGCCGGTCAACACCGAGGAAACCAAGGGACCGGTTGGCCTGACGATGCGAACCGACACGGCGCCCTCGCCGGCCTTTTCCATCCTGCTGCAGACCATCCGCGAAGCGGCAAGGCAAAGCAGTTGATGCGGCACAGATTGGCGATCAGGCCGCCTGCGAAGGCGTGAAGCGAACGCATGCGGATCGCATCTGCCCGGGTACCAATACGATGCAGCCAGTGTCGATGCCCGCGTCCCTGCGATTGAAGGCATCGGTGATGTTGCTGATCGGCTCGGCGCAAAAGAACGGCTCGCCGGGCGGCGTGTAGAGGACAAGGAAATCGAGTGGCGCCTCGGCCTCGATGTCCAGTTGCCGTCCAAGCTCCGGCCAGGAGATCCGGGCGCGGCGCGACCATCCGGTGAAGACCGTGTCGAAGTCCGTCTCCGATACGTCGAAGCCCGTGGTCGGGTTGGAACCAGCTGGCGGAAGGAAGTGCCGGGTGGGCAGGATTTCGGCATCGGTCTCCCACATGCCGGATACCCGCGCCTGGACATGTGTCCACGGTGTCGACGGGAAATAGGGATGGAGGCCGAAGCCTGCCGGCATTGGCATGTCCGAGAGGTTGCGCAGCGAAAGGGCAATGATCAGCCCGCCATCGACCAGCGAGATCGCTTGCCTTGCCTCATAGCTCCACGGCCAGGAATCGGCGGCATGGCGATAGGACAGGACGGTGGCGCCGGCTTCGTGCCGCACGACTGTCCATGGCCGACGCCAGCCATGGCCATGCTCATGATGCGGATCTTCCGGGCTGGTCGGCAGTTCGACGGTGCGGCCCGCGAATTCGAAGCGGCCACCCCTTATGCGATTGGAATAGGGCACCAGCGGGAAGCAGGCCATGGCGCCGGCATCGCGGCTGTTGATCGCCGCCGGATGCGCAGGGCGCAGCCAATCCACGACGGACCCGTTTTGTCGCCGCGATACGACGCCAACGCGCCGCCGGCGGCCGGCGCAATTTCGACTGTCGCAATACCGTCGCTGATCGAGACCAGCTCTTGATGCTGCTCGGCAACGGCAGCGGAACTCTTTGTCATCGGCACTCCCCCATCCCTTGACTCCAATCGCCACGCCTATAAGACATATCATATGAATAGTATGAAGAATAACAAATCTTTCAGCACGGCGCGCACGTCAAGAGTTGCGGTGGCGGTTTCCAGCGGCTCGACGGCGCTGCATGCGACTGTCGTCGAGCAGATCGGATTGCGCATCGTGCAAGGCGATTTCCTGCCCGGCGAGGCGCTGCCCAATGCCGACGATTCCAGCGAGATGCTGGGGGTCAGCCGCACGGTGCTGCGCGAGGCGATCAAGGTGCTGGCCGGCAAGGGGCTGGTCGAATCGCGGCCGAAGACCGGCACACGGGTGCGTCTGCGTGCCGACTGGAATTTCCTCGATCCGGATGTGCTGTCATGGCGCTACGCCGGCGGTGTCAGTGCCGACGATGTCCGGGCACTGTTCGAATTGCGGCGAGCCATTGAACCGATGTCGGCCGCACTTGCCGCCCAGCGCGCCACGCCGGCGCAAATTGCCGAGATCAATGCCGCGCTGGCCGAAATGGAAGCGGTTGTCGACGACGACGACCGCTTCGCCAAGCCTGACCTCTTGTTCCACCAGACCATCCTGCGCATGACCGGCAACGAGCTGATCGGCTCGCTGGCGGCACTGGTCGAAACCGCATTGGTGATGAGCTTTCGCCTCTCAAACGACAATCCGGAAGGGCAGCGCCATTCTTTGCCGCTGCACCGCGAAGTGGCCGAAAAGATTGCATCAGGCGACGCGGCAGGCGCGCAAAAGGCGCTGCTGGTGCTCATCGACAATGCCGAGGAAGACGTGCGCCGCAGCGTCGAGAACCGCAACAAGCGCCGCCAGGATCGGGAACAGACATCGTGACCGAGACAAAACGCAAGCTGCGATCAGAGGCCTGGTTCGGCGGTGAGGGCAAGAATGCCTTCATGCACCGCAGCTGGATGAAGAACCAGGGCATCCCCGCCGACGCTTTCGACGGCCGCCCGGTGATCGGCATTTGCAACACCTGGTCGGAGCTGACCCCATGCAATGCCCATCTGCGGGCGCTGGCCGATCACGTCAAACGCGGCGTCTATGAAGCCGGCGGCCTGCCGCTCGAATTCCCTGTGATGTCGCTGGGCGAGAGCAACATGCGCCCCACCGCCATGCTGTTTCGCAATCTGGTCAGCATGGATGTCGAAGAGTCCATCCGCGGCAATCCGATCGACGGCGTCATCCTGCTGGTCGGTTGCGACAAGACCACGCCGGCGCTGCTGATGGGCGCCGCGTCGTGCAACCTGCCGACCATCGCCGTTTCCGGCGGGCCGATGCTCAACGGCAAGTTCCGCGGACAGGATATCGGCTCGGGCACGCATGTCTGGAAATTCGCCGAGGAAGTGAAGGCCGGTCGGATGCCGGTCGCCGACTTCCTCGCCGCCGAGCAGGGCCAAAGCCGGTCTGCGGGCAGTTGCATGACAATGGGGACGGCCTCGACCATGGCCAGCATGGTGGAGGCGCTCGGCATCGGCATGCCGGACAATGCCGCGATCCCGGCGGTGGATTCGCGCCGTGGCGTGCTCGCCCAGATGGCCGGACGCCAGATCGTCGATCTGGTTCGCAGGGATGTGACGATTGCGCAGATCCTCACCCGGCAAGCATTCGAGAACGCCATTCGAGTCAACGGCGCGATCGGTGGTTCGACCAATGCGGTGCTGCATCTGATCGCCATCGCCAACCGGATCGGTGTCGATCTCAGCCTCGATGACTGGGACCGCCTTGGCCGTGACGTTCCAACCATTGTCGACCTGATGCCGTCGGGGCGGTTCCTGATGGAAGATTTCTACTACGCCGGGGGGCTAGCTGCGGTCATGGCGTCGCTTGATGAAGTGGGGCTTCTTCATCGCGACGCCATGACCGTCAGCGCCAAGACCATCGGTGAACTGATCGACGGCGCGCCCAACTACAATAGCGAGGTGATCCGGCCGCTGAGCCAGCCGCTGACCAAGGAGGGCGGCATCTCGATCCTGCGCGGCAATCTGGCGCCTGACGGGGCGGTCATCAAGCCGTCCGCGGCAACGCCCGAACTGATGCAGCATCGCGGCAAGGCGGTGGTGTTCGAGAACATCGAGCACTACTACGCGCGCATCGACGATCCGGACCTGGATATCGACGCCTCCTCGGTGATGGTGCTCAAGAACTGCGGGCCGCGCGGTTATCCCGGAATGGCCGAGGTCGGCAACATGCCGCTGCCGGCCAAACTGCTCAAGCAGGGCGTCTCCGACATGGTTCGCATTTCGGACGCGCGCATGAGCGGCACCGCCTACGGCACCGTGGTTCTGCATGTGGCACCGGAAGCAGCCGCAGGTGGCGCGCTTGCGCTGGTGCGCGACGGTGACCTCATCGAGCTCGATGTCGCCGGCCGCCGGCTGGAGCTCTTGGTGTCGGATGAGGAGCTTGCAATCCGCCGGCGTGACTGGAAGCCCCCGGCGCCGCCGGAAGGCGGCTACCAGAGCCTCTATGTCGAGCGCGTGCTGCAGGCCGACAAGGGCTGCGATTTCGACTTTCTCGTCGGCCGGCGCGATGCCGGCATTCCTCGGCATTCGCACTAGGGGAGGCGCGCGCGATGACGGACGAAATCGGCAGCTACGCCATCTACCCAAGCCTCAAGGGCCGCAGTGTCTTCATAACCGGCGGCGGCAGCGGCATCGGCGAAAGCCTGGTGCGCCATTTCTGCGCGCAAGGCAGCCGTGTCGCCTTCGTCGACATGGCCGAGGAACCGTCCCGGCTCCTGCTCGACGCGATCGCGGCCGAGGGACATCCCGCGCCGCTGTTCATTCCCTGCGACTTGCGCAACGTCGAAGAGTTGCAGGCAGCCACCGTGCAGGCGATGCGGCACAACGGCCCCATCCAGGCGCTGTGCAACAATGCCGGCAATGACGACCGCCACCAGACCAAGGACGTGACGGTTGCCTATTGGGACGACCGCATGGCGGTCAATCTGCGCCACCAGTTCTTCGCGGCGCAAGCGGTGCGTCCGCAGATGAGCACGCTGGGCGGCGGCTCGATCATCAATTTCGGCTCCATCACCTGGATGGTCGGCGATCCGGATTGCCCAGCCTATGTCACCGCGAAAGCCGCTATTTACGGCATGACGCGGGCGCTGGCCCGCGAACTCGGCCCCGAACGCATCCGCGTCAACTGCATGGTGCCGGGCTGGGTGATGACCGAGCGCCAGATGCGTCTGTGGCTGAACCCGGCCGGCGAACGCCAGATCGAGGAAAGGCAGTGCCTGCCCGACCGGCTGCAACCCTCCGATATCGCGCGCATGGCGCTGTTCCTCGCCGCCGACGACAGCCGCATGTGCACGAGCCAGCAGTTCATCGTCGATGCGGGCTGGGTGTGACCCGTACAGTCCTAGGGAAAGAAGGTTAGTTCATGCGTCTTGTTCAGTTCAGAATGGCCGACGGCAGCAGACGGGTTGGCCGTGTCTCCGATGACGGCAATCATTTGCACCCGCTCGAAAAGACCAGCAGCGTGCTGGAGCTGGCCGAAGCGGCAATCGCCCAGGGCACGTCGATCGCAGCGCTGGTCGAGAAGCGGACGGGCACCGCGACAATCGACTACGACCAGCTGTTGCGCGACGGCCGCGTGCTGGCCCCGGTCGACCACCCGGAACCGGCGCGCTTCCTGGTCACCGGCACGGGCCTGACCCATACAGGAAGTGCGGCCGCACGCGACAAGATGCATGTGCTGACCCATGGCGAGGATGCCGAGGAATCGGATTCGCTGAAGATCTTCCGCATGGGCCTGGAGGGCGGCAAGCCCGCCGCCGGGCAGATCGGCATCCAGCCCGAATGGTTCTTCAAGGGTGTCGGCACCTGTGTCGTGCCACCCGGTGCGCCGCTGCCGATGCCGGCCTTCGCGCGCGCCGGCGCCGAAGAGGCCGAGATCGTCGGCCTCTATCTCAATGGGCCGGACGGCCGCCCCTACCGCATCGGCTATGCGCTCGGCAACGAATATTCCGACCATGTGACGGAAGCCGAGAACTACCTCTATCTCGCCCATTCCAAGCTGCGCTCCTGCTCAATCGGCCCGGAACTGCTGATCGGCGACCTGCCCGACGAAGTGCGCGGCCATTCGCGCATCCTGCGCGACGGCACCGTTATCTGGGAGCAAGAGTTCCTGTCGGGCGAGGCGCACATGTCGCACTCGATCGCCAATCTCGAACACTTCCATTTCCGCTACCCGATGCACCGCAGGGCGGGCGACCTGCATGCCTATTTCTTCGGCGCGGCGGTGATGAGCTACGCCTCCGGCGTCAAGACGGCTTCCGGCGACGAATATGAAATCCAGGCACAGACATTCGGCAAGCCACTGCGCAACCGGATGGTGTCGGTGCCGGACGAGGGACTGGTCGCCGTCACACAGCTGTGACTGCGAAGGTCCGGAAACTGCGGTCCACCAGAATGACAAATGGGAGATTGAAAATGGGACTGAAAAAACTGTTTCTAAGAATGGCAACGATCGGGCTCGGCATCGGCCTGATGACATCGGCGGCGCTCGCCGCGAACCTGCGGGTTCTGGCCTGGGACGGCTACGCCGACCCGGACTGGGTCAAGGACTTCACCGCTGCGACCGGCATCGGCGTCGATGTCGTCTTTATCGGCAGCGACGACGAGATCTGGGCCAAGATCAAGGGCAGCGAAGGCCAGGACTTCGACGTCTTCGCCGTCAACACCGCCCAGCTGCAGCGCTACATCAAGGCCGACTTGGTGTCGCCGATCGACGTGACGAAGCTCGCCAACCAGAAAGAAGTGCTGCCGCGCTTCCGCGATCTGACCGCGGTGAGCGGCGTCACCAAGGACGGCAAGGTCTACGGCATTCCGTTCTGCTTCGACTCCATCGGCCTGATCTACGACACCGACAAGGTCAAGCCGGCGCCGACTTCGATGTCGGTCCTGTGGGACCCGGCATACAAGGGCAAGGTGTTGGCCTACGACAATGGCGAGCACAATTTCTCGTTCACCGCACTGACGCTCGGCTACAAGGATCCGTTCAACCTCAACGAAGAGCAGATGGCAGCGGTCAAGGCCAAGCTGGTCGAACTCAAGCGCAACGTGCTGAGCTTCTACACCACCGCCGACGAGGCGCAGCAGATCTACCAGAACAATGATGTGGCCCTGATCTGGGCCAATTACGGCCAGCAGCAGGTCAAGGCGCTGCAGAAGATCGGCGCCCATGTCGCCTACGTCAATCCAAGCGAGGGCGCGCTCGCCTGGCTCGACAACTGGGTCATTTCCAAGGGTGTCCGCGACAATGCGGCGGCCGAGAAGTGGATCGACTTCATGCTGAGCAAGAAGGTCGGCGGCGAGCTTTCCGAGCGCACCGGCTTCGGCAACACGGTGACGGAAACCGGAAGCGCCGGCGGCAACGACAAGCTGGTCTGGCTCAACAATGTCGAGGACCCGCTCAAGCGTTCGGACATGTGGAACGAGGTCAAGGCAACGCCCTGATCTTTCCGCTCTATGCCTTCGAAGGACCCGGCGGTCCGGAGTTCCGGACCGCCGAAGCGTATGCGAGAGTATTTCATGAACCAGAACACCGACCTCTTGACGCTGCGGTCCGTCTCGAAATCCTACGGCACGGTCCCCGTGCTGCACGACATTGACCTGTCGATCAAGGACGGTGAGTTCCTCACCGTTCTTGGACCATCCGGCTCCGGCAAGACCACGGTGCTGCGGCTGATCGGCGGGCTGGAGTCGCTGACGTC
Organism: Mesorhizobium sp. M7A.F.Ca.US.011.01.1.1; assembly: GCF_003998295.1. Taxonomy (NCBI): domain Bacteria; kingdom Pseudomonadati; phylum Pseudomonadota; class Alphaproteobacteria; order Hyphomicrobiales; family Phyllobacteriaceae; genus Mesorhizobium; species Mesorhizobium sp. M7A.F.Ca.US.011.01.1.1. The sequence continues at coordinate 274,287 of NZ_RZRT01000004.1, forward strand.
GGGCGAGATCCGCCTGGATGGGCAAGACATCAGCCGCATGCCGATCAACCGGCGGCCGTTCAACACCGTGTTTCAGGACTATGCGCTGTTCCCGCACCTGACCGTTTCCGGCAATGTCGGCTACGGGCTTTCGGTTCGCCATATCCAGCGCAAGGAAATCGCGCGCCGTGTCGCGGAGGCGCTGGAGTTAGTCCAGCTTGGGCGTTTCGCCGACCGCTTTCCCGCGCAGCTCTCCGGCGGCCAGCGCCAGCGCGTCGCGCTCGCCCGTGCGCTGATCTGCCAGCCGCGCCTGATCCTGCTCGACGAGCCGCTCGCAGCACTCGACCTCGAACTGCGCCGGCAGATGCAGATCTTCCTGAAATCCATCCAGCGCGAAATCAAGACCACCTTCCTGTTCGTCACCCATGACCAGGAAGAAGCCATCGGCATGGCCGATCGGATCTGCGTCATGGAGGCCGGTCATATCCGCCAGCTCGGCACGCCGCACGACCTTTACTACAGGCCGAATTGCGAGTTCGTCGCGCGCTTCTTCGGCGAGAACAATCTGGTGTCCGGAAAACTTGGGCCGGTGCAGGGCGAGCTGCGATCGATCGAGACGGCGCTCGGCCGCCTGGTCTGCTCGATCGTTGACCAGCCGCATTTGAAGGCTGCAGCGGACGGCGCCAGCGCCTACGCCGCATTCCGTCCGGAAGCCTTGCACCTTGCGGATGCAAAGGACACCGACAACCGTTTTTCCGGCACGATCTCCGACATGGCCTTTGCCGGCTCATCGAGCGTCGCCACCATCGCGGCAGGCCCAGACAATGCTGCGCAACGCTTGCGGCTGCGCGTGCCGAGCCGCGTCGACGGCAGCGCGCTCAAATCCGGCGAGACCGTATCGCTTTCGTTTGCGCCGCATGAAGGCCATCTGGTGCTGGCATGAGCGAAGCCGGATCGACACAGCATGCGGAAAGACGGCTGTCGCTGCTGGTGACAGTGCTGGCGTTTGCCTTGCCGGTGGTCTTCGTCCTGGTGCCGCTGGCGATCTTCCTCGGCTACAGCTTCTTCAGTGTCGACCAGGGCACCATCGTCTACGGGTTATCCCTGGGCAACTATGTCAGGTTCTTCACCGATCCGGTCTTTCTCCCGGTGTTCTGGAACACCATCGTGCTGTGCGTGTCGGTGGCCATCATCTGCATCCTGCTCGCCTATCCCGCCGCCTATTTCCTGACGACACTGAAAGGCCGCTGGCGCTACGCCTTGCTGATGTTGCTGCTGGTGCCGCTGCTGATGAGCTACGTCATCAAGATCTATGCGATCCGCAGCATCCTCGGCCTCAACGGCTTCCTCAACAAGGCACTGGTGGGGCTCGGTATCCTGCAGGAGCCGTCGACGCTTTTCGTGTTCAACATGAACGCCATCCTGCTGACGCTGACATTGTTGCTCATCCCCTTCGCCATCCTGCCGATCTTCCTGTCGCTGGAGCGGATTCCGCAGGTGCTGCTGCGCGCCTCCGACGATCTCGGCGCGAGCGGCTTGCAGACCTTCCTGCGCATCACCTTGCCGCTCAGCCTGCCCGGCGTGGCCTCGGCGGCGAGCTTCGTCTTCGTGCTGGCGATCGGCGATTTCCTGACGCCCCAAATGGTCGGCGGCATCAGCGGCTTCACCTTCGGCCGCATCCTCTACAGCCAGTTCGGCACGGCCTATAACTGGCCGTTCGGCGCGGCGCTGTCGGTGGCGCTGGCCGTCGTGGTGATCGCCGCAATCCTCGTCGGCGAACGCTTTGGCCGCAACCGGGGGACTTCGGTATGAGCGCCCTGCCCCGACTGTCCACGATCTTTCTGGCCGCGATCACGACACTGGTTGCGGTCCTGCTCTACAGCCCGCTGTTCGTGCCGATCGTGTCGTCGTTCTTCACCATTTCGCATGGCTCCGTCGACTGGTCGGCGCCGACCCTGTCGACCTATGTGGCGCTGGCTGAAAACCACGACATACTGGTCGCCTTGCGCACCACGCTGATCGTCGGCGTCTGCACCGTCATCCTGTCGGTGGTCAGCGGAACGCTGCTGGCGCTCTATTATCACGGGCGCCGTTCCGGACGCTCGGTGCTGCAGTTCATCATCTTCCTGCCGTTCCTGATGCCACCGATCATCAGCGGCCTGGCGCTGCTGATCTTCTTCCGCGAAATCGGCCTCGAACGCTCGGTTTTGACGGTCGTCATCGGGCATACGGTTTTCGTGCTGGCGATCGTCTACCGCACGGTGCTGATGCGGCTGCAGTCGATGAGCCGCACGCTGGTCGAAGCGTCCTACGATCTCGGTGCCACGGGCTGGCAGACCTTTTGGCGCATTATCCTGCCGAACCTGTCGAGCGCCATGGTCGGCGGCGCCATCCTGGCCTTCGCGCTGTCGTTCGACGAGACCATGATCACGATCCTGGTCACAGGTACCCAGAGCACGCTGCCGGTCAGGTTGTGGGCGATGATGCGGCTTGGCTTCTCACCCGACATCAATGCGCTGGTGGCGCTGATCCTGATGTTCACAGTGCTGCTCTGCGTGCTCGCCGCCCGCTTTCTCATCCCCAGGCAGGTCGCGACGGAACGGACTTGAGTGCCGGGCAAGAGCGCAGCAATGAAGCAGCCATAGTCTTGGTCCGGCATCGATGCTGATACAATCGATGCCGGACAAAACGGAATGATGCTTACTGAAGCTTGGCTTGCAAGGCGTTGACATCGTCGGTGGTCATTTCACCGTCCGTCGCCACCTTGCCGTCGACGATCTTCCACAGCCGGAACGGGCCTGTGATGTCGCCATATTTATCGAAGGCGACCGGGCCGATCACGCCTTCGTAGCGGATCGGCTTGCCGTCCTTGATCAAGCCGAGCGCCTTGGCGAACTCTTCCTTGCCGGCAAAGATCGGCGCGCCGGCCGGATCGACCGCCTTGTACATCGCGTCCTTGATCTTGGCCGGATCCTCCGAACCGGCAATGGCGATGGCGAGACCAACAATCGCGCCGGCGTCATAGGAACGGTCGGCTGCCGGATTGGTCGGTTCGATGCCGGAGAATTCCTTGTAGTTCTTGGTGAAGTACTCTGTCGAAGCGGTCGGGCTGGTGCCGGACGAGGTGCCGTAGGCTTCCTTCAGATAGTCGGCGCCGACGGACTCGATGAAATCAGGGCTGTTCATGCCGTCATTGAGGAGGAATTTCTGCACGCCGCCCTGCGAAATCCAGGTACGGGCGACCGTTGCACCGTCGACCGGCGTGCTGACGAGATAGAGCCCGTCCGGTTCGCCGGCCATCGCCGCCGTGACTTCGGAGGCATAGCTCGACTGCTTCTCGTTATAGGGCGTGTCGGAGACGATGGTGCCGCCGAGCGCTTTATAGGCACGCGAGAATTCGGCCACCATGTTGACGCCGAAATCGTTGTTGACGTGGATGATCGACAGTTTCTTGAAACCCTTGTCGACGGCGTATTTGGCGGCGGCGACGCCCTGCAGCGCATCCGAGGTGATGGTGCGGAAGAAGATGCCGTTGGTCTTGCCGTCGCGGCCGAGCGCGGTCAGCGTCGGCGAGGACGAAGCCGGCGAGACCTGGACGATCTTGGCTGGCGCGGTGACGGAGGTCAGGATCGGGATCGACACAGACGAGATGATGCCGCCGATGATGACCGGCACCTTCTTGACCTGAACCAGCTGGGTGGCTGCGTCGACCGCTATGTTGCCCTGGCTCTGGCTGTCGCGCGTATCGGTGACGAGATCGCAGCCGCGCACACCGCCGGCTCCGTTGATGTCGCGGAAGGCCATCTCGACCGACTTGGCCCCGGCCTGACCGTATTCGCCGGCCGGGCCGGTCAGTTCCATGACGAGGCCGACGGTGATCTTGCAATCGGCTGCCTGCGCGGCACCCGCCATCGTGACGAGGGTGAGCGCGGTGGTGAGTTGGAGTATCGTCTTTGTCATTGTTGTTCCCCTTTCGTTACTCGACTGTATTTGAATTCTGGAGCCTGTTCAGCGTTCCGGCACCTGCAGCCAGGTCTCATGCAGATGTCGCCATTCGACGCCGTTGGGCGCCGATGAACTGGTGGTGAAGACGGCGCTCGACTGGCGGCGGCTGTGCTTGCCTGCGCGCAGCTGCGCTTCGACATAAAGGACGACGATGGTATCGGCGTCCTGCCAGCCGGGCCGGATGTCCTCGATCGAAATGGCAAAACCGTCGTCGCAAGAGGCGCGGCTTGAGCGGACATGGTCGACGACCGCTTCGCGATCGAGGACCTGCCCGTCCGGCGCCACCATGCTGAGGTCTTTACCCATGGCGCGTTCGAAGCGGCCGAAGTCCACCGTGTTGGCGCGCGCGGCGACGAACCAGTCGACGAAGAAGCGGTGCAGGTCGATGATTTCGGCGCTCGCGCGTGAAAACAGGGAGGGTTCGCCGCTCATTTCTTCCCCGCATTGAGGTTGTAGTGCATGATCGAACCGTGGCGTCCGTGGCGGTCGCGCTCCAGCGTGTAGACGTCGCCCTCCAGGCCCGTGCCTTGCGCGATGACGGCCGCAATCCGCGCCCGGTCCTCGGCGTCAAGCGCCACGTCCATGATTTTCGCATTGGCAATGGCGTGCGCCTGGTTGCGGGCACCGACGATGACAGCCGCCACTTGCGGCTGTTCCAGCACCCAGGCGCTGGCGATGGTGGCAATGTCGACGCCGTGGCGGTCGCCAACGGCTTTCAGTGCCTGAAGCAGGTGCTGGAACAGATCCCAGCCGCCGAAATCATCGATGATCAGCTTGTATTTGACCAGCGAGCGGTTTTCGAGCGGCGTGGCGGGTTCGGCCGCACCGAGCCATTTGTCGCTGAGGAAGCCGCCGGCAACCGAGCCGTAACAGAGGAAGCCGATGCCGTTCTGTTTTGCGAGTGCCGCCAGGCTGTTGCCCGGCCGCTGGTCGAGCACGGAATACTGCAGCTGTTGACTGACAAGCGGGATGCCGGCGGCGAGGATTTCGGTGAGCCGCGGCGTATCGAAATTGGTGGTGCCGAGATTGCGCACCTTGCCTTCCAGCCGAAGCTCGTTGAGCCAGCCCATCGCCTCGACATAGCGAGGCTGCGCATAGTCCCACCAGTGGAACTGGACGAGATCGAGCCGCTCGGCCTTCAGCCGCCGCAATGACTGGTCGACGATGCCTCTGATGTAGTCGCGGCTGATGCTGGCCAGCCGTTCCAGGTCGGGCACCAGCTTGGTGTGCACCTTCATCCGGGCGGCGACGTCGAGGCCGCGCTCGCTGGCCAGCCGCAGGCGCGCCGCGCCGATGAGCTCCTCGACACCGGTGTAGATGTCGGCGCAATCATAGGTCCAGATGCCGGCATCGAAGGTGGCGATCAGATCGGCAACCGCTTGGCTGCGGTCGATGGCGCCGTGGCCGCCGGCCAGCTGCCAGCCGCCGCGAATGACGCGCGAGATGGTGTAGCCGGGGCCGAGTTCGAAGGTCTTGGCGGTCATGTCAGGTCATCCTCCTTCGGCAGCGGCACCGCTGTGGTCTCGGCGTGGCTGAACCGTCGCTTGGCCACCCTGACAATCCGGAGGCGGCTGGCGCAATTGGGATCGGGACAAGCGATCTCGGCGTCCGATGTCATCCAGTCGTTCGGGTGGGTCGGGCGCTGCTTGGCCGCCAGCAGCGGCAAGACGGCGGCGAGCGAATAGATCGAAATGCCTTGCCCTGCCGGCATCGACAGCATCTCACCCTTGAGTTCGAAATAGTCGCCTGCCTTGGCGCCGCAATAGATCGGCTTGCCCTCGGGGATGACCGCCTCGACGCGAAGATCGAAGAGTTCGAAACTGTCGTCAGCCATTTCAGACCTCCACCAGGCTGAAGGTAACGTCGCAGGCACCGTTGCGCCGGATCACCCCACATGCGGCGGCGAACTGATCACGCTCTTCGGCGCGCACTTGCGCCACCACGCTGCCGGCGAGCCAGCCTATCGGAAACAAGAGGCGCGCGCCCTGCCCGTAATAGAGGCCAATGTCGAAGATCGCATTGGGATTGCCGCCCCACATGCGCGGCGGCACATAAGACAGTACGATGTCGCCCGGCTGCGGGTTCAGCGTCGCGTTTTCGGCCGGCAACGGTTTTGCATAGGCCTGGCCCTCGAGGTCGGCTGATGGAACCGGACAGGAGATTTCCGGCCCCGTCCACATCGCATGGATGCCTGGGACGACGCGTGGCGTGCCGAGATAGGCCAAGAGAAAGGCAGCGTTTTCCGGCGCCTTCTCGGGCAGCAACAATGCGGTGACGGAAAGCTGCGAGCGCGGCTCGGTGATCCTGATGGCGGTCATGTCTGGTCTTTCGCGGCGGCAGCCTGCAGCTTGCTGCGGAGGAAGGTGAAGGGTCGGCTGATGTCGGCGACCAGCGACTCGCGCGCTGACTGCGCATCCTGCGTGGACAGTGCCGTGACGATGCGGCGGTGGTATTGGGCTGTGTCGACCTCGCCGGCTTCCGAGAAGGCATAGATGGCGACACGAATGCAGGGGCCTGATTGCAGCCACAGGCTCTCGATCATCGGGATCAGCACCGCCGAGCCGCAGGAGCGGTAGATCTCGAAATGAAAGCTCTGATTGAGCGTCACTTCGCGATCGACGTCCTTCTTGTGTTTCAGCGCCCGCATCTCGTCCCATTCGCCGAGAATGGTTTCGATGGTGGCGATCTGGCGCGGGCCCATGCGGGCGGCGGCCAGTGCGATCGCTTCGCCCTCGATCAGGATGCGGGCACGCAAGAGATCGTCGAGGCGTTCCAATGTGATCGGCGGCACACGCACCGAACGGTTGGGCAGCGCCTCCAGTGCCTTTTCAGTGATTAGCCGGCCGAGCGCCTCGCGCACCGGCATGGTCGAAGTGACCAGCGCATCAGCCAGGCCACGGATGGTCAACACCTGGCTCGGCTCGAACAGGCCGCCGATCAAGGCACGGCGCAGTTCGGAGTAGACGCGGTCCTGCACCGTTTCGCGGCCGACCGGCGCAAGTTGGGCCGCGATCGCCTCGTTGTTCTTTTCGATGGCAGCCTTTTGCATGGAATTCCGTTCTTGGCCGGTTTTCGGCTTGCGGATGAAATTAAAGCCGAATAGCGTGATCAAAGCAAGTGTGATCACAAATCATAATCAGAAAGCGGCAACGATCGTATTCGGCCAGAGGGTTTGAATGAGCGAGGCAACCAAACGGCAAGGGGAAACCCGCGCGCCGGTTCTGACGGCAAGGAATGTCGTCAGGCGGTTCGGCGGCCTTGTCGCCGTCAACGATGTCTCGTTCGACGTCAGGGCTGGAGAAATCCTCGGCCTGATCGGCCCCAACGGCGCCGGCAAGACGACGATGTTCGATCTGCTAGCTGGCAGCATATTGCCGACCGGCGGTGAAATCCTTCTCAACGGTACGCCAGTCTCGGGCGAAGCCGCACATCTGCGCATCGGACGTGGCCTTGGCCGAACTTTTCAGATCCCGCGCCCGCTGCCCAATCTGACGCTGATCGAAAACATCATGCTGGCGGCACAGGGCCAGGCCGGCGAAAAACTGCTCGCCAATTTCGTGACGCCATGGCGCGTCGCTGCTCAGGAAAGAGCCGCCAGGGCAAAGGCGCTCGAACTGCTGGAACTGGTCACCCTCACCCGCCTCGCACATGAGCCGGCGCGCGTGCTTTCCGGCGGCCAGCGCAAGCTGCTCGAACTCGCCCGCGTCATGATGGCAGACCCGGCGATCATCCTGCTCGACGAGCCGGCAGCTGGCGTCAATGCAACGCTGCTCGAAGTCATCATCGACCGCATTCGCGACATCAACGCTCGCGGCATCACCTTCCTGCTGATCGAACACAACATCGACATGGTGACGCGGCTCTGCCATCGCGTTCTCGTCATGGCGAGCGGCCAATTGCTCAGCGAAGGCACGGCCGAACAGGTCGCACGCGACCCGCGCGTCATCGAGGCCTATCTCGGAGGCGCGGCATGAGCGAGACCGTCCTCGATGTCCGTGATCTCGAAGCCGGCTATGAACCCGGCGTGCCGATCGTGCGTGGCGCCTCGATCACCGTCAAAAAGGGCGAGATCGTCGTCGTGCTCGGCCCCAACGGCGCCGGCAAGTCGAGCTTCATCAAGGCAATCGCCGGCCTCGTCCCGATCACCGGCGGCACGGTGTTTCTGGACGGCAAGGACATCACGGCCGCGCCTGCCCACACCATGGTTCGGCTCGGGCTTGCCTTCGTGCCGCAGACCGAAAACATCTTTCCGCTGATGTCGGTCGAGGACAATCTCAAAGTCGCCTGCGGCATCCTTGAACGGCGCGAGATCCCTGGCCGCATCGAGGAGATGTATTCGGCCTTCCCCGACCTCGTCCGCCAGCGGCGCACCGCCGCCGGCAATTTGTCGGGCGGACAGCGGCAGATGCTGGCCGTCGCACGGGCGCTGATCGTCCACCCCAAGGTGCTGGTGCTGGACGAGCCGTCGGCCGGCCTGTCGCCGAAATTCGTCTCGATGGTATTCGAGATGCTGGCAAACATCCGCAAATCCGGCGTCACCATCCTTTTGGTCGAGCAGAATGCCAAGGCTGCACTTGCCATCGGCGACCGCGCCTATGTGCTGGTCGAAGGCAAGGACCGGCACGAAGGCATTGCGTCCGAACTGTGGAACGATCCAGTGGTCGCCGAACTCTATCTCGGCCAGCGCCCATCTCAGGCAGCGAAAGGAGGCACGGCATGAGCCTGCAATTTGTCGTCGACGGATTGCTGACGGGTTCGATGATCGGCCTCGGCGCCATCGGCGTGACGCTCACCTATTCGATCCTGCGTTTCTCGAACTTCGCCCATGGCGACTTCATGGCCTGGGGCACCTATGCGACGCTGGCCGTCGTCAGCGCCATCGGCGCGACATTCGGCAAGGTGGCGCCGATCGCACCGCTGTCCTTCGGTTGGCCACTGATTGTCGCTCTGCTCGTCGGCATGGCATTCACCGCCTTGCTGGCGCTGCTGCTCGACAAGGTGCTGTTCGCGCGGCTGCGGTCGCAGGGCCAGGCGATCATCGTGGTGATGGCGAGCTTCGGCGCCTCGATGGCGCTGAGAAGCCTGCTCGAATTCACCTTCAGCTCGCGGCCGACCTATTTCAGCCGGGCGATCCAGATCGCCATGCCGGTCGGCTTCGGCATCCGCATCACGCCCGACCAGATCGCCTTGCTGCTGCTGACCGCAGTGCTGGTGCTCGGCGTGCATCTGTTGATGACACGCACGCAGACCGGCCGCTCGATGCAGGCCCTGAGCCAGAACGCGGCACTGGCCCGCATCGTCGGCATCGATGTCGCCGGCGTGGTGCGCGTCACCTGGGTCATCGGCGGGGCGCTGGCCTGCGTGGCCGGCGTGATGATCGGCATTCTGGTGCAGATCCGCCCGTTCATGGGTTTCGACATGCTGCTGCCGATGTTCGCTGCCGCCATTCTCGGCGGCATCGGCAGCATTCCTGGCGCGGTGCTCGGTGGCTTGATCATCGGGTTCGCCGAAGCCGGTGCAGTACAGCTGATCGGAGCCGAGTGGCGCGCCGCCGTCTCCTTCATCATCCTGATGGCGGTGCTGTTCGTGCGGCCTATCGGCCTGTTTGGTGTGAGGGAACGCTGATGGACCTGCTCGGCTACGGCGCCTTCTTCCTGACCACCGCGCTGATCTTCTCGCTGGTCACGCTGGGGCTCAATTTGCAATGGGGGCTGACCGGCCTGTTCAATGTCGGCCTCGCCGGCTTCGTCGCCATCGGCGCCTATACATCGGCGCTGCTGACCACACCGGACGATGCCGCGCGGCTCGGCGGCTTCGGTCTGCCGATCCTTGTCGGCTGGCTCGGCGCCATGGTCGTGGGCGGCATAGCCGCGGCCCTTACCGGCATGGCGACGCTGCGGCTCAGGTCCGACTATCTGGCGATCACCACCTTCGGCGTTGCCGTCGTCGTGCAACTGGTCGCACTCAACGCGCAGAAACTGACCGGCGGTCCGTTCGGCATCGGCTTCATCCCACGGCCCTTCGGCAGCCTTGCCGAGACGCCGCTGCTGTTCAACCTGTCCAACCTTGCCGTGGTCTCGGTCGTGACGCTGATCGCCTATCTCGCTTTGGAGCATCTGTCGCGCAGCCCATGGGGCCGCGTGCTGAAGGCGCTGCGCGAGGATGAGCGGGCGGCGATCTCGCTTGGCAAGAGCGCGCGTTTCTATCGCGTCCAGGCCTTTGCCGTGGGCGGCGCCATCATGGCGCTGGCCGGCGCGCTGCAGGCGCATTTCACCGGCTTCATCGCGCCGGACAACTACCTGCCGATCCTCACCTTCCAGGTGTGGGTGATGCTGATCGTCGGCGGCTCTGGCAGCAATCTCGGCGCCGTCATCGGCAGCATCCTGGTGTGGGCGATATGGGCCGGATCGGGCACGTTGACCAGCATCCTGTTCCCGCCGGAACAGCAGGCGCGCGCCGCCGCGCTGCAGATCGCCGCCATCGGTGTCATGCTCTGCGTCATCCTGCTGATCCGGCCCAACGGCCTGTTCGGCGACAGGCCGCGGCGGCCATGGTTCGGCAAGCGGGTGAAGATCGCTCAAGCCAAGAGCAGCTCCGGGTCATGAATGCCGTGCCCCGGCAGGAAACGCATAGCGCTTCGCTCTGGCATGCGGTCAGCCGCAATCGCCGCGAGCGGCCGGCGCTGCAAGGCGGGCTCGATGTCGACCTGGCCATCGTAGGCGGCGGCTTTTCCGGCCTTTCAACCGCGCTGCACGCCGCCGGGAAAGGCCTTTCCGTCGCCGTTCTCGAAGCCGAATTCATCGCCTGGGGCGCGACCGGCAGGAATGCGGGTTTCGTCGTGCCGAACTTCGCCAAGATGGACCCGGTCGACATACTGGCCTATCTCGGACCTTCGCGTGGCGAAAGGCTGATCGATTTCGCCGCCGGCAGCGCCGACCTGGTCTTCCGCCTGATCCGGCAGCACGGCATCGACTGCGACGCCGTGCAGAACGGATGGATCCAGCCAGCGCATTCGCCTGCCGCCTTCGAGAAGGTCAAGTCACGTGCCGGGCAATGGGCACAGCGTGGCCGGCCGGCAGTCACATTGGATCGGCAGGAAATCGAAGCGCTGACGGGCGTACCGGGCTATGTCGGTGGCTGGATGGATCGTTGCGGCGGCGTGCTCAATCCGGTCGCCTATGCGCGCGGGCTTGCCGATGCGGCGGAGAAGGCCGGCGCGCGCATTTTCGAACAGTCGCGCGTCACCTCGGTTGATCGCATGGCCGATGGCTGGGCGCTGAAAACGCCGGCGGGATCGGTGCGCGCCGCAAAGGTGCTGATCGCCACCAACGCCTATGGCTGGTCTCTCAATCCGTCATTGCAGCGAACCTATTTCCCGCTGAAAGTCTTCCAGATCGCGACAGCGCCACTGCCTCGTGATGTGCGCAGCCGGTTGCTTGCCGGCGGGCAAGGCGTCGGCGACACCAGGCGCAATCTCTTCACCTTCCGCTTCGACGCCGAAAACCGGCTGATCAGCGGCGGAATGCATATTCTTGGCGCCGGCGCCGATACGCGTGTACCGCAGACAATCTGGCGGCGGCTTGGCCGGCATCTCGACCTGCCCGATCTGCCGCCGCTTGCCTACAGCTGGTCGGGAATGGCAGCGGTCGAACCGGATTTCCTGCCGCACCTGATCGACCTCGGTCCTGGCCTGATCGCCGGGCGCGCCTGCAACGGCCGCGGCATCGCCATGACGACGGCGATGGGCAAGGTGCTGGCCGATTGGGCCGCTGGAACCGACGCCCGCGACCTGCCGCTGCCTTTCGGGCCGCCGGCGCCAATCCCGTTCCATGCCTTGCTGCGGCATGCGCCCAACATGCTGCTCGGCTGGAGCATGCTGCGCGACCGGTTCGATGAGATGAGATAGGCGGACAGTCAGCTGGCCGCGCCAAGGTTGGCCGACAAAACCGCGGCCGCCGTGGCGATATCCTCTTCTATGAAAATCCGCACTGTGGGACCGCTGCGCTGCTCCAGTGCGGCGACGATCTTGCGATGCGCGGCGTTGGACTGCGGGATGTAGCGATCGGCCTGCATCAGCAGCTTGAGATAGGGCCCGACCCGTCCCCAGAGGTCACGGATCATGTTCAAAAGGATCGGCGCACCGGCATGCTGGTAGATGGCGAAGTGGAACGCCTCGTTGAGTGTCAGGTAAGCCTTGGCGTCACCCGCCTCGATGGCACGCTGCATGCCGGCGAGCGTGGCCTGTATGTCAACGAGCCCGCTCTCCGTCATCCGCGAAGCCGCCATCTCGCCCGCCAGTCCCTCGACGGCGATGCGGATGCGCGTCAGTTCCTCGAAGGCAGGCGCGGACAGCAACGGCACGATGACCGAGCGGTTGTTCTGCATCTCGAGCAGCCGCTCGGCGACAAGCCGCTGCAGCGCCTCGCGGATCGGCGTCGTCGAGATGCCGAAGGTCTCGGCGAGCTTGCGGATGACCAGCGTCTGCCCCGGGCTGAAGCCGCCTGAAATCAACTCCTGCTTGAGCGCGCCATAGGCGCGGTCATTCAAGGTTTGATGTTCGAGCTTCAGCATGCGCGGTCCGCTCCGATCACCAGTTCGACAGGGCGCGATCGAGCGTCTCAGCCAGTTGCTCGGCATTGTCCCTGGCAAATGGCAGTGGCGGCCTGATCTTCAGCACATTGCCTCGCGGACCGCACGACGAGATCAGCACGCCGTCCTCGCGCATGGCTTCGACGACCGCCGATGTCTTGGTGGCAACCAGCGCCTCGTCACCGTCCGCCGTCAGCTCGACGCCAAAATAAAGGCCGTTGTGCCTGATATCGGCGACCGCGCCATGCCGGCTCTGCAGGGCGCGCAGCAGCTCAGCCGTATAGGCGCCGACATTGCGCGCATTCTCGATCAGTCCTTCGCCTTCGATCACCTCCAGAACGGCGAGGCCGACGGCGGCAGCGACCGGATTGCCGCCAAAAGTGTTGAAATAACCGGTGTTCGAGCCGAAGGAGGCGACAAGCTGCGGCCGCACCAGCACGGCGCCCATCGGATGCCCGTCGCCGATCGGCTTGCCCATCGTGACGATGTCCGGCTCGATGCCATAATTGGCGAAGCCCCACATGCCCTGGCCGAGCCGGCCGAAGCCAGACTGGACCTCATCGGCAATGACGATGCCGCCGGCCTTTTTTACATTGTCGGCCGCCTCGCGCATTACCGCCGCATCCGGAAAGAAGATGCCGTCGCTGGAAAAGGCCGAGTCGAGAAGGAGTGCCGCCGGCCGGACATTTCTTGCGCGCATGTCCTCAATGGCTGCGGCGACATTTTTCGCAAAATCATTCGCGGCCCGGCCATGGTCGCGGAACGTGTCCGGCGCTGTCACGGTGCGGTGCTGCGCGGGCACGCCCTTTGCCCCGACCGCCGCCGGCGACAGCTGCGCCGTCGCGATGGTGGCGCCGTGATAGGCGAAGTCGGTGATGATCACCCCGGTGCCGCCGCTGGAATGCAGGGCGATGCGGATGGCGAGGTCGTTGGCCTCGCTGCCGGTGCAGGTGAACATGGCATGGCCGAGATGTGCCGGAACGGTGCCGAGAAGTTTCTCCGCGTAGTCAAGGATGACCTCGCTGAGATAGCGTGTGTGGGTGTTGAGCGTGGCGGCCTGCGCTGACAGCGCCTCGACGACACGCGGATGGCAGTGTCCGACCGAGGCGACGTTGTTGTAGGCGTCGAGGAACTTGCGGCCCTGGGCGTCGTAGAGCCACACGCCACTGCCGCGCACCAGATGGATGGGGTTGCGATAGAAGGCGCGGTAAGTCGGCCCGAGCAGCCTGGCGCGGCGTTCGAGCAGCGCACGCTCCGATGCAGCCGCGTCGGCATTTGCGGGGTATGGCGAGGATTGGGACACGAGCATCTACTCCGGATTGGAATGGTCGAGAAAATAGCGGCAGGCATCTGAGGACGACAGGCTGTCCAACCGTTCGAGTGAGGCCCAGACTTCGGTGGCGAGGCGCAGCACATAGTCGCGCTTGGCCGGGAAGCGCTCGGCCTGCCAGCTGGCGATGTTGACGATGAGCGCAAGCCGGGCACGGATCAGATCGAAAAGAATGCTGAGCTCTTCGGCCTCCAATGGCTGTACGGATTGATAGCCGGCGACGAAGCGCGCCGCCGGCACCAGCGGATGACCTTGCGCCGGCCAGCGATAGACGGCGCCGATGGCGAGGTCGCAGATCAGCGGCGAATGGATCATGTCGCCGAAATCGAGAATGCCGCTCACGATCTCCGGCCGCGACGCGTCCATCACCACATTGTAGGAGTTCATGTCGTTGTGGACGATCTGGGCGCGCAGGCTCGGAATGACCGGCGCAGCATGCTCCTCGAAGGAGTCAATCGCGCGTTCGACCATCGCCTGCCGGTCAGCGTCAGGGATGTGCGCCATCATCGGCCGTGTCTTGGCGACCTTGCGAATGTCCCAGAGCAGGTCGCTGCCGGCGGCCGGATGGAAAAAGCCGCGCAGCGCCCGGCCAAGGCGGGCGAGGAAGATGCCGAGATTGCGATCCTGCGCCTCAGAAGTCGGCGAGCGCGACAGCAGCTGGCCAGGCAGGTAGCTGACCAGCCGGATGATGCGCGGCGCCGATCCGCCGACGCTGACCGCGAACTGCGCTTCGCCGTCGCGGCTTTTGCGCACCGAGGGAACCGGCAAAGTCGGGTCGACCGCGAGGATGTGGTCGAGCGCCTTGTTCTGGAAGTCGGTGAAGCCGGCCTCTTCCGCCGGATGGGAGATCTTCAGGACGAACTCACCCTCGCCGTCGGTCTGGATGTGGAAATTGTGATCGCGCTCGCCAGGCAGCGGGCGCGCGCTGCCTGCGATCCCGTAGTGCCGTCGCAGGATGGCAAGCGCATCGGCCGCCGACACATCCGGCGCGTCCTCGGCGAGCGTTTCGCCGAAAGCATCGGGGACGGCTGCATTCATGGCTTGGCCTCGATAGGTTCGAGGCCGCACCAGTCGGCAATGAACAAAGCGATGGTCTGGGTGACCTTGCGTACCGAGTCGAGATCGACGGCCTCGTCATAGCCATGCGGCATGCGGCAGATCGGACCGTAGACGATCGCCGGCGTGTCGGCATAGAGGCCGAAGAAGCGCGCATCGGTCGTCGCCGAGGTGACGTGCTCCGTCAGCGGCTCGCCCCACACGGCGGTGTGGCTGCGGCGCAGCACGGCTTCCATCTCGTCGGCACCCTCCAGCACATAGCCTTCGGCCATGAAGCCGTTGTAGGTCATCATCGGTGGACGATTGGCCAGGAACGGATCGGCACGCGCCGCTTCGGCGATACAGGCCTCGAGCTCGGCCCTGGCGTCTTCGAGCCTCTGGCCGGGATAGGTGGCGACGCGCATCTCGAAGACACAGCGCGCCGGAACGCTCGATGTCCATTCGCCGCCTTCGATCTTGCCGAGATTGAAGCGGATCGGGTGCGGGTGATCGTGAAAATGCCTGTCGTCGACCTTGCGCGCGTTCCAGACGATTTCGAGCTGCTTCAGCGCCTGGATGATGACAAATGCCTTTTCGATGGCATTGGCCCCGGCCGAAAATGCACCCGACGCATGCTGCGGATCGCCGTCGACCTCGACCCGGAACCAGATCGGCCCGACCTGCGCCCGCATCAGTCTCGGCTCCAGCGGTTCGGGAATGAAAGCGGCGTCGGCGCGGTAGCCACGCTGCAGGCAGGCGAGCGCGCCATTGCCGGTGCATTCTTCCTCGACCACCGACTGGAGATACACGTTCGCGGCAGGCTGATAGCCAAGGCTGCGCAATGCGGCCAGCGCATAGAGGCAGGCGGACAGGCCGGCCTTCATGTCGCCGGCGCCGCGGCCATGCATCCAGCCGTCCTGGATCACCGGATCGTAGGGATCGCGCACCCAGCGGTCGAGCGGTCCGGTCGGAACGACATCGATATGGCCGTTGAGGATCAGCGAGCGGCCGGTCGCGTTTCGCGGCGTATGCGTGGCAACGACATTGAAGGCGTCGTCATAAGAAACTGCCACGGGTGAAAAACCTGGCAAGTCGCGAATCGCATCGACATCGACGCGCCACATGTCGACGGCATAGCCGTCAGCCTCAAAGGCAGCCGCCATGAACGATTGCGCGGCATGTTCCTCACCACGCTGTGAAGGAAACCGCACGAGGTCTTGCAGGAACGCAACCTGCCGCACGAAGCCGTCATCGACTGCGCTCAGAATGGCCTCATCCGCAATCCGCTCAGGCATCATATTTCACTTTCTTCTGGATGGTGTATCATATCTCATATGCCATTCCTGTGAAATGCAAGAGGCATACGCGCCAAACTTTCAGTCCAGAGCTTGCCGTTCGATGCTGCCATGGTCTTGGGGAGTTGGCATCGGATGCAGCAAGCCGATACTGCTATCTCTGGAAGACATGACGAGGAATGCGTTGATCACCGAAGACACGATGCCCGCCGAACTCACCGATCTCGCCATCGGCTACCATCGCCTGCCGGTGGGCAAGCTCGCCAATGCGGTGACGTGGATGGAGGCGCGCGCGCCGCAACCCGATCTCGCGCACCCCTTGGCCATGACACTGATCACGACGCCCGACTGCGCTTCCTACCGGGCGATCTTCCTAGAGATCGGCGCGCCCTGGCTTTGGGACCGTGTTTCCGAAATGTCCGATGCCGAAATCACCGAGCATTTCGCCGACCCGCGCCAGCATCTCTACTACGGCCATGACGAGACCGGCGCGCATCTCGGTATGGTCGAATTCTTCGTCGCCGACAGCAGCGAGATCGAGATCACCTATTTTGGCCTGTTCCCGTCCCTGACCGGCAGGGGTTTCGGCAAACGGCTGATGGCCGGGGCACTGGACCTCGCATGGCGTCTCAACCCGAGCCGCATCTGGCTGCATACAAGCAGCTTCGATCATCACAGTGTCATCGGGTTCTACAGTGCCTGTGGGTTCGTCCCCTTCGCGACCGGATTTGAGATCGTCGACGATCCCCGGATCAAGGGAACCTTGCCGCGCGATGCCGCACCGCAGATTCCGCTGATCGAAACGGAGTGGAGCAATGGCAAGGGAGCCGCGCTTTCCCGGAAAAGCGACAGGTTGCACGGACCTAGATGAGAACAGCTCCGCAATCCGTCAGCCAAGCGTCGCCGCACCATCGCCGATGGGTGCGCCGCGAGACCATCCTGTCGACGCTGGAGCGCCACATCGACACGCGCATCGTGCTGTTCGCCGCGCCCGCCGGCTTCGGCAAATCGACGACAATGGCGCAATGGGCCACGGAGGTCGCGCGCCACGGCCGGCTGACCGCATGGCTATCCTGCGAGGCAACCGACAATGACGAGGGCGCCTTCCTGTCGCATCTGGTGGGCGCGCTCCGCCATCTCGTCCAGAGCCCAGCGGAACTCGACCTCGCTTTCCAGTCCAGCCCGATCCCCCAGCTCGATGTCATGCTCGCGGCACTGGTCACGGGCCTTGCAGCGCGCGAAGCTGACATCACGCTGTTCTTCGACGACTACCACGCTGTCGAGGCGACGGCGGTGAAGCGGTTCATGGAGCGCCTGACCCGGCAGGCGCCGGCAAACGTCGCCTTCGTCATCGGCTCGCGCAGCCTGCCCGATCTGCAACTCGGCAAGCTCAGGGTGCTGGGCGACATCTTCGAAATCGGCCCCGACGATCTGCGTTTCGCCTCGTCCGAGGCCGAGGCTTTCTTCAACGAGAAGCTGGGCCTGAGCGTCAGCAGCGGCACAGTGGAGACCTTGTGCTCGCGTACCGAAGGATGGGCCGCCGGCCTGCAGCTCGCCTCGCTGTCGCTGAGTGCCGCACACGCACCCGAAATCGTCATCGGCAATTTTACCGGCGCCAACCGCAACGTCGCGGACTTCCTGATGGGCGAAGTGTTTCTGGAGCTGCCGCCGGCAATCGCAAAATTCCTGCTCTACAGTTCGATCTTCGAACGCTTCAGCGCCGAAGCCTGCCGGGCGGTGATGCGCGCGGCGGATGCCGAGGCGGCGATTACCGAGATCGAGACGCGCAACCTGTTCCTGGTGCCGCTCGATGAAGAGCGACGCTGGTTCCGCTATCATCATCTGTTCCGCGATTTCCTCAGCCGCGAAATGGAACGGCGCGAACTGGAGATGATCGCGCCGCTGCATCTGGCGGCCGCCGAATGGTTCGGCGAACGCAAGATGCTGACCGAGGCGATCGGGCACGCGCTGGCCGCCGGCGACCAGGCACGCGCGGCGGTATTCGTCGAAAACAACGCGCTCGACCTCATCGCCCAGTGCCAGCTTCTCTACGTGCGCCAGCTGCTCGCGCTGCTGCCTAGGAAACTGATCGACCAGCGCATCCGGCTGCAACTGGTGGTGCTGTGGCTGGCGGTGCACAGCAGCCAACCCGAGATTGCCCAGCAGACGCTGAGCAATGCGCGCAAGCTGGTCGAGACCGGACCGACTGACAGCAATGACCCAGGCACCATGACCGGCACAACGATCGAGGCCGAACTGGTGGTTCTCGCCGCTGCCGTCCACAGCACGCTGGAGCAGTTCGATCAGGCGCGTGACAGCGCGCTTGCCGCCTTGCGCGTCATCTCACCCGATGCCTGGTTCATGGAAGGCGCGACCGCCAATGTCATCGGCTACAATCTCTATGCGCTGGGTGACCTCGAAGGTGCCCGCGCCGCGATCGATGCGGCGCGACGGGCGCATGAGCGAAGCGGCAGCCTGCTCGGCGTCACCATTGCCAATTGCTACATGGCCGTTGTCGAGCGTTCGGCGGGCCGCTTGCCCGCCGCCGAGCGGCTGCTGCGCAACGCCATCATCGAGGCCAGGGCGCGGATCGGTGCTAATTCCTATGCCGAGGCCCTGGCCGGAACGCTGCTAGCCGAGCTCGCCTACGAGACCAATGCGTCGGGCGAAGCGCTGACCCTGGTCGAGAATCTCGGCCCGCAGATCGAGGGCGCGGCGGTCATCGTCTATCCCCTTGCCAGCGTGCCGACCTATGCCCGTGTGCTGCAGCTGACCGGTCGCACCGAAGCCGCACTGGACATGCTGGAGCGCGTCTATCAACGCGTGCGCGGCACGGTGTATCGCCGCCTGGCATCGATGATCGTGCATGACCGCATACGTGTGCTGCTCGACCAGAACCGTATTGCCGAGGCGCGCGCGCTGCTGACCGAGCATCGCGGCGAAGGGACCGAGGCTTCGATGGCCATCACCACCGCCAACGAGTTCGAGTTCTTCGCCGAAGGCCGCCTGCTGACGGCCGAGAAATCCTATACAGCTGCGGCGCAGGTTTTCGAGGCGCTGCTGGAGCGCACGAAAGACAGCGGGCGCATGCGCCGCCATATATTGGCGCTGATCCTGCACGCCAAAGCGGCCAGCGCTGCCCACGACCAACGCGAGGCAGACCGCAATCTCCTCGATGCATTGCGCCTCGCCCAACCCTCCGGCTTCATCCGTTCCTTCGTCGACGAGGGGAGGTCCGTCGTCGAAGGGTTGATGCGGCTGCGTGCGGCCCAGGCGAAGACCGATCCCGCGCTGTCAGCCTATGCCACGCGCATCATCGATGCCGCGCAGACAATGCCTGTCGCGACACGCAAGCTGGCCGCACCAGCCGCTGAAAAGGAACAGCTCACCCAGCGCGAGGCCGAACTGCTGCGCTATCTCGCCGAGGGCATGTCCAATCGCGATATCGCCCTTGCGCTGTCGGTGAGCGAAACCACGGTGAAGTGGCATCTGAAGAACATTTTCGGCAAGCTCGCGGTGACCAACCGGGTCCAGGCCGTGCGCGCCGCGCAAGGATCCGCAGGCGCCCATACCCCTCCGAAAGGAGGGGTCTAGATAAAAGGCGCGACCCCCCTTTCGGGTCGGGCCGCATGATCGTTAGCCTGCTAGCGTCACCTGGTTTTCAGAGGACGCTGCGGATGGCGACAGGCTACGTTTTTCACGAACAGCTGATGTGGCATGACACCGGCTCCAGTGCCGACATGATGCCGCCCGGCCGTTTCGTGGAACCCGGCCGCCATCTGGAATCGCCTGGCTCGAAGCGCCGGCTGAACAATTTGATCCAGGTCAGCGGCCTGTCGCGCCATCTGGTGCCGATCATCCCCGAACCGGTCTCGGTCGAGGACCTGCTGCGCGTCCACACGCAACGTCACGTTGACGACATCAGGATGCTCAGCGAGCGCGGCTCCGGTTTCGCCGGGCCGCAGGCGCCGATCGGCCTCAACAGTTTCGACATCGCGCTGCTGTCGGCCGGCACCACCTATGCCGCGATGCGCGCCGTGCTGACAGGGCGCGTCGACAATGCCTATGCGCTGGCGCGGCCACCGGGACACCATGCCGAGCCCGACCAGGCGATGGGCAACTGCCTGTTCTCCAACATCGGCGTCGCTGTCCGCCGGCTGCAGCATGAGGGCCTGCTCGGGCGCGCGGCGATAGTCGACTGGGATGTGCATCATGGCAACGGCACCGAGACGGTGTTTTATTCCGACCCGTCGGTGCTGACCATTTCCGTGCATCAGGACAATCTCTACCCGACCGGGCGCGGTGCACTGGCCGACAACGGCAAAGGCGACGGCGAAGGCTACAACATCAACATCCCGCTGCCGGCCGGCAGCGGCACCGGCGCCTATGAAGCGACCTTCGACCGCGTCGTCGCACCGGCGCTGCGTGCCTACAGACCGGACCTCGTCATCGTCGCCTCCGGCTTCGATGCGTCCGGCTTCGATCCGCTCGGCCGCATGATGCTCAACAGCGAATGCTTCCGGCGCCTGGCCGCGCGCATGGTGGCACTGGCCGCCGAGACCTCGCAAGGGCGCCTGATGATGACCCATGAAGGCGGCTACTCCGAAGGCTATGTGCCGTTCTGCGGTCATGCCGTCATCGAGACGCTGGCCAATCACCGCACCGAAGTGGTCGACCCGCTGTCGGAGCATATCGACGAATGGGCCGGGCAGGATTTGCAGCCGCACCAGGCCGCGGTGATCGATGCCGCAGAGGGGCTGCTCGCCGGCCTGCGCCAACGCCTTGCCAGCGCGGCCTGACGCGATGGATTTTGTCGTCACCACACTTCTCAACGCACTAACGCTGATCAGCATCCTGATGCTGGTTGGGCTCGGACTGGCGATCAGCTTCGGGCTGATGAACGTGACCAATTTGGCGCATGGCGAGTTCGTCACCGTCGGCGCCTTCGCCGTCTATTTCGTCCAGAGCATGGGCGGCTCGTTCTGGCTTGGCCTGGCGGCTGCGCCCATTGCCGGCGCGGTGGTCGGCTGTATCCTCGAATTCGCCATCATCCGCCATCTCTATTCCAGGCCGGTCTCGACCGTGCTTGCCACCTGGGGCGTCAGCCTGATCCTGCAGCAAGGGCTGGAACTGACCTTCGGTCTCGGCGCCAAGCCAGTGACGCCGCCGATCGAGGGCACACTCGACCTCGTCTTCACCGTCTATCCGGCCTATCGGCTGATCCTGATCGGCATTGCCATGCTGACCTTGCTCGGGGTCATCCTGCTGATCAGCCGCACGTCCTTCGGGCTCGACATCCGCACCGTCATCCAGAACCGCGAGATGGCCGAGGGCGTCGGCATCAACACGCGGCGCACCTACGCCATCGCCTTCACCTTCGGCGCGGCCATCGCCGGGCTCGCCGGCGGACTGGTCGCGCCGCTGGCAATCGTGCTGCCGCAGATGGGGGTGAACTATCTCGCCAATGCTTTCTTCGTCGTCATCGTCGGCGGTGTCGGCTCGATCGGCGGCCTTGTCGCCGGCAGCGTCTTCGTCGGCGGACTGACCAGCATCCTCAACTATCAGATATCGCCATCGCTGGCGCAGGCGATCGTGCTGCTCGCGGCCATCGTCGCTGTCCGGTTGAGGCCCAATGGCCTGTTCAACGGAGCGTCGCGATGATCGCCCGCGATCGCAACTGGCTGCTGATCTTCGCCGTCTGCGTGGCGCTCGCGGTCGTCTATCCCCTCTTCGCCGACGGCTATCAACTGACCGTAATCCGCGATGCGCTGATCTTCGGCCTGTTCGCGGCAAGCCTCGACTTCTTCTGGGGCCGCACCGGAATCCTGTGTTTCGGCCACGCGGCCTTTTTCGGTATCGGCGGCTACATCATGGCGCTGGTCACGCTCAACGATGCTATCCCCTTCGGAAGCCTGCTCGGCATCATCGGGGCGGTGGCAGGAGCAGCCTTCGTCGCCGCCATCATCGGCTACTTCCTGTTCTTCGGCGGCATTCGTGGCAGCTATTTCACCATCGTCACGCTGGCCATGGGCGTCATCTGCCAGCAGGCCGCGGTCTCGTGGAGCTCGGTCACCGGCGGCGACAGCGGGCTGATCGGGATCCCGCCGATCGAGTTCGATCTTGGCGACCTGCATGTAGATCTGAGCCAGGACCTGCCCTCCTACATCTTCGTCTCGGCCATCGTCGCGGTGACCGTGCTGGCGCTTTGGTCGATCAGCCGTGGCCGCTGGGGCACGGTGCTCACCGCCATCCAGGACAATGAAGTCCGGGCGGCAGCGCTCGGCCACAATGCGCCATTGCGGCTGCTCGTCACCTTCGTCCTGTCGGCGGCCATCGCCGGACTTGCCGGCGCGCTCTATGTCTGCATGGCAGGGCTGGTGGCGCCCGATTTGTCCGGACTGCTTCTGTCGACGGAGGTGATTGTATGGGTGGCGGTCGGCGGACGCGGCACGCTGCTTGGGCCTGTGCTTGGCGCCATCTTCATCCAGCGGGCGCAGCAGACGATCAGCAGCTTCAACCCGAGCCTGTGGCCGCTGTTGCTCGGCTGCGTCTTCGTCATCATCGTTTTCGTCCTGCCGGACGGCATCCTGTCGATCTACGCACGGCTGAAGAGCCTGTTCAAAGGCGGGAGGCGCGCGCAATGAGCGACATCCTGCTCCAGGCCGAAAATATCGGCATCCGCTTTGGCGGGCTGCAGGCGCTCGAAGCCTTGAACCTCACCGTGCGCGACAAGGAGCTCTGCTGCATCATCGGACCGAACGGTGCCGGCAAGAGCACCTTCCTCAACGTGCTGACCGGGACGCTGCGGCCGACCAGCGGCAGCGTGCGCTTCCTCGGTCAAGACATTGCCGGCCTGCCGCTGCACCGCATCGCCCGGCTCGGCATCGCCCGAAAATTCCAGATCCCGTCGGTCTTCCCCAGCCTCTCGGTGGAGGACAACCTGAAAGTCGCGCGCTGGGGCGCGCCCTCGCCAATGCGTCCGGTTGGTGAACTTCTGGAACTGGTCGCGCTCAGCAACCGGGCCGCCACACTGGCCGGTGAACTCGCACACGGCCAGAAGCAATGGCTGGAGATCGGCATGGCGCTGGCGATCGAGCCAAGGCTTCTGTTGCTGGACGAGCCGACCGCCGGCATGACACCGCAGGAGACGCTGGCGACGGCCGACATGCTGCTACGGCTCAAGGGCGAGTTCTCGATCGTCGCGGTCGAGCACGACATTCGCTTCGTGCGGGCGCTGAACTGCGAGACACTGGTGCTGCACCAGGGGCGCCGGCTGCGCAGCGGTCCTTTCCATGACATCGAGACCGACGAGATGGTCCGCGATGTCTATCTGGGGAGGCGCTGACCATGCTGCGGACAATGGCGGTGTCGGCCGGCTACGGCCTGCTCCCGGTGCTGAACGGCATCGACCTCAGTGTCGGCCCGGGCGAAGTCGTCGGCCTGCTCGGCCGTAACGGCGCCGGCAAAACGACGCTGTTGCGCGTCATCGCCGGCGGCTTGCGGGCAAGCGGCGGCGCCATAATCCTCGGCGACCAGAACCTTACCAACGCGCCGGCCTTCCGCCGCGCGCGGGCGGGCATCGCGCATGTGCCGCAGGGCCGCGGGATCTTCAATCAGCTGACGGTGCGACAGAATCTGGAAGTCGGCACCCGTGCCGCCAGGGACCGTGGCGACGGCGGCATTCCGGCCGACATCTTCAGCTATTTTCCGATCCTGCGCGAACGTGAAGCGCAGGTCGCCGGCACGCTTTCGGGCGGCCAGCAGCAGATGCTGGCGATCGGCCGCGCGCTCTGCGGCCTACCGTCGGTGCTGCTGCTCGACGAGCCCTCGGAAGGCATCCAGCCGAACATCGTGCAGTCGATCGCCGAGCTGGTGCCGCGCATCGCCCGCGAGCGCGGCATCGCGATCGTTCTGGTCGAGCAGAATCTCGATCTCGTTCTCAAGGCATCGGACCGCTGCCTGGTGATGGAGAAGGGCAGGATCGTCCATGAAGGCGCGCCGGAGGCGTTCGCCGACGAGACCCTGCTCAAGGATTTGTTGGCTTTATAAGGCGCGCCTGAAGCGCGCCTGGACCTGTTGGCTTTGTAAGGCGTGCATGGGGCGCGCCTGGGACTGGAAGGGAACACAACAATGATAAGCAGAAGAACTGTCTTGAAATCGGGCGGCGCTGCCGCCGCCTTCGCCATAGTCGGCGCGCCGTCGATCCTGCGCGCCGCCGACACCGTCAAGGTCGGCCTGTCGATCCCGATCACCGGACTGCAGGCGATCCTCGGCGAGACGCTCCTCAATTGCTACAAACTCGCCGCCGCCGAACTCAACGCCGCCAACGGCATTGGCGGGCGCCAGGTCGAACTCATCATCGAGGACAACCAGACCACGACCAAGGGCTCCATCGACAAGGCGCGCAAGCTCATCAACGAAGACAAGGTCGACGTGATCATGGGCACGATCATTTCGCCCGAGCGCAGCGCCACGCTGTCGGTCACCTCGAAGGCCAAGAAGCTGTTCTTCTACCCGACCAATTTCGAAGGCGGCGAATGCAACCGCTACTTCGTCGCCACCGGCCCGATCCCGATGCAGCAGGTCGACCCGATGATGCCATGGGTGGCAGAGAACCTCGGCAAGACGATCTATGTCATGGCTTCGGACTATGCCTGGCCGCAGAAGATGACCGAGGCGATCACGGCGGCCTATGAGAAGGCCGGCGGCAAGATCATCGGCGCCGATTACTATCCGTTCGGGACCACGGATTTCGGCCCGGCCTTCCAGAAGATCAAGTCGCTGAAGCCCGATGTCGTCTGGTCGATGGTGGTCGGCAACGACGCCGTCACCCAGCTCAAGCAGTATCGCAGCTTCGACATCAAGCAGCCGCTGATCGCCCCGCTCGACGAGGTCTTCAACAAGGACGCGCTGCCGCCAGGCGTGGCGGCCGGCACCTATGCGCCGCAACCCTACTGGATGGCGCTGGACAATCCGGTCAACAAAAAGTTCATCTCCAGCTTCCGTGAGAAATTCGGCCAGGAGAAGATGGTCAACGGCATCGGCGAGGCCGGCTACAACGGCCTGCATCTCTACGCGCTGGCCGCTGAGAAAGCGGGATCGCTGAAGGACGACGATGTATTGGCCGCGCTGCCGTCGATCGAGTTCGACGCACCGCAAGGCAAGATCCGCGTCGACGCCACCAACAACCACACACTCTGCCATTCCTATGTAGGCAAGGCGGCGGCCGACGGCATCGGCTACGAGATCGCTAAGGATTTCGGCACCATCGCGCCGGTAACGCCTTACTGCAAGGTGTAGGGTCTTCCGCCCAAGCAATCCTGACGGCGGCTTTGTCGCTGCCGTCAGGGCGTCTGCGGCGCAGGCAGCCGCTCGCGCAATTCGTCGACGAGCACCCTGGTGTTTTCGGAATAGTCGATAGGCACAACGACGAGATGCACGCCGCCGCCGGTGAAGGCCTGTTCCAGCGCCGGCCGCAAGTCGGCGATCTCTGCAACCCTGGTCCCCTTGGCGCCATAAGCGTCGGCATACTTGACGAAATCGGGATTGCCGAAGGTCATGCCGAAATCCGGAAATTCGTCAACCGCCTGCTTCCAGCGGATCATGCCATAGGCATGGTCCTCGAGCAGCAGGACGACGAGGTTGAGCTTGAGCCTGACGGCGGTCTCCAATTCCTGGCTGTTCATCATGAAGCCTCCATCGCCGCAGATGGCCATGACACGGCGCTGCGGATAGAGCAGTGCCGCCATCATCGCCGACGGCAAGCCCGCGCCCATGGTGGCCAGCGCATTGTCGAGCAGGATCGTGTTTGCCATGCGCGTCCGGTAGTTGCGCGCGAACCAGATCTTGTACATGCCGTTGTCGAGGGCGAGGATCCCATCCGGCGGCATCACGGCGCGCACGTCATGCACGATGCGCTGCGGCGTGAAGCGATCTTCGGTGGCGCGCGCGGCGATCCGGCTCAGAATGCCTTCCCGCAGCGGCAGCAGCGCCTGTGCGTTGGGGATCTTGCCCTCGATGCGGTCGGCCAGCAGCGCCAGCGAAGGACCGAGGTCGCCGACGATTTCGGCTTGCGGGAAATAGACCTGCTCGACATCGGCTGATTGGTAGCCGACATGAATGACCTTCGGCCCCTTCGCCCCCATGATGAAGGGCGGCTTCTCCACGGTGTCGTGACCGATGGTGATGATCAGATCGGCCTGCTCGATGGCCTCGTGCACGTAGTCGCGCTCCGAAAGGGCTGCCGTTCCCATATAGAGCTCCGTGCCGCCGGGCACGGTTCCCTTGCCCATCTGCGTGGTGAAATAGGGAATTTGCGTCCGCAGCACGAACTGCGCGACATCGGGGGTCACGCGCGGTCGCGACGCCGCAGCGCCGAACATCAGCAGCGGACGCCCGGCTTCCAGGATCATACGGGCGGCGCGATCAAGCGCGCCCGGGCTGGCCAGCGGCAGTTCGACCGGGTGCGTCGGCACCAGCGCGATCGGTTCGCACTCGGCCGCCGCAATGTCTTCCGGCAGTTCCAGATGCACGGGGCCGGGACGCTCTTCCTGGGCGACACGGAAAGCTTCGCGCACCAGCGAGGGGATCATCTTCGGCGAGACGATCTGGCGCGACAGCTTGGTCAGCGGCTTCATCGCCGCGACGATGTCGACGATCTGGAAGCGCGCCTGTCGGGATGACAGGATGCCCTTCTGGCCGGTGATCATGATCATCGGCATCGCGCCGAGCAGCGCATAGGCCGAACCGGTCGAAAGATTGAGCGCGCCTGGGCCAAGGGTGGTGATGCACACACCTGGCTTGCCGGTGAGCCTGCCATAGGTGGCGGCCATGAAAGCCGCTGCTTGCTCGTGGCGGGTCAGGATCAGCTGGATCGAGGAGCGGCGGATAGATTCGACGATATCCAGATTTTCTTCGCCCGGAATGCCGAAAATCCGCTCGACCCCTTCGTTCTCGAGGGCCGCGACGAACAAATCCG
Organism: Mesorhizobium sp. M7A.F.Ca.US.011.01.1.1; assembly: GCF_003998295.1. Lineage (NCBI taxonomy): Bacteria > Pseudomonadati > Pseudomonadota > Alphaproteobacteria > Hyphomicrobiales > Phyllobacteriaceae > Mesorhizobium > Mesorhizobium sp. M7A.F.Ca.US.011.01.1.1. The sequence continues at coordinate 301,498 of NZ_RZRT01000004.1, forward strand.
AACCTTTGGTCATGACCACCTCTCCCGCAACATTCCGTCGGCCACCTTCATATGGCATCGGAACGCGACGCCTCAAAGAGGCATCTTCGGCTGCGGGTCAGAGGCGCGTGTTGCAGCTCGCCGCTTTCGGCGATGCGAACAGTTCCTTCGGCGCGGACCATTGGCTGACCGACACGCCGCGCGTGCCGGTGATCAGCGAACGCAGTTCCGACAGATAGGTCTGCACGAAGAACGAGGTCTGGCTTTCCAGCGGCGTATAGGGGCCTGGCCGGTAGGCGCGCGACATGATGCCGTCGGCATTGTCCTCGGTGATCTTCTTGTCCTGCACCGTGGTGACGTCCCACATCCAGCTGATCGCATCGGAATCGACGCCGCCGTCGGCATCCTTGTCGACGAGCCAGGTCAGGATGACGTCGGTTTCCGCGGCGCTGCGCGGTATCATCTGGAACAGCGTGACATAGTCATTGGCAGCACTTGCAAACGACAGGCGTCCGAGGCGGAAACCGCTTTCGCCGCCATCATAGGCGTGACGGCCGCCCATCAGGCACGAGACCCCCTCACCCGTATTGGAGAGCGTGTTGCGGCCGGAGCCGATCGGCTTGCGGTGCATGGCAAACGGCATCGTGTCGAGGTCGCCCGCCTGCCACGCACCCTTGTGGAACTCAGCATCGCCGATGACGCTGTGCCAAGCCTCGATTTCGTTCTGCCACTCGACCGCCTTGTCGGCGTCGCGGGTCGCTGTCACTTTGACATGGCCGTTGACGCGGTAATATTGGGGATGAGCCGGCCGGCAGTGATAGCATTCGAGAAAGTTCTCGAGCACCAGCTTCCAGTTCGCCTTGGTCAGATAATTCTTGCGCGCGACGATGCGTGCACGGTCGAGACCGTTTTCGCGCAAACCGCCGGTCAGCCCGTCCGCGACAGGCTGGATGTCGGGCAGCGAATTGGCATCGAGGCCGCAGAACACGAGGCCACCGAAACATTTCGAGGGCACGCGGTGCAATCCCAGCGCTTCCGGATCGACGCTCGCCGGTAGATCCTGCCGTGAGTGCAGTTCACCGGTCAGCCTGAACGACCAGGCATGATAGGGGCAGACCAGAAGCTTGCCGCGACCGTCCTTGGCGCAGAGCCGCGAGCCGCGATGGGTGCAGACATTGTAGTAGGCCGCGATGTCCTCCTCGGCGTCGCCGAAGCGCACGACGATGATCTCCTCGTCGAACAGCTGGCGCACGATGTAGCGGCCCTTTTCTGGCACCTCGCTGGCATGGGCGACAAGCATCCATTGGCGCGGAAACCACAAGTCCCGTTCCAGCGCGAAGATTGCTGGGTCGGCATAGAAGGCCTGTTCCAGCGACCAGTCCGGACGTTGCCGGTCGATCAGCCTGACGGTCTCGCTTCTGTCGATAGGCTGGCTGTTCGGTGTGTAGGCCTGCACGGCAAACACCTTTCTGCTCGCTGGCGCTAGGATGACGTTTCGATAGAGTGTGCGATGCGGAAAGGCTTGCGGCAAATACAGAAATGATAGACCTTCATATCGAAAAGGCATGACGACAGGTTCGGATCGTGAAAACCCTCAAGACATCGCTTCCCCTGCTGAACGCCATGGTCGTCTTCGAGGCTGCCGCCAGGCATGGCGGGCTGACGCTGGCCGCGCAGGAGCTCAACATCGCCCAATCGGCGGTCAGCCGGCATGTCGCCAATCTCGAGCGTCAGCTGTCGGTCGAGCTGTTCACGCGCAAGGGCAACCGCGTCGCCGTCACCGGGGCCGGCAACACGCTGGCCGAAGCGATCCGCGAGGGTCTTGGCACCGTCAGGCAAGCGGTCGATGATTTGACCGCGCACGACAGCGATACATTCGTGGTCGGCTGCAGCCACGATTTCGCGCAGGCATGGCTGATGCCGCGCTTCGACCTCATCACATCGCGGGTGGCCGGCGACCGGGTGCTTTTGCAGACATCCACCGATTACAGGGATTTCGACCAGCCCGAAGTGGCGCTGTCGATCCGTTTCGGCGAAGCCGGGCAATGGCCCGAATTCGTGGCCGACAAACTGCTCGACGGCGAATGGTTCCCGGTCTGTGCACCGGCGTTCCTGGCACGTCACCCGGCGCTCGCCTCGGAGGACCCCGAGGCTTTCTTGGTGGTGCCGCTGCTGCACCAGGTGACGCCGCCCGGCGCGATCGACAGTTGGCAGTCATGGATCGGAACCGAGCGGAAACTCGATGGGCCTCGGTTCACCAGCTACATGTCGATGATCCATGAAACCATTGCCGGGCGCGGAGCTGCGCTCGCCTGGGCGGGGTTTGCCGACGAGCATCTGCGCCGCGGCCAGCTCGTTCGGCTGACGAAGACCTCACGTCGTCACGCCGGCTCCTTCCACATCGTCATGAGGAAGAATGCCGGTCCAACGGTCAGGGGAGTGGCGCAGGCGCTGCTAGATAGCGTCGGCGACAGCTGGCAGACCAGCGTCGGCGACAGCTGGCAGGCCAGCGTCGGCGCCAGCTGACGATCAGGCCTCGCGACCAAACCGCGACGCCTCATGACGCGCGCCCCAGGCCGGCATGGCGGCCTCGATCTCGGCTTCCGACTTGAAGGCATCGGAGGCGTAGCGATCGACACGGAACCGCTGGACGGAAACGAACGGGGTCTGCCCGAGGACCAGTTCGCAGGATAGCCGGCCAAGACCCGGTCCATGGGTGACGCCGCTCTCATTGTCGCCGCCGACGACCACGACATTGTCGCTGCCGGGCACCTTGCCGACGATAAGGCCGTTGTCGGGCGTGTAGCACGGCACGCCTTGCGCCCAGCTCGCGATCGTCGAACCGCGCAGCGGCGGGAACACAGTCTGCAGCTCGGCAAGCTCCTGCTCGGAAGTCTCCCGCATCAGCTCGATATTGTGCGGCTGGCCAGGTTCGATCTCGTTGTCGTCGGTCTTGTAGAGAGGTTTGTAATGCCGGCCGGTCCCCCACATGACCGCGCCGAATGTTTCGCGCAGCCACAGCCGCAATTCGCGGCACTGGACCGTGGGGATGGTCGACGGCAGCCCGCGATCATCGGTGATGATGCGTGTCGCGACGACGCGCAGCAGCGGCAACTTCCAGCCGAGGCCCGATATGACCTGGTTGTTCCATGCGCCAGCGGCAACGATCACGCCGTCAGCCTCAAGGCTGCCCTGATCGGTCTCGATGGTCACCCGATCGCCGGCATCATGGACGGCCGTCACGCGTGTGTTGCTGCGGAAGATGCCGCCAAGTTTGCTAATCTGGCCGGTCAGCACGCCCATGGCCAGCTTGGTGTCGAGCTGGGTGCCATGCGGATTGTAGGCCGCCGAATGGACCCGCGCCGGATCGATGAGACCTTGCATCTTCTGGCCGATCTGCGCGGCGTTCAGATCCTGCATTTCCGTCGGGGCATAGGAAGAGTCCAGCACCGGGCGGACAAAACGCTCGCGCCCGTCCTCGGTCAGCGCCATGATCAAGGTGCCGTTCGGCCGATAGCCGATCTCGACGCCGACCTCGTGCAGCCGGCGATAAAAATCGAGGCCATATTGCTGCAGCTGAAGACCCTCTTCGCCAAGCGGAATCATGCCGGCGGACCAATGCGAGACAAATCCCGCGCCGGCGCTGGTGGTCGCGGCACCCGGCTGACCCGCATCGATGACCGTCACCCGGCGCACGCCGGACCGCAGCAGATGGAAAGCCGCGCTGCAGCCGATGATGCCGCCGCCGATTACCGCGATGTGCCTGCTATCGCTCCCGCCATGGCTTCCGTTTGAACTCATCTTTGTTCTCCCTTTTGCCGATGGTCCGATCGGAGCGACATGCAGCGGCGGCGACCATACAGGCCCGTTCGGAGCTGTCTAGACACATGTGTCTGTGGCCTGATACTTGATGCGTACTGCATCTGGATCACACGTCCGGAACGCGGCTTGATTCGGCCTTCCGTCGTGTTGGCGTTGCGAGAGAGTGAGGAAAAAGTGAGCGTTTCGACTGCCGCCAAGGCCATTTTCGACAGTGAAATCATATGGGACGCGCATTCCGGCTTCATGCCGGATCCGGCGGCGGACCTGACCAATCTGCGGATCTGGCGCGACGCCGGCATCAATTATCTGTCGATCGATGTCGGCTTCGACCTGTTGCCCTGGGAGCAGACAGTGCGGACGCTCGCAAATTTCCGCCACTGGATCCTTGCCAATCCCGAGCACTACACGCTGGTCTCCTCGGTAGAGGAAATCCGCAAGGCAAAGCTTGAGGGCAAACTGGCAATCACCTTCGACATCGAGGGCATGAACGCGCTCGACGGCCGCATCGAGATGGTGGAGTTCTATCACCATCTGGGTGTGCGCCAGATCCTGTTCGCCTACAACAGGAACAACCTCGCCGGCGGCGGTTGCCACGATGTCGAGACCAGCCTGACGGCGTTCGGCCGCCAGGTCATCGACGAGATGAACCGTCTCGGCATGTTCGTCGACGTCACCCACACCGGCTATCGCACCTCGATGGAGGTGATGGAATATTCCAACCGGCCGGTGATCTTCTCGCACTCCAACGCCAAGGCCTTGTGCGGCCATGGCCGCAACATCACCGACGAGCAGATAAAGGCCTGCGCGCGCACCGGCGGCATCGTCGCGATCGTCGGGCTCAATCGTTTCCTGGGAGAAGGGCGGACGGACTCGGACAGGTTGGCCGACCACATCGAATATCTTGTCGATCTGGCTGGCCCAGATCATGTCGGCATCGGGCTGGACTACGCCTTCCCCGTCGACGTCAAAGGCATCGACCGTATCATTTCCGACAACCCGCAATTCTGGCCCAGGAGCGAGTATCCGGAAGGGGCGACGACCTACGCGGCTCCCGGCCAGATGAGCGAACTGACCGATGTGCTTCTGCGCCGCGGCCAGTCCGAGCAGAACGTGCGCAACGTCCTGGGCGGCAATTTCGTGCGCCTGGCGGCCGAAATCTGGAAGTGAAGCTAAGCGGAGAGGCGCGTCTCCGCTACAGCTCTTGATCCAGGCCCCACCGAATGGCGGGCCAAGCCGCGCCGTGTGGGCGATCACATTTAGCCCGCGTAGGGCCCAAGCCGACGCGCTGGCGCGGTCGGAACAGATTTCGATATTTCCCGCAAGATCGTCCGTATCCAAGATTCGGGCATGCCGGCAAAATTTTCGCTAGACATAGATGTCTATTATTAGCAGTTTTAGCTGACAGACACATTCGGCCCGGCTTGGAGAATGGCCAACGGCCGGAAACAAGACAACGAAAACAGCAGAGGGGTAGAGCATGTCCATTCTAGCCGACACCAGGGTTTCGCGCCGCAGCCTGCTCGCCGGAGCCGGCGCTTTCGGGCTCGCCTCAATGGTCAATCCAAAAATTTCCTGGTCGAGCGACGGCCCGATCCTGAAGGTGCGCTCCTACGCCGACATCCAGACGCTCGACCCTTGTTTCCGGCTGGCGGCCCCCGAAGGCGACATCACCAGCGTCATCTTCGCAGGCCTCGTCGTCACCACGCCGGGCGATAGCTGGGGCTGGCGGCCGATGGCGGCGGAAACGATCAAGCAGCTCGACCCGCTGACCGTCGCCTTCCAGCTGCGCGACAATATCGGTTTCACCGACGGCTACGGCCAGATGACGGCGGAAGATGTCAAGTTTTCGATCGAACGCATCGCCGATCCCGCCAACAAGAGCCCCTATTCCGGCGATTGGGCCACGCTCAAGGAGGTCGAGGTCAAGGATAAGCTGTCCGGCCTGATCCACCTGAAGCAGGCCTTCGCGCCGCTGTGGACGTCGACCTTGCCGACGCCGTCCGGCACCATCCTGTCGAAGCGCGCCATCACCGAACTCGGTGGCAAGATGGGCGTCAAGCCGGTGGCCCAGTCGGGCCCCTACATCCTGAAGGAATGGCTGCCCAAGCAGCGTACGGTGCTGGTCCGCAATCCCGACTGGAAGTACGAGCAAGGCGCCTTCGCGGAAATCCATATCCATCCGATCGAGGACGAGAAGACCGCCGAACTCGGCTATGAGGCCGGCGACCTCGATTACACCTGGACCGCGGTCTCCTCGATCTCGCGCCTGAAGCAGACGCCGCCGCCAAGGACGACCGTGGTCGAGAAGCCGTCGCTGGCCTTTGTCTGGCTTGGCATGAACCAGGATGTCGCGCCTTTCGACAATCCCAACATGCGCCGCGCGGTGCAGTACGCGGTGGATCGCAAGGCGGTGGTCGACGCCGCTTATTTCGGCGCCGCGGCAAGCGCTACCGGCATCATCGCGCCCGGCCTGCCTGGCCATCGCGAGAAGAACCTGTTCGATTTCGATCCGGACCGCGCCCGCGACATGATCGCCAAGGAAGGGCTGGCCGGCACGACGATCACGCTCGACATTCTCAACAAGACCGAGCGGCTGACCGCGGCGCAGGTCGTGCAGTCGAACCTGCAGGATGTCGGCCTCACTGTGGAGATCAAGCAGAACGACAGCGGCACCTTCTGGACGCTGGGCGCCAAGGAAGGCGACTACTACAAGAAGCTGCAGATGATCATCAGCCGCTTCTCCATGCAGCCGGATCCGAGCTGGGCCACTGCCTGGTTTACCCGCGACCAGATCGGTGTCTGGAACTGGGAGCGTTTTTCAAGCCAGGAATTCGACAAGCTCAATGCCGAAGGCATGGTCGAGCTCGACCCGGCAAAACGCGATGTCATCTACAAGAAGCTGCAGGACCTGATGGAGGAGAACGGCAACTACGTTTTCCTGACGCATGAGGTCACCGGCATCATGAATCGAGATACGCTTGTGGCCGGCCTGAAGCCGAACGGCGAACCCGTGTTCACCGACTTCAAACCCGCATGATATCGGCGGGCGGGGCTCGTCCCCGCCAAAGACCGTCCGACAGGTACTGGAAATGATCCGCTACGCCCTCAAGCGTCTGTGGCTTGGCGCCATCATCATCAGCGTGGCCATGATGATGATGTTCGCCATGGTTTACCTCATTCCCGGCGACCCGGCCTCGGTCGCGCTGGGGCCGCGCGCGACGCCGGAGATGATGGAGGCGCTGCGCGTACGCATGGGCCTCGACCAGCCGGTGTGGCGGCAGTTCCTACATTTCTACGGATCGGTCCTGCGCGGCGATCTCGGCACCGAGGTGCTGTCAGATCGGCCAGTTCTGGACGTGGTGATGGAACAGCTTCCGTTCACGCTGGCGCTGGTGGTCGGCGGCATCACGTGGTCGGTGGCGCTCGGCATTCCGCTTGGCTGCATCGCGGCGGTGCGGCGCGGCGGCTTTGTCGATCAGGTGATCGGGGTGCTGTCGGTGGCGATGATCGCCGTGCCGTCCTTCGTCGTCGCCATCTATTCGCTGCTGGTGTTTGCGGTCGCCCTGCAATGGCTGCCGGCGATCGGCGCCGGCGAACCGGGCGACCTCGCCAGCCGGCTCCAGCACCTCATCTTGCCGTCGCTGGCGGTTGGCCTTGGCTGGATCGGCTATATCTCGCGCATGGTGCGCGCCTCGATGCTGGAGACACTGGAAGCCAGCCATATCCGCACGGCGCGCGCCTTCGGCCTGACCGAGCACAGGATCGTCTACACCTACGCCCTCCGCATCGCCGTGCTGCCGACGATCACCTTGCTCGGCGTCGGCATCGGCCACATGCTGTCGTCTTCCGTCTTCGCCGAAATCGTCTTTGCCCGTCCCGGCATCGGCAAGCTGGTCTACGAGGCGATCTCGGTGCGCAACTATCCCATCGTCTCCGGAGCCGTGCTGGTCACCACGGTCTTCTTCGTTCTCGTCAACGTAGCAGCCGACATCCTCGTCGGTATCTTGGATCCCCGTGTCAGATCAAGTTTCAACTGAGCTGCCATCCCGCAGCTTCCGTCTCGGCATGATATGGCGCACCTTGCGCCGCATGATGCGCGAGCCGCTCGGCGCGATCGGCCTGACGCTGGTGACGGTCGTGGTGCTGTCGGCGGTCTTCGCCAGCCTCCTGACCAGCTATGCGCCGAGCAAGATATCGCCGGCCGAACGCTTCGTTTCGCCGAGCCTCCTGCATCTGCTCGGCACCGACCATCTCGGCCGCGATCTTCTCACCCGGGTGCTCTATGGCGGACGCGTCGCGCTTTTGATCGCGCTGGGCGCGACAGCGGTGTCGCTGGTTGTCGGCGTCGTGCTGGGGCTGATCGCAGGCTATGGGCCGCGCTGGCTCGACAATGTGCTGCTGCTGATCTTCGACGCCGTGAAGAGCTTTCCCACCGTCATGCTGGCGCTGACGCTGGTCACCCTGTTCGGCCCCTCGCTCTATGCGGTGGTGCTGGTGGTGATGCTGGTCAATGTGCCGGGTTATGCCCGCATCATCAGAACCCAGACGCTGGTGCTCAAGTCAGCCGAACACGTCATGGCGGCGCGCTCGATGGGCGCCAGTGCGGGCCGCATCCTGCGTGTCCATATCCTGCCCAACATCATCGGCCCGATCCTGATCCTGATATCGATGGACATTCCCGTGGTGGTGGCGATCGAGGCCGGAATGAGCTTCCTCGGGCTCGGCGTGCGGCCGCCGACGCCGAGTTGGGGCGCGATCCTCAATGACGGCTTCGCCAACATCCGCGATTCCTACTGGATCGTGATTGCCGGTGGCCTGCCCATCGTGCTGACGACACTCGGTTTCACCTTCTTCGGCGAGACGCTGCGCGACCTCTTCGATCCCAGGCTGAAGGGGCGCTCATGACGGTTCTCGAGGTCAAGAATCTGAGCGTCGCCTTCCACACCGAGAGCGGGCGACTGGAAGCGCTGAAGCAGGTGAGTTTTTCCGTGCCGGCCAACCGCAGCGTCGGCGTGGTCGGCGAATCCGGCTGCGGGAAATCGACGCTCATCAACGCCATTCTCGGCCTGCTCGCCGACAATGGTGAAATCACATCGGGCGAGATCATCTTCGAGGGCGACAAGGACCTTGCCCGGCTCGGCCCGACCGCGATGCGCGGCCTGCGTGGCCTCAGGATCGCCACTGTGTTCCAGGACCCGATGGGCGCGCTCAACCCGGTGCTGTCGGTGGGGCGGCAGATGCGCGACATTCAGTATCGCTCGGGTCTGTCGAAGCGGGACAAGGATGCACGCTCCGTCGCCATGCTGCGCAAGGTTCGCATTCCCGATCCGGAAAGCCGGCTGACACAGTTTCCTCACGAGTTCTCCGGCGGCATGAAGCAGCGCATCGCCATTGCGATGGCGCTGATGATGGAGCCGGCGCTGCTGATCGCCGACGAGCCGACGACGGCACTCGATGCGACGCTGGAGGTGGCCACCATCGAACTGCTCAAGGATCTGCAGCGCGACATCGGCTGCTCGGTGCTGTTCATCTCGCACCATCTGGGCGTGATCGCCGAACTCTGCGACGAGATGATCGTGATGTATGCCGGCGAGGTGGTGGAGAGCGGCACGACCCGCGAGATCTTCCACGATGCGCGTCATCCCTACACGCAGAAGCTTTTGGCTTGCGATCCCGCGCGGCTGTCGCAGCGGGTTGCTCGCCTGCCGACCATTGCCGGGACCTTGCCGGATTTGCGCCGCCGGCCGAGCGGCTGCGTCTTCCAGCCGCGCTGCGACCGCGCCGACGCCCAATGCCTGACGACGCCTCCCAGCGCAGTCCTCGGTGGGTCTCACATCGCCCACTGCTGGCATGCGGACATTCCCTTGGGAGCGATGAACGCATGAGCTCCGACGACCTGCTCCGCGTCAGCGATTTGCGAGTCTCGTTCCGGGTCGGCGGCCTGTCCGCCAGGCTCGCGGGGCGGGCCACCGAGATCGAAGCGGTGTCCGGTGTCAGCTTCACGCTTCAACGAGGCAGCACCTTCGCGCTGGTCGGCGAATCCGGCTCGGGCAAGACGACGCTGGCGCGCACGCTCAACGGTCTTCAGCCGGTGAAGGCGGGCACGATCCTGTTTGAAGGGCAGGAACTGCAAGGCCTTTCCAACACCGCCATGAAACCGGTGCGGCGGCGCATGCCGATGATGTTCCAGGATCCCGTGGGATCGCTGTCACCACGGCTCAGCGTGCGCTCGCTGCTGTCTGAGCCTTTCGTCATCCACGGCTTGTCCGATCGCGATCTCAACGCCGAAGTCACACGGCTTCTTTCGCTGGTCGGGCTGCCGCGCGATTTCGCCGACCGCTACCCGCACCAGCTTTCCGGCGGCCAGGCGCGCCGCGTCGGTGTGGCGCGGGCGATCGCGCTGGACCCGGTGCTGGTCGTCGCCGACGAACCGACCGCCGGCCTCGACGTCTCCGTGCAGGGAGAGGTGCTGAACCTGCTCAACGATCTGCGCGACCGCATGGGCCTGTCGATGCTGATCATCACCCACAATCTGCATGTCGTGCGCCAGATCGCCGACCGCATGGCGGTGATGTATCTCGGACGCTTCGTCGAGCAGGGTGAAACCGAAGCGATCTTCCGCGCGCCGCATCATCCCTATACGGCGGCCCTTCTGTCCGCCAATCCCGAGCCGGACCCAGATCGGGTGCACCAGCGCATCACGCTGCCGGCCGACGTTCCCTCCCTGCTGGCGCGCCCTTCAGGCTGCGAATTTCACACACGCTGTCCGCAGGCCCAGGGCCGTTGCGCGGTGGATGTCCCCATCCCGGTCGCGGTCGGAAACGGCCGCCTGACCTGCCATTTCCCGCTGAACACATAAGGATCGCCACCGGCGCAAGTTGTCGGCCGGGGCGTCGAGAGGAGCCGCCATGCAAGATATCCGCGTCGTCACCGATTTCCCGCGCAAAATCCGCGAGATCGAGAATTTGTGGATTCCGATGCCTGACGGCGTCAAGCTGGCGGCGCGTGTCTGGCTGCCGGAAGACGCCGAGGCCGATCCGGTGCCGGCGATCCTCGAATATTTGCCCTACCGCAAGCGCGACGGAACGGTGGAGCGCGATGCGCTGACGCATCCCTATTTCGCCGGTCACGGCTATGCCGGCGTGCGGGTCGACATGCGCGGCTCAGGCGACAGCGAGGGATTGTGCAAGGGTGAGTATCTGAAGCAGGAGCAGGATGACTGTCTGGCGGTCATCGAATGGCTGGCCCGGCAATCCTGGTGCTCGGGTAGTGTCGGCATGATCGGCATCAGCTGGGGCGGCTTCAACGGGCTTCAGGTCGCCGCGCGGCGACCGCCAGCATTGAAAGCGGTTGTCTCGCTGTGCTCCACGGATGATCGCTACAACGACGATGTGCATTATCTGGGCGGCGCGATGATGTGCGACAATCTGATGTGGGGAACCACCGCTTGGGCCATCGCCATGACCCCGCCCGACCCGCTCATTGTCGGCGATCGCTGGCGCGATCTTTGGGAGCAACGGCTGAACGGCAACGGCATCTGGATGCAGGACTGGTTCGAACACCAGCGCCGCGACGATTTCTACAAGCACGGCTCGATCTGCGAGAACTATTCCGATGTCGAAATCCCGGTCTATGCCGTCGGCGGCTGGGCCGACGGCTATCCTAATCCGATCTTCCGGATGCTGGAAAAGCTTGGCGGCCCTCGCAAAGGGCTGATCGGACCCTGGGGGCACAAATATCCGCACTTCGCCATGCCCGGGCCGCGTATCGGCTTCCTGCAGGAGTGCCTGCGCTGGTGGGATCAATATCTCAAGGGCATCGATACCGGCATTGCCGACGAGCCGATGCTACGCGCCTGGATCCAGGACCCCGCACGGCCGGCGGCGATCTATGACGAGCGGCCCGGCCGTTGGGTGGCGGAGCCGGCGTTGCCGGGACCCGGCGTCGGCGAAAAGGTGCTGCACCTTGGCCCGCGTGTGCTGAGCGAAGCCAAGGGGGAAGGTACGATCCTGGAGATTTCATCGCCGCAGACGGCCGGCCTGTCGTCCGGCGCCTGGTGCGGTTATGGCGTTATGCCGACCTTGCCGGTCGACCAGCGCACGGAGGAAGGCAATGCCCTGATCTTCGAGACCGCGCCGTTGACCGAAGCCATCGAGATCCTTGGTTTCCCCGAATTCGAGGTCAGGCTCTCCTCTGACAAGCCCGTCGCCCTTCTGTCCGCCACGCTGTCGCAAGTGTTCCCTGAAGGTGCTGCCTCGCGCATCAGCTACGGCATCCTCAACCTGAGCCATCGCAACGATGATCTGGACATCGCACCCATGGTGCCGGGCCAGGCGGAAACGGTGCGCATCAAGCTGCGCTGCTGCGGGCAGCGTTTCGAGGTTGGCGAGCGTATCCGGCTGGCACTGGCGACATCGCATTGGCCCATCGTCTTTCCGACCGCCGAGCAGGCGACGCTGTCGATCCATTGCGGCGACAGCCGGCTGATCCTGCCGGTGCGCCCACCGCAGCCTCTGGACGACACGCTGGGGGCTTTCCTGGCTCCGGAAAGCGCTGCGCCGATGGAGCAGGAGGTTCTGGCCAAGGGCGACGGCTTTCAGCGCTCGGTTTCGACGGACCAGGTCACCGGCGAGACCGTTTATCAGGTCGTCAATGATGGCGGCACGGTGCGGCATCCACATACGCAGATGACCGTTGCGGCGAGGCATGTCGACCGGTTCACCATCCACCCCGACGATCCGAACTCGGCGGTCGGCACCTGCACCTGGGAAAAGTCCTATGGCCGCGGCGACTGGCAGGCGCGCCTTTCGGTGAAGGCGACCGTGCGCGCGCTGCGCGATGTCTGGCGGATCGAGACCCACATCACTGCCCATGAGGGAGATGAAGTGGTCGTCGACCGCAGTGAGGTCAAGGAGTATCCGCGCGACCTCAACTGAAAGCGGCTGCGATTGGCAATCAGGCCATCGATTTCGGAAAGGCGGCAGCCAGCGCATCGACGGCCAGCCGCACCTTTAGCGGCAGATGCGGTGTCTGCAGCCAAAGGGCGTAGCAGTCGTAGAGATATCGCGGCTGGTCAGGCAACAGCGCCACCAGCGCACCGGCTTCAATGCGCTCGCGCACCAGCCACCAGGGCAGCCAGGCAAGCCCCATGCTCTCAACAGCCGCATCGGCGATGGCATCGAGATCGTCGAGCCGCAGCCGCCCGGTTGGCGTAATCTCCTGTACGGATTGCCCCTCGCGCGCAAACAGCCACGGCTGAACGACCTGGCCGAGCCGGCGGTAGACAATCGCCTGATGATCAGCGAGATCCTCGATACGCTGCGGCTCGTCATGAATTCTGAGATAGGAGGGTGCGGCGCAGACGACCATGTCCTGGCGCGCGACGCGGCGTGCGATCAACCCCGCCTTGTCGCCCAGAGCACCGGTCCGAATGGCGAGATCGTATCCGTCTTCGGCAAGATCGGCGAAGCGGTCGGTGAACGACAGGTCGAGCTCCAGCATCGGATATTGCCGCGCCAGCCGCAGCAGCACGGGTGCAACGCAATGGCGGCCGAAATGCGCCGGCATGGTGACCCGCAGTTTTCCACGTGGCTCCGAAAACTGGTCGGCGGCGAGCGCATCGGCGGCTTCGGCCTCGGCCAGCACCACCCGACAGCGTTCATAGTAAGCGCGACCGAAGTCGGTCAGGCTTTGCCGTCGCGTGGTCCGGTTGAGCAGCCGCACGCCCAGCCGCTCCTCGAGGAACCGCACATGCTTGCCAACCATTGGTCCGGACAGATCGAGTGCGACTGCGGCGGCTGCGAACGAGCCGAGGTCGACGGCCCTGACGAACACGGCCATGCTCTCAAGCCGATCCATATTCAAAACTCCTGGTTTCTACTGTTCTTCCCTTACAGCCATTTATCCCCGGTGAACCTAGCTGCATAGCTCATTCGGTTCAGATGATTTGGAGTATCCCGAATGACACGCGTAGTTCGCTTTCACCAGCATGGTGGCCCGGAGGTTCTGCGCATCGAGGATGTTGCGCTTCCCCCACCGGGGCCGGGCGAAGTTCAAATCCGGGTCAAGGCACTAGGCCTCAATCGCGCCGAGGCGCTGCTACGCGCGGGCGCCTATATCGAGACGCCGACGCTCCCCTCGGGGCTTGGTCTTGAAGCGGCGGGTGTCGTCGAGACTATTGGCGACGGCGTGAAGGATTTCGCGCCAGGTGACAGCGTCAGTGTCATCCCGCCGCAATCGATGATCCGCTGGCCGGCCTATGGCGATCTTGCCACCTACCCGGCCCGACTTGTCGTCAAGCATCCGCCGTCGCTTGACTGGCAAACGGCAGCGGCGGTCTGGATGCAATACCTCACCGCCTACGGCGCGCTGATCGACATCGCCGGGCTGCACAGCGGAGACGCCGTCGTCATCACAGCAGCATCGAGCAGTGTCGGGCTTGCGGCGATCCAGATCGCCAACAAGGTCGGCGCGACCGCGATCGCGGTGACGCGGACATCGGCGAAGATGCGGGCGCTGCTCGAGGCCGGTGCGGCCGAAGTCGTGGCCTCGACGGAGGAGGATCTGGCGGCGCGATTGAACCAGATCGCCGGGCCGCGAGGCGTGCGCGTCGTGTTTGATGCGGTCGGCGGCCCGATCTTCGAGCCGCTGACGGCGGCGATGTCGCATAGCGGCATCCTCATCGAATATGGCGGACTGAGCCACGCGCCGACGCCATTCCCGCTGCCAGCGGTGCTGAGCAAAACGCTGACACTGCGCGGCTACCTCGTGCACGAGATCACCGGTAACCCGGTAAAGCTGGAGGCCGCCAAGGCGTTCATCGTCGAAGGCCTGCAGAGTGGGGCACTAAGACCGATCATCGACCGGACCTTTGCGTTCGACCAGATCGTCGAAGCGCATCGGTATCTGGAATCAAACGAGCAGTTCGGCAAAATCGTGGTGACGATCTGAAATCGTGGTGACGATTTGAAATCGTGGTGACCATTTAAGATTTTAGACGGTCTGAGCTATGATGGCGAGCAAATCATTCTTGCAGGGCAATATCGCTCTTGAAGGCGCGGCTCTGCATTCCTACCTGTTCGGTGCGGGCCGGGCCCCTCTGACTGTCGCTTTTGGCGATCGTGATGTCGGACCGCTTTAACGGGCCCGTTTCCATTCTTTCGGTCAAGCGGGCTCATTCCTTTCGGTTTGGAGCCCCGTATGACATCTTCTCTCCTTGGCATGACTTGCCCCTCCTGCCGCGTTGCGCTCGTGATGAGCGAACGCCAGGGTATCGAAATCGACTACTGTCCGCAGTGCCGCGGCGTCTGGCTTGATCGGGGAGAACTCGACAAGATCATCGAGCGTTCCGGCAGGGAAGCGGCGCCCGCGCCGCAGCCACAGCCGGCAGCATTCTCCCAGCCGCAACACGGCCAGGGCCGCGACGACGATTATTCCCGCTCCCACGGCCACCGCTATCCGAAGCGGAAGAAATCATTTTTCGAAGAGTTGTTCGATTGACCGCATGACGCCGGCACCCGGCGGCGGTGAAACTTCCGAAACCGCAGAGACAAAGGTTCATCTCCGATGACTTCCCGTACAAGCCGATTTGCAGCCCTCTTTGCAGGACTGTTCCTGGCGTTTTCGATGGTTGCGATAGACCATGCCGAGGCGCGCCGCGGCGGCAGTTTCGGCAGTCGTGGCATGCGCACGTTCCAATCGGCACCGCCGACCAGGACCGCACCGGCCCCGACCGCTCCAGTCGAGCGTTCGATGACGCCCAACACCGGTGCGAACAACGCGGCCCGGCAGCCGCAGGCCGGCCCGCAGAGGCCCGGCTTCATGAGCGGTTTCGGTGGAACGATGATGCGCGGCCTGCTGCTCGGTGGCCTGATCGGCCTGCTCGTCGGCCAAGGCTTCGGCGGCCTGGCCGGCATGTTCGGTTTCCTGCTTCAGGCCCTGCTCATCGGTGGCGCGATCATGCTGGCTATCCGCTTCTTCCGCTCGCAATCGGCGCGTGGTCCTGCGCCAGCGCTCGCCGGTGCCGGCAATGCCCAGGCTTCGAGATTTGAGAACCGCGCAACGGCAGGGCAGCAGACTGCAGGCTCCTTCACAATTCCTGGCTTTGGCGGTGGTTCGGGCGGAAGCTCTCCGGCCATCGGTTCTGATGAGATCACGCTGGCTCAGACCGACCTCGACGCATTCCAGCAGCTGTTGACCGATGTCCAGGAAGCATTCGGGCGCGAAGACCATGCCGCTCTGCGCCGGGCTGTTACCCCCGAAATGGTGTCCTATCTGTCGGAAGAGCTGGCCGACAATGCCCAGAAAGGTCTCAGGAACGAGG
The DNA here is from genome assembly GCF_003998295.1 of Mesorhizobium sp. M7A.F.Ca.US.011.01.1.1. Classification (NCBI taxonomy): domain Bacteria; kingdom Pseudomonadati; phylum Pseudomonadota; class Alphaproteobacteria; order Hyphomicrobiales; family Phyllobacteriaceae; genus Mesorhizobium; species Mesorhizobium sp. M7A.F.Ca.US.011.01.1.1. The sequence continues at coordinate 317,621 of NZ_RZRT01000004.1, forward strand.
TAACGGACGTCACGTTGCTGCAGGCCGACGTCGCTGAAAGCTGGCGTGAGGATGACCGCGACTACGCCACGGCCGCATTGCGCTACGAGTCTCGTGACGTGACGCGCGAACGGGCCAGCGGCAAGGTCGTCGCGGGCGACGATGATCATCCGACGGAGACGACCGAGCTGTGGACATTCGTGCGTGAGAATCGCTCCAGTTGGAAGCTGTCGGCGATACAACAGGCTTGAGCCCAGGGCGATTTTGTCCAAGGCTTCACAGTTGTGGGCGTTCAGCGCACGATCTTGACGCACATCGGCGTGCCGATCTCGATGGCACGCCCGGTGTCGGTCAGCATGCCGCTGTCAAAGTCGCGCGCAAAGATCGAGATGCGGTCGCCATTCTGGTTGGCCGAGAACAGATGGCTGCCTGACGGCGTCAGCGCCAGATTGCGCGGGGTCGCACCCCCGCAAGGGACATAGCCGACCAGGCTCAACGCACCGGTCTGCTGGTCGACCGCCATGATGACGACGCTGTCATGGCCACGGTTGGAGCCGTAGACAAAACGGCCATCCGGCGAGATCTGGATGTCGGCGCAATGGTTGCTGTCGCGCGCCTCGGCTGGCACCGCGGGCTTGGCGTCGATGAGCGTGAGCTTACCCGAGGCTTCGTCCAGCGCCATCGCCACGATGGTCGAATCCAGCTCGTTCATAACGAAGACGAAGCGTCCGTTCGGATGCAGTGCGAGGTGGCGTGGACCGGCGCCGGATGGCAAAGCGGATTCGGCTAGCTTGGCCAGATTGCCGTCGCGCTCGATCCGGTAAGACACCAGCCGGTCGATGCCGAGGTCGGCGACGATGGCTGTTCCCCCGGCGATGGTTTCGGTGACGCTATGGGCATGCGAGCGTTCCTGCCGCGCCGCATTCGGGCCGCTGCCTTTATGCGAGATGCTGGCCAGCGGCGCCGACAGCGCGCCGTCCTTCTCGAAACCATAGACAGCCACGGCACGATCCGGACCGCCCTCGCCCATGCCGTAGTTTGCGACCAGCAGTTTTGTCCCGTCGCGGGTGATGGTGTTGTGGGCGGTGATGCTGCCGAGCGACGGCTGCTTGTTCAGATAAATGAGCGTACCAGAAGCTCGATCGAAGCTGTAGGCGGAGACGGTTCCCTCGCGCCAGGTGAAGACTTCCGAATTGGCATAGATGTGCGAGCCGTCCGGCGTCACCGAGAGGAAGGTTGGATTGTCGACATCGTTGGTCTCGGCCAGTTTTCGTGTTTCCAGCGTCGTCTCGTCGAAGCTGTAGACGCTGAGGCCGACACCGCGTGCACCCTGAAAATACGGCGCCTCGCGGTTCAGGCTGCCGACAAAGACCAGACAATCCCTGCGCATGATTTCCTCCCTGCCCGCCTGCGCTTCGGCGCGCGGGAGCAGCCAAAATTTCGCCTGTTCATGCTTGCAACACAACCCCATATGTGAAAATACTATTTACAAAAGAAGATTGACGGGAGGAGACGTCTTGCATTTCGACGCCTTGATGCGTTTTCCGACAGCTGTGACGTACCCCATCCACGGCTGGCGGTGCCGGCCATGAACGATTTCGCGCCCACCGTCGGCGTCGCCTCGACGCATCCCAAGAACATGCCTGGGGATCACGCCGCGCTGCCGGTGTGGAACGCCGAAAACTGGTTCTATGAGGATTGGCCGGTCGGGCAGAAGATCCGCTCGTTGCGACGGACCATGGCCGAAGGCGACAGCCATTTGTTCAACACGCTGGTGCTCGACATCCACCCCTATGTGCAGGACCAGATGTTTGCCGAGAGCGAAGGCATTTTCGGCAAGCGGCTGATCGCCGGCGCCTTCGTCTTCTCGGCTGGCCTGGGACTGGTCGCCACCAACTGCATCAACGCCTTTTCCTATGGCTACGACAAGCTCCGCTTCATAAAACCCGTCTTCATTGGCGACACGATCTATTCGATCCGCTCCAACCTCGACAAGAAGCCCCGCTACAAGGAGATGGGGCTGATCCGCGCCAGCTATGAGGTTTTCAAGGGCGAAGGCGAGCTCGTTCTTTATTGCGAGCATCTGCAGACGGTGAAGTACCGCAACCCGGCCGACTTCGTCGGCAAGACGGAGAAATAGAGATGCCGGCAGCAGCCGAATTGCCGCTCGCCGGTCTCGTCGTCGTCGACATGAGCCAGTTCCTGTCGGGCCCGTACTGCTCACTCAGGCTGCTCGATCTCGGCGCCCGCGTCATCAAGATCGAGCGTCCGGATGGCGGCGACCTGTCGCGCCGGCTCTATCTCAGCGACACCGAGATCGGCGGCGATTCCACCATCTTCCACGCCATCAACCGGGCCAAGGAAAGTCTTGCCATCGACCTCAAGAACGAGGCCGATCTCGAAGCGTTGCGCGGCCTCCTGGCCAGGGCTGACGTGCTGATCCAGAATTTCCGGCCGGGCGTCATCGAACGGCTCGGCTTGGACTACGAGGCGGTCCGCAAGATCAATCCGCAGCTGGTCTATGCCTCGATCAGCGGCTACGGCGAGGACGGCCCGTGGGTCAAGCGGCCCGGCCAGGATCTCCTGGCGCAGGCGCGTTCCGGCGTGATGTGGCTGAACGGAGACGAGGACCAGGGACCGGTGCCATTCGGCCTCGCCATCGGCGACATGCTGGCCGGTGCGGCCTGCGCGCAAGGCATATTGGCCGCACTCGTGCGGCGCGGCATCACCGGTCAGGGCAGCCATATCGAAACCAGCCTGCTGGAAGCGCTGGTCGATTTCCAGTTCGAGGTGCTGACGACGCATCTCAATGACGGCCGCCGGCTGCCCAGGCGCTCCAGCTTCCGCAGCGCGCATGCCTATCTGTCGGCGCCTTACGGCGTCTATCCGGCGAAAGACGGTTACCTCGCCATCGCCATGACGCCGATCCCCAAACTGGCCGATCTGCTGTCGCTCGGCGAACTCGCACCCTATCGCGACAAGCCTGCATCGTGGTTCACCGCGCGCGACGACATCAAGGCGATCGTCGCGCAGCGGATCGCCACCAAAACCATCGACGAATGGCTTGATATCCTTGAGCCGGCCGACATCTGGTGCGCCAAAGTGCTGACCTGGCCCGAGATGCTGGCAAGCGAGGGCTTCCAGTCGCTCGATATGCTGCAGACGGTGACGCGCGAGGATGATGTCTCGATCCTCACCACGAGTTCGCCGCTCCGGGTCGATGGCATCAGGGCCAAGGTCGACCGGGCAGCACCACGCATCGGCGAGCACAGTGCCGCTATCCGCGCGGAGTTCGGCCTGTGAGCGTGCCCATCCTCAAGGGCATGACCTGGAGCCATCCGCGTGGCTACGATCCGATGGTCGCCTGCTCGGCGCTGTGGCAGCAGAAGACGGGTATTGCCGTCGAATGGGACAAGCGCTCGCTGCAGGACTTCGAATCCTTCCCGGTCGAAGAACTGGCGCGCGCCTATGATCTCATCGTCATCGACCATCCGCATGTCGGCCAGATCACCGCGGAGCGTTGTCTCGAGCCGCTGGATGTCACCGGCCGCGAGGCGGAGCGCACAGCCCTTGCCTCGGGCAGCGTCGGCCAGTCCTATCCGAGCTACAACTGGCAAGGACAGCAATGGGCTTTCCCGATCGATGCGGCAACCCAGGTCCAGGCATGGCGGCCGGATGCGATCGGTGCGCCACCGGCGCGCTGGAGCGAGGTGCTCGATCTCGCCCGTCAAGATCGCGTGCTGCTGCCGCTGCGGCCACCTCACGTGTTGATGGTGTTCTACACGCTTGCCGGCAATCTCGGGCATGCCTGCAGGACCGATCCATCCGACGACCTGATCGATGTGGAGATCGGTAGCCAAGTCTTCGAGGCAATGCGCCAGATTGCAGCGCTGGTCGATCCCGCGTGCTTCGAGATGGATCCGATTGCCGTCTCCGAACGTATGGCGGAGGCCAGTTCCAGATTCGTCTGCGCGCCACTGATCTATGGCTACGTTTCCTATGCGGCGGCTGGCTTTCGGGCGAACCGGCTGGCCTTTTCCGATGTTCCGGTCATCGGTTCCGGCGGCCCGATCGGTTCGGCGCTCGGCGGCACCGGCATAGCCGTATCAGCCTTTTCCAAAGCCAGGGATGCCGCGATCGACTTTGCCTATTGGGTCGCGAGCGGCGATATCCAGCGCGGCGCCTATGCCGCCGCCGGCGGCCAGCCCGGCCATGCAGCGGCCTGGGAAGATCAGGCCGTCAATGAAGCGACCGGCGACTTCTATCGGGATACGCGCGCGACGCTGGAGGGCGCATGGGTGCGGCCACGCCATGACGGCTACATGGCGTTCCAGCAGGCCGCGTCCGAACGCATCCTTTCCGGCATGACATCCCGGCACAATGCCGCCGAGGTCGTTGCCGATCTTAATCGCCTGTTTCGGGAAAGTTCCCCGGCGCAGGTGTCCGGCGCTGCCGGTGGAGGAGCCTGAACCAAACCGAACGGAGGAGAACAAAAATGACAGGAATGATCCGCGGCCTGCTGGCCGCAACGGCGCTTGCCTCGCTTGCAACGGCCGCCTTTGCACAGGATGTGCAAGGCGTCATCGGCGGGCTGCCGACCGAACTCAAGGCGCAGTATGACGGCGCGCCCCAGAAGGTGCTGCCTTCGGCCTGGGACAATTTCACCGCGCCGCCGAAACCGTGGAAGTGGTGCCACTCGGAATCCTACCAGGGCAATCCGTGGCGGGTCACGGTGACCAAGGAGTTGAAGCGCCTTGTCGACGGGCTAATCGCCGGCGGCACCGTCTCCAGCTTCGAGGTGTCTGATTCCAACAACGACGCAAGCCAGCAGATCAACCAGATCCGCGCCTTCATCGACAAGAAGTGCTCGATCATCACCTCGATCCCGGGCTCGGCGACGGCGCTCGACGATGCGATCGACGCTGCCGCCAAGGCCGGAATTCCGTTCATCACCGCGGCAGGTTCGGTGACCAGCCCGAACGCGATCAATGTCGATTCCAACTATGCGCGCTGGGGCTATGACATGATGACGGCGATCGGCAAGGCGCAGCCGGACGGCGCCAGCATCCTCCTGGTCGAAGGCATTGCCGGACACCCGATCGTGGTACAGGAGCGCCAGGGCGCGGACAAGGCGCTGGCCGAAAACCCGAAGCTGAAGATTTCGCGCAACGTCAACGGCAACTGGACAGCCAACGTCACCAAGACCGTGGTGCTGCAGGCGATCGCCACCAACCCGGCGCCGATCGATGCGGTGTGGACGACAGGCAGCGAAAGCCGCGTCGTCGCCGAGGCCTTCGCAGAAGCCGGCCGGCCGGCGCCATTGATCACCGGCTCGATCACCGGCGATGCTTTGGGCTACTGGAAGGCTAACCCCGACAAGTACCGCTTCGAAGGCCATGCGGTGCTGCCGCACTGGACCGCGCAGACGCTGTTCCGCGTCGGCGAGCGCATGCTCGACGGACAGAAGCCGAAGCTGAACACACTGCTGATCCCGATCCCGCCGGTCCACACCGCCGATCTCGGCGCCTGGTACAAGGACTGCATGACGACGGATGCCGTGTCGATCTTCCCGATCCCGCCTACGGATCCGATGCCGGAGGAATGGCTCGACGCCTATTTCTCGAGCCCGGCGCCGACCAAGGGCTGGGATTATTCGAAGGTGCCCGATGCCTGTGCAAAGTGACACCTGCGCAAAGTGACGCCTGCTAATCTCTCAACAGGCCGGCTCCTTCGGGAAGCCGGCTTGCCAGCATCGAAATGCGACATGCTTGAAATCAAAACCATATCCAAACGCTATGGCGAGACGATCGCGCTCGCGGACGCATCGATCGCGTTTCGGGCGGGAACCATCCACACGATCCTGGGCGAGAACGGTTCGGGCAAGAGCACGATGGTCAAGCTGCTGTCCGGCATCGTCCAGCCGGACAGCGGCGTGATCCTGCTGCACGGCAAGCCATTTTCTGGCGCCAATCCATCGGCCTTCCAGGCGCAAGGCTTCGCCACGGTGTTCCAGGAGGTGCTGATCGCGCCGGATCGCAGCGTCACCGACAACATCCTGCTCGGCCTCGACGGACTGGTCCGGCGTGCCGTTCCCCGTCATGAGCGCCGTGACCGGGCGGAAGCTGCGCTGAAGCGCTTCGCGGTCACCGACGTCCCCCTCGACAAACCAGCCGGCCTGCTGCCGCTCGCCGCGCAGCAATTGGTCGTCCTTGCTCGCGCGATCGTGCGCAACCCAAAGATCCTGATCCTCGACGAGGTCACCGCCGCGCTCGACTTCGCCGATCGCGAATCGGTGTTTTCGTTGATGCGTGCGCTTGCCGGCGAAGGCTGCCTGATCCTGTTCATCACCCATCGCATGGACGAGGTGATGTCGCTTTCGGATCGCATCTCGATCCTGCGGGGCGGCAGCGTGGTGCGCACCGAAGAGCGCGGCGCTTCCACGCCGGCGGAACTTCTCAAGGCGATGGCGCCACGTACCGCTGCGGAATTGGCGCATGGCTGATCGCACTGCTCTCGATTTTGGTGGTCTTGCCGTTCGCGAACTCGTCATCGCGCCTGGCGCCAGCCCGATCACGCAGCCAATCGCTCCAGGTGAGATCGTCGGACTTGCCGGCCTCGATGGTCATGGCCAGGAGCTGTTTCTCAAGATGCTTGCCGGCCTGGAACCGCCGCATGGCGGCTCGATCGAACTCGGTTCATCAGATGCCTCCCGAAAGATTACCGGGTTTCGCAAGGCTGTCGCCAGCGGCATCGCCTATTTGCCGCGCGACCGACGCGCCAACGGCATTTTCCCGACACAGTCGGTGCTCGACAATTTCGCCGTCTCGACCTTGTCGCGCGACACGCGGCTCGGGCTAATCAGCCCGTCGGCACGCAAGGCGCGCTACGACCTCTATCGCGAAAAACTCTCGATAGTGGCGCCCCGGCCCGATGCGCCGATCACCACTCTTTCGGGCGGCAACCAGCAGAAGGTGCTGTTGGCGCGTGCCTTGGCGCTGGAGCCCGCGATCCTGCTCCTCAACGATCCGACGCGTGGCGTCGACGTGGCGACGCGGCATGTGCTCTACGACGTGTTTCGCGGGCTGGCGTCCGACGGCATGGGGCTCGTCATCCTATCCAGTGAAATCGAGGAGATTCTTCTCCTGTGCCAGCGCGTGCTGGTGTTCCGTGAGAATGAAGTCGCGGCCGAGATCTCTGGCGACGCGCTCACCACCGACAGCGTGATATCAGCCATGTTCGGACGTGCGGCATGAACCCTGTTGCGCGCCTCCTGTCCCTTGGACGAAATTTCGGCTTCGCGGTGGTGCTGCTGGTCGTGCTGCTTGCGATCAATCTTATCCTCAGCCCCGGGCGGTTCCAGCCGGGTTCCTGGGGCGCGCTGGTCGGATTGGCGGCGCCCTTGATCGGTGCGGCCATTGCGTCCACGCCTGTCATCCTCGCCGGGCGTGGCGGCATCGACATCTCGGTTGGGCCATTGATGGGCTTCGTCAACGCTTTGACGATCCAGGTGCTGTTCCTCGGCGCCGGCATCTCATCACCCCTAGTGCTCGTTCCGGCGGCGTTGCTCGTCGGCGCTCTGGTGGGCGCTGCGAACGGCTTTCTGGCGACAATCGTGCGCATCCAGCCGATCGTCGCCACGCTCGGCACCTATCTGATCCTGACCGGCGTGACGCTGACAATCCTGCCGGCGCCGATCGGTCCCGCACCGGCCTGGCTCAAGGCACTGTCCGGTCCGCTGTCGATGCTGCCGCTGGCACTCATGTTCATCGCCTGGTGGCTGGTGCGGCGTACGCCTTATTACGACCAGCTGATGGCGGTGGGCAGCGACGACCGGGCCGCCTACACCGCCGGCGTCGATGTCACGCGCGTGCGCTTCCTCGCCTATGTCATGACCGGCCTCTTCAGCGGATGCGCCGGGCTGATGCTGACCGCGCTGATCGGCTCCGCCGACCCCAATATCGGGCCGACCTACACGCTGATCGCCATCGCCGCCGTCGCGCTCGGCGGCGTCAGCCTTGCCGGTGGCCGTGGCGGCGTCGCCGGTGCAGCCATTGGCGCCATCGACATCTTCCTGCTGCAAAGCGTGCTGACGACGTTCAACGTCTCGACCTTCGTGCTGCAGATCGCCTACGGCGCCATCCTGGTGCTGGCGGTGATGCTGACGGCTTTGCAGGAACGCCTTGCCATGAGGGGGCGCTGATATGTCTTTCCACGAAAGCCTGTTCGCGACAACCAAAGCGCGCGTCGTTGGAGCTTTCTGTGTCGCGGCGCTGCTGCATCTTGCCGGCACAGTCCTCATTCCCGGTTACTCCGCGCCGTTTGCAATACGCGCCATGCTGGTCCTCGCTTCGTTGCTTGCCGTCGCCTCGATCGGGCAGACGCTGGTCGTCATCATGGGTGGGATCGATCTGTCGATCCCTTTCGTCATCGGCTTTGCCAATGTCGTGGCGGCGCAGCTCTATGGCGACGGCTGGAATTTTGCCCTGGTCTGCGGCCTCGTCGGTGCGCTGGCGCTCATCATCGGCGGGCTGAACGGGCTGATCTCGCGCAGCCTCGACATCCAGCCGCTCATCGTCACGCTCGGCATCGGCATGGTCGTGCAAGGGCTGGTGCTGCTGTGGACAGCCGGCTTCCCGTCGGGCTCCGCGCCGCAAGCGGTTTCCAGCTTCGTGTCGATCGGCGGATCGGCCGGACCGCTGCCGGTGCCGTGGCTGGTGCCGAGCCTGGTCGTGCTGGCAGCACTCGTCGTGCTGGTGCTGGAGCGAACGCCCTATGGCCGCCGGCTTTACGCGCTGGGCAGCAATCCGGGCGCGGCGCCACTGGCGCTGATTGACCCGGTTCGCATGTGGGTCATCACCTATGCGGCAAGCGCTTTCTTCGCCGCCGTGGCAGGGGTGCTGCTGCTCGGCTTCACCGGTTCGGCCTATGGCGATGTCGGCCAGCCCTATCTGCTCCAGACCATCGCGGCGGTCGTCGTAGGAGGCGCAGCACTTGTCGGTGGCCGGGGAAGCTATCTCGGCACGATCGCCGGCGTGCTGGTGCTGACCGAGATCAACACGCTGCTGATCGGCCTCGGCTTCCAGCCCGCAGCGGTGCAGGCCTCGCTCGGCTTCGTCATCGTGCTGCTGGTTTCGCTCTATGGCCGCGAACGGCACGTCTCGACGACGATCTGAGAAGACTTGTAGCAGAAGCCGGTTATTCGAGCCGCCACAGCTTGCGGGCATTCGCGGACAGCAGCCTGTCGCGTTCATCGACGCTGCAATCGGCAAGCAGCGCATGGGTCGCCGCCACCCAGGTCGACAGGCCGCCGCCAAGCGTGCAGACCGGCCAGTCGCTGCCCCAGACGACGCGGTCCCAGCCGAACGCGCCGATTGTGTGCTCGACATAGGGCCGCAGCGTCTCAGCCGTCCAGCTGCCGGCATCGGCATAGGCAACGACACCGGAAATCTTGGCCATGACGTTCGGGCGCTGCGCGATCTTACTCATATGTTCTCGCCACGGATGCTCGGCTCCGCCCTTGATATCGGGCACGCCGCAATGGTCGAGGACAAACGTCACATCGGGCGCCAGGTCGGCCAGCGCGATTGCCTTCGGGATCTGGTGCGGCAGCACGACGAGATCGAAGGTCAGCCCGGTGCCGCCGAGCCGCTTAATGTTGCTCCGAAACAGCGCGCCCTCCGAAAGCTCGTCGGGCATGACATGGAGGACGCGGCGGAAGCCCTTGACGAAAGGGGTTGCCCGCTGGCGCTCGAGATAGGCCGGAAAATCCGCCTCTTCGGGCCGGCAGGATGCGATCACTCCGGCCAGCATGCTGCCGGGTTGTCGCGACAGCCTTTCGACACGAGCGGTCTCGGCCTCGATCTCTGCGGGATCGACATCGACCTCCATATGCAGCACGCGTTCGACGCCGACACGCTGCGCCTCAACGGCGTATTCCTCATAGGAGAAATCGCGGTTGAGCGCCGGCACGCCGGTGAGCCAGGGATAGCGCAGGGCCGAGCGATCGATCAGGTGAAGATGGGTATCGATGATCATGGTGAGGCTCCTCCCTCTGGCTTTTCAAATCATCTCACGGGGGAATTCTTCATTCAAATAAGAATTCACACCGATGAGCCGACTGCTGATCCAGCAAGGTGCGACAGCTTTTCACACGTTGCCAGCAATAGTTCGATCGTCCTGGTGATGTCGGGCGCGGAAGGCGCGTTGACCACGGTGATGTAGGGAATCGACAGCGCGGCGATCGCCTTGCCGTCGGAACTGCGCACCGGGGCGGACAGGTTGAAGACGCCGGCTGTCTGCATCGAGGCCATCATCTCGTAGCCACGGTCTCGGATCTGGTCGAGACGGGTGAAGAACTCGGTCGATTGCGCCGTCTTGTCGGTGCTGCGGACGTGTTCGGAAATCATCATCTGGCGCTCTTCCGGTGAGCGGAAAGCGAGCAGCACATGTCCCGAGCCGGTGTCGAACAGACTGATATGGGAGCCGACCCGGATCGATATGCCCCAGTAGTTCGGTGCTTCCTGCTGACCGATGACGACGGCAGAACCGCGATCAAAAACAACGAGTTGGTTGGCCTGCTGCGATGTCTCGGCAAGCTCACGCATCAGCGGCGTCGCATAGGAGACCAGCCGCCGTACCGGCGCGTGCAACTGTGCCAGACCGAACAGCTTGAGCGTCAGCGAATAGCGGTCGCCGTCGAGGCGCGTGACGTAGCCGCGCCGCACCAGCCGGTCGAGCATGCGATAGAATTCATTGGGGCTGCGGTCGAGTTTCTTGGCGATTTCGGCCTGCGTCAGGCCACCGTCCACACCCGCCAGCAGTTCGAGGATATCAAGCCCCTTGTCGAGCGCCGGCGCGCGATAGCGCTCGTCTTCGCTGTCGTCCATGGCTCATCCCTCCAGTGAATTTCACCCTTCATATACGCAGGAACACACCTGGCGGAAACAAATTTCGCCTTGACGTATCCATGAATGTTTTGTTTGTATATGAATGTAGCACTTCTTGTCATCAGACGAGTTGCGGTCGCCGCTGAGGCGCACCAAGGGAGGATACCAATGAACAGACTGCTTTCCGGCGTGTCCGCCGGTGCATTGTTGCTTGCGTTAGGCGCAGGCGCTGCCCTTGCCGGCGACCTGCCCGGCAAGTTCGAAGGCGTGACCGTCGACGTGAAGCTGATCGGCGGCCAGCAATATGAAAAGCTCTACGAGCGCATTCCCGAATGGGAGAAGGCGACCGGCGCCAAGGTCAACATCCTGACCAAGAAGAACGGCTTCGACATCGACAAGGAGCTCAAGTCCGACATCGCCTCGGGCAGCACCAACTGGTGCGTCGGCTGGAACCATTCGTCCTTTGCGCCGCAATATACGGGCCTTTACACCGACCTCAGCAAATTGCTGCCCAAGGAAGAGATCGACGCTTTCGTGCCGTCGACGATCACGTCCGCAACCATCGACGGCAAGCTGGAGATGCTGCCGCGTGCGCAGTTCGACGTTTCGGCGCTCTACTACCAGAAGAGCCTGTACGAGAACGCCGACAACAAGACCAAGTTCAAGGCGAAGTACGGCTATGATCTGGTACCGCCGGACACCTGGAAGGAAGTCACAGACCAGGCCGAATTCTTCGCCAACCCACCCAATTTCTACGGCACGCAGTTCGCCGGCAAGGAAGAGGCGATCAACGGCCGCTTCTATGAGATGGTCGTCGCCGAGGGTGGCGAGTATCTCGACAAGGAGGGCAAGCCGGTCTTCAACTCCGAGGCCGGCATCAGGGCGCTCGACTGGTTCGTCAACCTCTACAAGGCCAAGGCCGTGCCGGCCGGAACCACCAATTACCTCTGGGACGATCTCGGCCAGGGCTTTGCGTCCGGCACCGTCGCCATCAACCTTGATTGGCCGGGTTGGGCCGGCTTCTTCAACGATCCGAAATCGTCGAAGGTCGCCGGCAATGTCGGCGTGAAAGTCGCGCCGAAGGGCTCGTCCGGCAAGCGCACCGGCTGGTCCGGTTTCCATGGCTTCTCGGTGACCGAGAACTGCCCCAACAAGGAGGCCGCGGCTTCCCTGGTGTGGTGGCTGACCAACGAGGACAGCCAGAAGCTCGAGGCCGCCGCGGGCCCGCTGCCGACCCGCACCGCGGTCTGGGACTGGGACCTGAAGCAGGCCGAAAACGATCCTTACAAGAAGGAGGTTCTTACCGCCTTCCAGGAAGAGGCCAAGCACGCTTTTGCCGTGCCGCAGACGCCTGAATGGATCGAGATCTCGAACGCCGTCTATCCCGAATTGCAGGCGGCGATCCTCGGTGACAAGACCTCCAAGCAGGCACTGGACGATGCGGCCGCCAAGGCGACGCAAATCCTCCAGGACGCCGGCAAGCTCTAGAAACGGGCTCCCAGGGCTGCCTCCCCCATCGGGAATGGGGGAGGCGATCGCGTTTCGCCGGATGCCAGCGGTTTACACTAATCCTTCGCCCGCGGCCCACGCAGCGCCGCCAATGCAAACACCTCAGGGATTCTGATGAAGGGCTTCAAGCCATCCGCGCCATTCCTGCTGCTGCTTCCGGCCATGATCGTGCTGGCGGCGGTTGTCGTCGTGCCGCTGCTGTTGTCGCTCTACTCCAGCTTCACGCCTTTTCGCTTGATCAAGCCCGAGACATTTTACGTCTTCATCGGCTTCAGGAACTATCTTTCGATCCTGTCCAACGCCGATTTCTGGTGGGCCTTCGGCCGTACGGTGCTGCTGCTGACCATCGCGCTCAATCTCGAAATGCTGCTCGGCCTCGGCCTTGCCATGCTGGTCGAGAAGGCAACGCGCGGCCAACGTATCCTGCGCACGCTGATGATGTTCCCGATGATGTTTTCGCCGATCCTGGTCGGCTTCCAGTTCAAGTTCATGTTCAACGACAATATCGGTCTGGTGAACAATGCCCTGCAGTCGCTCGGCATCACGCAGGACGCCATACCGTGGCTTATCGAAGGCCATCTCGCCTTCATCGCCATTTCGATCGCCGAAATCTGGTCGTCGACGGCGATCTTCGCCATCCTGATCCTCGCCGGACTGCTCGCCATGCCCAAGGAGCCGATCGAGGCGGCGCGGGTCGACGGCTGCACGCCATGGCAGACTTTCCGCTATGTGACGTGGCCGTTCGTCATGCCGTTCGCCTACATCGCCATGACCATCCGTTCGCTCGACGTCGCGCGCGCCTATGACATCGTCAAGATCATGACCGATGGCGGACCGGCGGGCCGCACTGAGCTGTTGTGGACACTGGTGGCACGCACCGCCTACAGCGACGGGCGCATGGGCATGGCCAACGCCATGGCGTATTTCTCGATCCTGCTGTCGATCGCCTTCACTGTCTACTTCTTCAACAAGCTCGCCGCGGCGCGCACGCAGATCGGTGCGGAGTGGTGAAGATGGACGAGAATTCTTCCGCCCGCCTGAAGCGCCGGCTGCTGGGCATCGTCTATCGCATCGGCCTGTTCCTGGCGATGCTGACGATCTGCCTGCCGGGCCTGTGGATCGTCCTCTCGTCGCTGCGGCCGGCGGTCGAGATCATGGCCAAGCCACCGGTGTGGATCCCGCAGGAGATTTCGTTCGACGCCTATGTCGCGATGTTCTCAGGCATCGGCAAGGGCGGCATCCCTGTCATCGAGTACTTCCGCAACTCGCTGATCATCTCGGTGACCTCGACGGTCATTGCAGTGGCCATCGGCATGGCCGGCGGCTATGCGTTCGCGCGCTACCGCTTCCGCTGCAAATCCAGCGTCTTCCTCGGGCTGATGCTGACGCGCACCGTGCCGGGCATTGCGCTCTCGCTGCCGCTGTTCTTCCTCTATGTACGGCTCGGCATCATCGACACACATTTCGGGCTGATCCTTGCCTATGTCGCGCTCAACGTGCCGTTCACCATCTGGCTGATCGACGGCTTCTTCCGCCAGGTGCCCAAGGACCTCGCGGAGGCCGCGCAGATCGATGGCTGCACACGCTGGCAGGCGTTCTGGCAGGTCGAGTTCCCGCTTGCCGGACCGGGCATCGCTTCGGCCGCCATCTTCGCCTTCCTGACCTGCTGGAACGAATTCGCGCTGGCTTCGCAGCTGACCCGCTCGGTGAGCGCCAAGACATTGCCGGTCGGCCTCCTCGACTACACGGCCGAGTTCACCATCGACTGGCGCGGCATGTGCGCGCTCGCCGTGGTGATGATCATTCCGGCGCTCACCCTCACCTACATCGTCCAGAAACACCTTGTCGGCGGCCTGACCTCCGGCGCGGTGAAAGGCTGATACCATGGCAACCGTTACCCTCACCAAGCTGACCAAGCGCTACGGCAATATCGGGATCGTGCATGGCATCGATCTCGACATCGCCGACCGCGAGTTCATCGCGCTGGTCGGCCCCTCGGGCTGCGGCAAGTCGACGACGCTGCGCATGATCGCCGGGCTGGAAGAGATCAGCGCCGGCTCGATCGAGATCGGTGGGCGCATCGTCAACGACCTGCCGCCACGCTCGCGCAACATCTCCATGGTGTTCCAGTCCTACGCGCTCTATCCGCACATGACGGTGCGCGAGAATCTCGGCTTCTCGCTGAAGATCGCCGGTGCCGCCAAGGAAGACATGGAGCGCCGTGTCGCCGAAGCCTCGGCTATCCTCGGCCTCGACACGTTGCTCGATCGCCGCCCCTCACAACTGTCCGGCGGCCAGCGCCAGCGCGTCGCCATGGGCCGCGCCATCGTGCGTGACCCCGATGTGTTCCTGTTCGACGAGCCGCTTTCCAACCTCGATGCCAAATTGCGCACGCAGATGCGCACCGAGATCAAGAAACTGCATGCCAAGGTGCAGTCGACGGTGATCTACGTCACCCACGATCAGGTCGAGGCGATGACGTTGGCCGACCGCATCGTCATCATGCGCGACGGCCATATCGAACAGGTCGGCACGCCCGACGAGGTTTTCCGGCGGCCGGCGACGCGCTTCGTCGCCGGCTTCATCGGCTCGCCGCCGATGAACCTGCATGAGGCGACGATCGACGGCGGCCAGATGGTTTTTGCCAGCGGCGAGAAGTTGCCCTTGCCCGGCCAGTTCAAGGCCAATGTCGCCACCGGCGACAAGGTGGTGTTCGGGCTGCGGCCGGACGACATTTATCCGACCGGCCATGGCATCAGTTCCGGTGGCGCGGCCGACGTCCACCAGATCGAACTGCCGATCACGGTGACCGAACCGCTCGGCAACGAGACGCTGGTATTCGTCGAATTCAACGGTGCGGACTGGGTGTCGCGCATGCTGAACCCGAGGCCATTGAGGCCGGGCGAGCGGGTCGCCATGAGCCTCGACATGTCGCAGGCGCATCTGTTTGCCACTGAGACCGGAAAGACATTGCGGAGCTGATCGGCATGGCCAAAATTGAGAAAGTCGAGCTGCGGATGGTGGACCTTGTGCCCAAGGTCAAGCGCACCGACGCCATCCAGAGCTTCGTCAGCCAGGAAACGCCTATCGTCACCATCACCGATTCCGACGGTGCGGTCGGCACCGGCTACAGCTACACGATCGGCACCGGCGGCTCGTCGGTGATGCGGCTTTTGTCCGACCATCTGGTGCCGCGCCTGATCGGCCGCGACCCCGACATGATCGAGGCGATCTGGCACGATCTCGAATTCGCCACCCATGCCACCACGATTGGAGCGATCACCGCCATCGCCATCGCGGCCATCGATACAGCACTGTGGGACCTACGGGCAAAGAAGCAGAACCTGCCGTTGTGGAAACTGGCCGGCGGCGCCAAGGACCGTTGCCCGCTTTACACGACCGAAGGCGGCTGGCTGCACATCGAGACGGCAGCACTTGTCGATGACGCACTGGCCGCCAAGGCCAAGGGCTTTCGCGGCTCGAAGGTGAAGATCGGCAGGCCGCACGGCTCGGAAGATCTTGCGCGCCTGTCGGCGGTGCGCAAGGCGGTCGGCGACGGCTATGAGATCATGACCGACGCCAATCAGGGATTCTCGGTCGACGAGGCGATCCGGCGCGCGGCAAGGCTGCGTGAGCTCGATCTCGCCTGGATCGAGGAGCCGCTGCCGGCCGACGACATCGACGGGCATATCCGGTTGTCGAACTCGACGCCGACGCCGATCGCGATCGGCGAGTCGCTCTACTCCATTCGCCATTTCCGCGAATACATGCAGAAAGGCGCCTGCTCGATCGTGCAGGTCGATGTCGGCCGCATCGGCGGCATCACGCCCTGGCTCAAGATCGCGCACGCGGCGGAGGCCTTCGACATTCCGGTCTGCCCGCATTTCCTGATGGAACTGCATGTCAGCCTGACCTGCGCTGTTCAGAACGGCCGATATGTCGAGTACATTCCGCAACTCGACCAGTTGACCGGCAAGCGCCTCCGCATCGAGGATGGCCAGGCGCTGGCGCCCGACGAACCCGGCATCGGCATCGACTGGGACTGGGACGCGGTCAAGGCCATGAGCATCGCCGAATTCACCACGGCGATCACGAAATAGGAGACTGATATGCAGCGGATGGGGATGATTCTGGGGCTGAAACCGGAAAAGGTCGACGAGTATGTCCGCCTCCATGCCGCCGTCTGGCCCGACGTGCTGGCCATGATCTCCGCCTGCAACATCAAGAACTACTCGATCTACCTGAAGCGGCCGGAGAACCTGCTGTTCAGCACCTTCGAATACCACGGCAGCGACTACCAAGCCGACATGGCCAAGATGGCGGCCGACCCGAAGACGCAGGAATGGTGGGCGGTCTGCATGCCATGCCAGGAGCCGCTGGCGACGCGCAAGGAAGGTGAATGGTGGGCAGAGATGGACGAGGTCTTCCATCATGACTGAAGGCGGCTTCGACCCTGCCTTGCTCGTTCAATCCTGGCCACAACCTTCAAAACCCCGACCGATCGTCACCTTCGGCGCCGGATCGATCGTCGGCGACGCGCATTTCCCGGCCTACAGGAAGGCCGGCTTTCCCGTCGCCGGCCTTTATGATCCTGATCATGCCAGGGCTGAAAAGCTGGCCAGCCAATGGGGCGTGACAGCCTTTCGCTCGACTGAGGAAGCGACCGCCGTCGAGGGCGCGATCTTCGACCTTGCCACCCCGCCGTCGCGTCATGCCGATGTGCTGAAGTCCTTGCCGGACGGCGCGGTGGTGCTGATCCAGAAGCCGATGGGCAGCAATCTTGCCGAGGCGACCGCGATCCTCGAGATCTGCCGCGCCCGGCAGCTGCACTCAGCGGTGAACTTCCAATTGCGCTTCGCGCCGATGATGCTGGCGCTCAAGGATGCTATTGGCAAGGGCTGGCTCGGCGAGATCGTCGACTTCGATGCCTGGCTGGCGCTGGCGACACCGTGGCAGCTTTGGGAGTTCCTGCTCAAGGCGCCGCGCGTCGAGATCGCCATGCATTCGATCCACTATCTCGACCTGATCCGGCAGTTGCTCGGCGATCCCAAGGGTGTGCACGCCAAGACGCTCGGCCATCCCAACCATGCCGTGGCGCAGACGCGCACCAGCGCCATTCTCGACTATGGCGACACCGTGCGCTGCGCGCTGTCGATCAACCACGACCACAAGTTCGGCCGCCGCCACCAAGCCTGCGAGTTCCGCATCTGCGGCACCGAGGGCGCCGCCTATCTCAAGCTCGGACTCAACCTCGACTATCCCACAGGCGAACCGGATATTCTGGAGATCTATCCGAAAGGCGGGACGGGCTGGATCGCAGTGCCCTTGGCCGGCGAGTGGTTTCCCGACGCCTTCGTCGGCCGCATGGCCAATGTCCAGCGTTTTGCTACCGGAGAAGATGCTACGCTGATCAGCCCGGTCGAGGACGCGTGGAGCACGATGGCGCTGGTCGAGGCGGCGTATCAGTCGAGTGCGGCACCGGCAACGCCGATCGCGGAAAGACCCTGATGGAACAGACCCAGTATTTCGAGGACTACCAAATCGGGTCGTCACGCCTGACCAGCGGCCGCACCATCACCGAGACCGACTTCATCGTCCATGCCGGCCACACCGGCGATTTCTTCCCGCATCACATGGACGCCGAGTTCATGAAGACGACGCCATTCGGCCAGCGCATTGCGCATGGCACTCTGGTGTTCTCGGTCGGCATCGGGCTGACGGCAACCGTCATCAACCCTGTCGCCTTTTCCTATGGCTACGACCGGTTGCGCTTCATCAAGCCGGTGTTCATCGGCGACACGATCCGCACGCGAACCACAATTACGGCCAGGGAAGACGACCCGAAGAGGCCGGGGTCGGGACGGGTGATCGAGCGCTGCGAGGTGATCAACCAGCGCGGCGAAGTGGTGCTGGCGGCCGACCACATCTACATCGTCGAACGCAGGCCGGCGCAGGGCTGAAGTCCATCGCATGCCCATGAGCCACGCCGTCAGGATTTTCGCGACAGGCCATCTTCCCTGATCGCGCTGACCAGCGTCTCGCTTCCCTCGCGAAGATGCTTCCGCAGAATGCTTATGGCCCTGTCGCCGTCGCGCCGCCGGCAGGCGGCCAGCAACTCGCGATGCTCCGTCTGCGAGCGGCTGCGATAGTCCAGGTTCGACAGCAGGATGCGGACGTAGCGATCGGCGGCATTGTGGTGCGCCTCGATCAGGCCGAGCAATTGATGGTTGCCACAAGCATCATAGAGAGCCAGATGGAAGGCCCGGTTCAATGCCTCCCAACGGCCGACATTGCGCTCCGCGTCGATCTGATCGAGCACCTGTTCGGCCTCGTCGAACTTCGCGCCGGAGAGGCTGGGTACCGAAAGCCGGAGCGCCTCGCTTTCGAGCAGCTCGCGCAGCGCGTAGATTTCACTGATCTCGGCGCCGTCCATCCGGGCGACCTGCGCGCCTTTTGTGGGATGAATGGAAACAATACCTTCGGCTTCCAATTGGCGAAGGGCGTCACGAATTGGCATGCGGCTGAAGCCGAACTGCTCGGCCAATTCATCCTGGCGCAGCGGCGTGCCCGCCCTGATGGTTCCACTGGCAATCGCTTCGCGCAGGACATTGGCGACCTGTTCGGCCACGGTCCGCGGCCCCTGCATCACGCTTTCCGCAAATCCTCGCAATCGATGCTCCCCGTTTTCACACAGCATCGAGCCTAATTGAAAAACCCATGCGGATATAGGTATGCCCGTATACACAATGCCCGCGCCAAGCAGACTTCCTCCGCAAGACGCCACCCGCCTCCGCAAGGCAACGTCCCGATTCGCGCATATGAGACGATCGTCTGAAGCACTGAAGGCGCGGCTCGCCCAGCCCTGCGGGCTTTCAGCCAGTCTGCGGCAGGTCAAGCGCGGAGCGCATCCGCCCGACACCACGCTTGTAGAGCATCGCGCCTTGAGCTGGGGCGAGCAGATCAGCATGCGGCGTGAAGTCGGCAACGCACTTGTTGAAGGCGATCTCGCCACACCCGGGAACCAGGCAGTCGAGCTTTCCCTTCGGACACTGACTGAACTTGCAGAGCCGGCCCAGATATCTGTCGCTGCCGGGTTCGATCAGAAAAACGTCTAGCTGGTGATCGGCAACGCTGATCCCTGTTCCCTTCTCAAACGCCTCACGCAGGGCAAGAGCGGCGGCGCGACGCACTTCGCCTAGAGCGGGATGAAATGAGACTGAATCGGCTTGGGATTCCCTTAGGCGTGCAAATCTGATTCAACCTTCATGCTGGGCAAGGAGGTCAGCATGGATGGGCAAGCCTTATTCGATGGATCTTCGCGAA
>NZ_RZRT01000050.1:0-40137 GCF_003998295.1 Mesorhizobium sp. M7A.F.Ca.US.011.01.1.1
GCGCCATCGCAGCTCGCTCAGCGTCAAAGAAGAAGGCTATCATCGCCGTCGCAAGGAAGCTCCTCGTCGTCCTAAACGCCATCATCCGTGATAAAAAAGCTTTCGCATGAACACAGTTGCCATGCCGCGACTTCAAAGCGTTGCAGCGGTGTAGAATTCTGCTCCGCTGCATTCTTCGGCCAAGGTCGCGGCATGGATCCCAGGGTCTCCGCGACGGAGCTTCGCTCCTGCTTCGCCCTAGGATGACGAAGTTGGGAGGCTTCGGCCAATCTCGAACGCTTAGGATGGTCCACCAACGAACGATGAAATCTCGGCCGTCGATAGGCATCCTGTCAAATCCCTGCTGCAGCGCTAGTAGCAGGACTTCAGACGAAATCCTGCAGATTTACGTCCGCAGTTTGGCGCCGCTAAGCAGGGCTCCGACATCAGGTACATGGCCGGGGCGGCCCATCGCGCAATCAATGTCCGAGTCCGAATAGCCGCATCCAGTCTTGCGATGCGGGTCGGATTGCCGGTTGACATGCAGGTATTTACCTGCATATTATGCCTTACAACAGAGTGAGGCAGATGGACGCCGACAAGGTTTTCAAAGCGCTGGGCGATCCGACACGCAGAAGGCTGCTTGACCTTCTGTGCGAGCAGAACGGGCAGACACTCGGCCAGCTTTGCGACCATTTGGACATGGCCAGGCAATCCGCCACCCAGCACCTCGACCTGCTGGAGGCGGCCAATCTGGTGAGCACGGTCAAGCGCGGCCGCGAAAAGCTGCATTTCATCAATCCCGTGCCGCTGCACGAAGTCTACGAGCGCTGGGTGCGGAAATTCGAACGGCAGCGGCTCAGCCTGTTGCACGACCTGAAGCAAGAACTCGAAGGAGAAGACCAATGACCAGGGAAACGACCAGCTTTGTCTACGTGACCTATATCCGCTCGACGCCGCAGAAGGTGTTCGAGGCCATAATCAAGCCCGAGATCGCGAAGCGCTACTGGGGTCACGAGAACGTCTCCGAATGGACGCCGGGCTCGAAATGGGAACATATCCGCGCCAATGACGAACGGACCGTCGAACTCGTCGGCAATGTCGTCGAGATTTCGCCGCCGACCCGCCTCGTCATCACCTGGGCGAACGCTTCGCAGGCGGACGATCCGTCGAAAACCAGCCGGGTGACGTTCGCCATCGAGGAATACGACACCATGGTGCGGCTGACCGTCAGCCATGACGAACTCGAGGCCGGCAGCGGCATGGCGAAAGGCGTCAGCCAGGGCTGGCCGGCGGTGCTGTCCAGCCTGAAATCCTTCCTCGAAACCGGCAGCGGCATCGACATTTTCGCCAAGCCGAAATCGGCCTGATGTTGCGACCTCAAGCAGAATCAGACCCGTGGAGAATGGCAATGACCAAACGCTTTACCGGCGGCTGCGCATGCGGCGCGATCCGTTACGAAACCAATGACGAGCCGATCTTCCAGAACCACTGCCAGTGCAGCGATTGCCAGAAGCGCTCAGGCACCGGCCACGGATCCTACCTGACCTTCGGCCAGCGCGCCGATATGGCCATCACCGGGGAAGTGAGCACCTGGCGCGTGGCGGGCGCCAGCGGCAATGAAAAAATCCATACCTTCTGTCCAACCTGCGGAACGCCGGTGTTTCTGATATCCGTCGCCATGCCCGAATTTATAGCGGTCCACGCGGCCAGCCTCGACGATCCGGAACAATTCAGCCCGCAGATGGTGACCTACACAAGCCACGGCCATGCCTGGGACAAGATGGACCCGTCCTTGCAGGCGGTCGAGCGAATGCCTGGCGGGTAGCGTCTGCTGGTTAGCCCGCCGACACAAGGCGCGCAGCTATCGGTCGACACCGATCAGCCGGCTGGCCGCGGTTTCGGCCATGGCGTCGGCCAGCTCGAGGCCCCATTGCTGGCGGCAATAGGCGCGAAAATCGAAGCAGGGCAGGCCGGGGCAGACCTCGAACTCGATGAGGTGGACGGTGTCGTCGGCCTCGACCCTGAGATCGATGGAAAACACATCGCGCAGGCCGAGCCCGCTCATCAGCCGCCCGGCGATCGCACGTATCGTGGCGTCGGCGGCCGGTTGGCTGTCGGCAACCGCGACGAGTTCCGGTTGGGCATACTGTCCAGCCGCTTTCGCTGCCTCGCCAGTGTCGCCGTAGAGCGCCAAGCTGTCCGCCATGGTCTGGAAATCGGCGCCTGAATCGACAAAGGCCACGCCAAGCGCTTCGACCCCGGCACCTGGCACCAGGCCGAGGAAACTGGCGCGCACGTTGCGGCCGGCGACATAGGGCTGGACGACGACATCATCGCGATAGGCCGAAAACACGCGCCGGCTGAGCTCCAGCGCGTGGCCGAGGTCGCTGCAGCGCGAATCCGGCCAGATGCCGATCTTGGCGCCGAGCCGGTTGGGCTTGACGAACCAGCCGGCGGGCGAGGCCGGCGGCTCGACCAGCCATTGGCCGTCGCGCGCAAGCCCGGCCTGCGGCACCGGCAGGCCGAGTGCGCCGAGCACGGCGCCGGAGCGGAACTTGTCCTGGCAGAGCGCGAGCAGCGCATCATCTGCGCCGATCGTGTTGAAACCGCCCAATCGCGCCAGAGCGGGCGCCGCGCCGCCGCGAAAATAGGCGATGCCGTCGGTCAGCGTCCAGACCAGCGTTGTGCTGGGGTGCTCGCCGGCGAGCACGCTCGCGGCGTCGTCCAGCGCCACCGGCGTGAACGACAGGCCGCGTGCCTGGCAGGTACGGCCAAGCATGTCGAATTCGGGGGCGAGGTCGGTCGACTGCGCCAAATACGACGCGATTTCCGCGGCGCGCTGCGGTGCATGACCGTCGGCGACCAGACGGTCCAGGCAGGCCTTTTCCGGCTCATGGACGAGGATCAGTTTCGGCTTGCGGCTGGGCATGAGATGACGATCCCCGGCAGTAGGAT
The DNA here is from genome assembly GCF_003998295.1 of Mesorhizobium sp. M7A.F.Ca.US.011.01.1.1. NCBI lineage: Bacteria > Pseudomonadati > Pseudomonadota > Alphaproteobacteria > Hyphomicrobiales > Phyllobacteriaceae > Mesorhizobium > Mesorhizobium sp. M7A.F.Ca.US.011.01.1.1. Next base: position 2,938 of record NZ_RZRT01000050.1, read on the forward strand.
CGCCTACCATCGCATGGTGAAGACAATCGGCTCTCGCGAAACCGACACGGCGCGGGCGGTTGCGTGACAACGCACCGTCCGACCGCAGAATCCAGTTCGCTCAGGCGATCAGCACGCGCGGCTCGAAGCGGCCGTTGACGGGAATATCGAGCAGAAAGGTCATGCCGCCCTGGAGATCCAGCAGACGCTGCTTCTCGTCTTTGCCCGACCAGGCGGAGGTGACCGCCAACCGGTCGGCCTTGGCGCCGACAAAGGCCGGGCAGGATGGCTGCGTCACCGGCATGGCGACCGTGCGGACGAGCTTGCCGTCGGGTCCGTAGGCTTCGATGACGCTGCCGCCCCAGACGGCGTTCCACAGGATGCCGTCGCGGTCGAGCACGGATCCGTCAATATAGCCCTTGGCCGAGCGGTGATCGACGAACAGCTTTGGCTCACCTGCAGGCAGACCTGTCGCCGGGTCGCAGGCGACGCGCATCAGCAGCCCGGTCGAGGTATCGGTGTAGTAAGCGATCGCGCCATCCTCGGTAAAACAGATCGAATTGGAGACGGTGATGTCCGAAAACAGGCGGCGCAGTTCGCCCTTGAAAAACCAGTAGATCGAACCCGCGCCTTTTTCCTCGCCCTTACCCATGGTGCCCATCCACAAGGCGCCGCAGGGGTGGACCCGGGAATCGTTGGAGCGCGTGACCGGATTGTCGGCCTCGACGGACGTGTGCAGCGTCAGTTTGCCGGTCGCGACATCGCGGACATAAAGGCCGGTCTCGGCGGCGATCAGCTGGCGCTTGTCGTCGATGACGGCGATGGCGCTCGCCATCTGGCCAAGCTCATGGGCGGTGGTCGCGCCGCCGGACAGCCGTTTCTCCAGAAGCTGGCCGTTGACGATGTCGAACCAGTAGAGCGTATCGGTGGCGGGATCGTAGCTCGGCCCCTCGCCGAGCTGGCAGACGTGATCGGAAAAAACCGAAACAATGGCTTCGCTCATCCTGCTTCTCCGAACGCCGCATCCCAGGCCGCGACGGCAGCTTGCGCACGCGCGGCCACCTCGTCGACGCCCATGCCAGGCTTGAACAGGCTGGATCCCAGTCCAAAGGCGGTCACGCCGGCAGCCTTGTAGCCGGCAAAATCCTTTTCAGAGACACCGCCGACGGCGCCGACCAATGTCTGCGCCGGCAACACGGCGCGCATCGCGGAAATGCCGCCGGCACCCAGCACGCTCGCCGGGAAGAATTTCAGCGCCGAGGCGCCGAGCTTGATCGCCAGGAAGGCTTCGGTCGGCGTGAACACGCCGGGCATCGTCACCATGCCGTAATGCATGGCGCGCGCCATCACCTCGGCATCGATGTTGGGACTAACCAGCAGCCGCCCTCCGGCCTGGTTCAAGCCATCGACATCGGCCGGCGTCAGCACCGTGCCGGCGCCGACCAGCGCCGTTTTCGGCAGCACTTGGACGATGCGGGCGATCGACGAGAACGGTTGCGGGGAGTTCAGCGGCACTTCGATCGCCTCGATGCCGGCATCGAACAGCGCCTGGCCCATGGCCATCGCCTCGGTGGACTTGAGCCCGCGAAGGATGGCAACCAGGCCGCGCTTGAGCTTGGGGAAAGGTGCGGTCTGGCTCATCGGGCTGCTCCAATTCTGGCGATCATGCCGTTCTCACGCGCCGCCTCGACGAGACCGGCACGCACCGCCTCGTCAGCATCGACGGTCCGGACCTTAAGCCCGGCAAAACCAAGTGCGGCCTGGTAGAGCGCGGCCAGCGCGCCGGACGCAATCAGCACCACGGGTTCCGTGCCGGCGCCATGCCGGCGGCTGGCGGAGGCGATCTCGCCGCCGATCAACAGGCCGGACAGGCAGGCGGCGGCATCGTCGGCTTTCAAATCCTGCAGCAGGCCGGCGGCGCGGATGGAAAACAGCCGCGAGGTGACATCGCCGCCATCACCCAATGCGGTTTCGCACCAGCGGCGGAAGAACGGATTGTCCGATGTGACGGGCTTGGGGTGCTCGCCGAGCGAATGGCGCAGGATCGAATGCGCGGCAAGCACGGAAAACAGCTCACCGGTCGGCCAGGTGCCGAAGCCGGCAACCGCGCCATCCTCGACCAGCACCCATTTCGAATGGGTGCCGGGCATGCAGACCAGTTGGCGCCCCTTGGCCGGCAGGCCGGCGCCGGCAAGCTGGGTTTCCTCGCCGCGCATGACGTCGGGCGCATCGGCCAGCCGCTGGGCAAGACCCGGAACGATGCGGATGTCGCGGCTCTGGCCGGGCACGCTGGCAGCACCAGCAAGGATGGCGCTAAGCGGCGCCGGCACGGTGACATAGGGCGCTTCCAGCCAGCCTTGGCGGGATCCGGCCATGCCGCAGATGATGACGGGCAGCGCCGCTGGTGCTCCCATCGCCGCCAGATGCCCTTCGAGGATGGTCGAAAAGCCCTTTTGCTGGGCGGTGATCAGGCCATCGTCGCCACGGCGTTCGGCAAGCACCTTGCCTTGCCCGTCGATCAGCCAGACCCGCATGCGGGTCGTGCCCCAGTCGACGGCCGCGACCGCCGGTGCATTGCCGGCTGGGTTCACAGGAAACCTCCATCGACGACCAGCATCTGCGCGGTCAGCATGCGCGAGGCGTCCGAGGCGAGGAACAGCACGGTGCCGACGATGTCGTCGGGCTGCATCACCTGCTTGATACATTGCTTGGCGACATGGGCGGCAAGCCCCTGTTCGGTCACCCAGAGCTCCTTCTGCCGCTCGGTGATCACCCAGCCGGGCGCAATGGCGTTGACGCGGATGCCGTCCACACCGAGCTTGCCGGCCAGTCCCTTGGTCAGACCCAGGATGCCGGCCTTGGCGGCCGTGTAGGACGGCATGTCGGGGTGGTTGATCAGATAGGATGTCGAGGTGAAGTTGATGATCGAGCCGCCGCCGGCCCGCTTCATGCCCGGCGCCACCGCCTGCGCGGTGAAGAAATGCGGCCGCAGATTAATGGCTTGGTTGTTGTCCCAGAACTCGACCGTCACATCCTCGACGGCGTGGCGTTCATCCCAGGCCGCATTGTTGACCAGGACGGTGACATCGCCATGCGCCTCGGCCGCCTTGGCCGCCGACGCCCGCAGGGCCTCGACGTCGCGCAGATCGGTCCTGAGATAGAGCGGCCTCTTGCCGAACGTTTTTTCGATGCGGTCGGTAAGGGCCATGCTCGGGCCGTCGGCGATGTCGATGAAGGCGACATTGGCGCCCTGGCGCACAAAACCCTCGGTCAGTGCAGCACCTATCCCGGAGCCGCCGCCGGTGATCAGCACCGAGGCCCCCTCGAGGTCGGCAAAATGCGCCGATGGCATCATATCTGTTCTCTCCAGCGGATGACCCCGAAAATCGGATCGATTTTCGGAAAGGGATCATGCGCAAACGTTAAAAGCTACAGCGTCGTTTGCGCGTCTTGAAAGACGCGCGGCGCTGTAGCGTGACCGGCGCGCATCCTAGCCACGCAAGGCGCGCGGGCAAGGGCGAACCGCCAAATTTCAGGGCTTATGTCAGACAAAACGACAATGCGCCGCACCGGGTGCGCACAGCGGCATCGTTGGGGTCGGGGATCGCGGAGGATCGCCGGTCAGATCGCCTTGGCGCGCAGGGCGCCGCGGAAGGAATCGCGGAGATAGCCGAGCGTGGCGTCGGCATCGACGGGCTTGCCGAACAGATAGCCTTGCCCGCCGGCACAGCCGAACTGGACCAGGCGGTCGGCCTGCGCTTCCTGCTCGATGCCTTCGGCGACGACATCCATGCCGAGCCCCTCGCACATTGCGAGGATGGCGCGGATGATGTGCTCCGACGGCCTGTCGTCGAGAATGGAGGAGACAAAGGCGCGATCGATCTTGAGCTTGTCGAAATGGAATTCCCGCAGACGGCCGAGCGAGGACTGGCCGGTGCCGAAATCGTCGAGCGAGACGCGGATGCCGACGCGGCGCAGATCCTCGACGATCTGCGCCGCAGAGGCCGGGTCGTTCATCAGGCCGGTCTCGGTGATCTCGATCTCCAGCCGGCGCGGATCGAAGCCGGTGCGGTCGAGGATTGCCAGTATGTGCAGGCCGGTGTTCTGGTCGACGAGCTGCGAGGGCGACAGGTTGAACGACAGGAACAAGTCCTTCGGCCAGCTTCTGGCGGCCTCGGTCGCCTTGCGCAGCACCAGTTGCGACAACGGGCCGATGATGCCGCGCTCCTCGGCGATGGGAATGAAGACGGTCGGCGGCACCGAGCCGAGGTCGCGATCTGTCCAGCGCGCCAGCGTCTCGAAGCCGATGGTGCGGCGCGTGTTGAGATCGACGATGGGCTGGAAATGCGGCTCGACCTCGCCGGCCGAGACAGCACGGCGCAGCGCCTGTTCGATGCGGGTGACGCGCTTGGCCGCCTCTTCCATCTCACGGGTGTAGACGACGACGCGGCCACGGCCGGAACGCTTGGCGTGATAGAGCGCCGTCTCGGCCTTGTTGATGAGGATTTCCGTGGTCTCGTCGCCCGAATAGAACAGCGAGCAGCCGACCGAGGCCGAAAGCCTGGCGGTGCGTTCGCCGACATCGTAGGGCGCCGACAGGATCTCGATCAGCATGCGGGACTTTTCGGCCGCTGCATCCTCGCTGAACACCAGGGGATAGAGAAAGGCGAATTCGTCGGCGCCGATGCGGCAGACCGTGGAATGGCCGTCCATCGAGGCGCGCAGCCGCATCGCCACTTGGATCAGGATGTCATCGCCGGCCTTGTGGCCGAACAGATCGTTGATCGGCTTGAAGCCGTCGAGGTCGAGAATGCCGACGGTAAAGGGCGCGGGATCGTCGGCACGGTCGGCGATCAGGCGATCGACCTTGTCGAAGAAGCGGCGATGGTTGCCAAGCCCGGTCAACGGATCTGTGAATGCCAGATCCGTGCTCTCCCTGTTTGCCTGACCGGTGCCAAACGAAGTTTGCATCGGTGTCCCTGTTTTGTGACGTCGGAATTTATTTTCAGACTGGCAGCAAACCCTTTAGGAAACGTATCGCGAAATCGATTTTCCACGGGCAATCGCGACTGTTTCGAAGGATCGATGAAAGCAACGCATTCGGGTGTCGGATGCCAATCCTAGGAATGTCGCGATTGGCAGACGGGCAGTGAGCCTGTACAGGCAAGACAGTCGTCCATCCGAGCCTCCGGAGACCCGCCATGAAGCTGAAAATCGCCGTCCAGATGGACCACATCTCCACCGTGTCGATCGCCGGTGACACCTCGTTCGCGCTGTCGCTGGAAGCGCAGCGGCGTGGCCATGAGCTGTTCCACTACACGCCGGATCGGCTGTCGTTGCGCGACGGCAAGGTGTTTGCCCGCATCGAGGAAATGCAGGTGCGCGACGAGAAGGGCAGCCACTATTCGCTGGGCGAGAAGGTGCGCACCGATCTGTCGGAGATGGATGTCGTGCTGCTGCGCCAGGATCCACCCTTCGACATGAACTACATCACCACCACGCACATCCTGGAGCGCATCCATCCGAAAACGCTCGTGGTCAACGACCCGGCCTGGGTGCGCAACAGCCCCGAAAAGATCTTCGTCACCGAATTTGCCGACCTGATGCCGGACACGCTGATCACCAAGGATCCACTCGAAGTTGCCGCCTTCCGCAAGGAGTTCGGCGACATCATCATCAAGCCGCTGTACGGCAATGGCGGCGCCGGTATCTTCCACATGCTGGAGGCCGACCGCAACCTTGCCTCGCTGCTGGAAATGTTCGGCCAGATGTTCCGCGAACCCTATATCGTGCAGCGCTATCTCAAGGACGTGCGCAAGGGCGACAAGCGCATCATCCTGATCGACGGCGAGCCGGTCGGCGCCATCAACCGGGTGCCGGCCGAACATGATTCCCGCTCCAACATGCATGTCGGCGGCCGCGCCGAAAAGACCGAACTGACGGAGCGCGAACGCGAGATCTGCGCCCGCATCGGGCCCTCGCTGAAAGAGCGCGGCTTCATCCTGGTCGGTATCGACGTCATCGGCGACTACATGACCGAGATCAACGTGACCTCGCCGACCGGCGTGCGCGAGGTCAAGCGCTTCGGCGGCGCTGACATCGCCAGCCTGTTCTGGGACGCGGTCGAGGGCAAGCGCGGGTAAGCCGTTTCATTTTGTCTTAACCATGTTCCGTTTTTGCAACCGCGCCCAATTCGGCTGCAACCCAGGCGGTCATGCGTTCCCGTAATGTTCTTGATTTGACCGTGGAAGTGTGATTGTCTGCCCTGGTGGCCGTTCCTGGCCTGAACGCAGGGCTGGGGCCAGCCTGAATTGGGGTTGCACGATGGTGGCGCGGGTTCGCACGGTCGCTTTCCAGGGCATCGAGGCCGTGCCGGTCGACGTGCAGGTGATGATCGCGCCCGGCAAGGTCAACATGCACATCGTCGGCCTGGGCGACAAGGCGGTGGCCGAAAGCCGCGAGCGGGTGCAGGCCGCACTGCATGCTTCTGGCCTGTCGATGCCGTCGAAGAAGGTGACTGTCAATCTGGCGCCGGCCGACCTGCCGAAGGAAGGCAGCCACTACGACCTGCCGATCGCACTCGGCCTAATGGCCGCGCTGGGCGCCATTCCGGGCGACATGCTGGCTGGCTATGTCGTGCTTGGAGAATTGTCACTCGACGGCACGATTGCCGCGGTCGCCGGCTCCTTGCCGGCGGCGATCGCCGCCAATGCCGAGGGCAAGGGCCTGATCTGCCCGTTCGCATGCGGGCCGGAAGCGGCCTGGGCTGGAAAGGATATCGACATTCTGGCACCGCGCAGCCTGATTGCCATCGCCAATCATTTTCGTGGCACGCAGGTGCTGTCGCGCCCCGAGGCCGGTATGCACGCCGCGGCGCTGGATCTGCCTGACCTCGCCGACATCAAGGGCCAGGAGACCGCCAAGCGGGCGCTGGAGGTGGCGGCGGCCGGCGGTCATAATCTGCTTATGATCGGACCGCCTGGATCCGGCAAATCGATGCTGGCGCAGCGGCTGCCGTCGATCCTGCCGCCGCTGGCGCCGAAGGAATTGCTCGAAGTCTCGATGATCGCCTCGGTGGCGGGAGAGCTCGGCGAAGGCAAGCTGACCGACCGGCGGCCGTTCCGCGCGCCGCACCACTCGGCTTCGATGGCGGCGATGGTCGGCGGCGGCATCCGCGCACGGCCGGGTGAAGTGTCGCTTGCCCATCACGGCGTGCTGTTTCTCGACGAGTTTCCCGAGTTCACGCCGCAGACGCTCGATGCGCTGCGCCAGCCGCTGGAGACCGGCGACTGCATGATCGCGCGGGCCAACCATCGCGTCACCTATCCGGCGCGTATCCAGCTGGTGGCGGCGATGAACCCGTGCCGCTGCGGCATGGCCGGCGAGCCGGGCTATCGCTGCCTGCGCGGCGAGCGTTGCCGCACCGACTACCAGGCGCGCATTTCGGGCCCGCTGCTCGACCGCATCGATCTCAGGATCGAAGTGCCCGCAGTGTCGGCTAGCGACTTGATCCGGCCCGATCGGGCGGAGAAAAGTGCCGATGTGGCGCTGCGTGTGGCACGCGCCCGCACCATCCAGCGCGAACGTTTCGAGCGGCTCGGCGCCACCCGCGCCACCACCAACGCGCATTGCGCGCCCTCGGTCATCGAGGAGATCGCCATGCCGGACGCCGCCGGCCTGTCGCTGCTCAAGGACGCCAGCGAAAAGCTCGCCTTTTCGGCGCGCGCCTATCACCGCGTGCTGAAGGTGGCGCGGACGCTCGCCGATCTCGACGCCAGCGAAACCGTCGGCCGAATCCATCTGGCCGAAGCGATCTCCTACCGCATGAGCTCGGAGCGGATGGCGCAGGCGGCGTAGGTCACTCGCCGCCCGACAAACCGACCTCGCCACATTGCCTTCCGCGATCACGCCATAACCCGGCCTCCGCGAATCGATCATCTCCACGGTGCGGCGGACCTGAATGTCCGCTTGGCCGGCGTCCCCAACGGCCCCCACCGAGCGGGCGCCGGCCATTTTCTTCCTCTTCCAGAAGCGTGGACGTCATCGACGCCGGACCAAAGTCTTGGTCTCTGCATCGGACATTCCTTATTTAGACAATGCGAATATGGTTGCGGTCGGGGAGCCCGCTATGTTCATTGACTACTACGAAGTTTTGGAAGTTAGCCCGAACGCCAACTCGGAAACGCTGGAGCGCATATTTCGCTATTTTGCGATGCGCTATCATCCCGACAATCGCGAAACCGGCGATGAAGCCCGCTTCAGCGAAATCGTGGAAGCCCACAATACGCTCAAGGATCCGGTCAAACGCGCTCAATACGACATCGCGTACAAGGACCATGCCGGCCTTCGCCGCGAGCTGACCGAGGAAGCCAGCAGCACCAAGGGCGTCGAGCGGGATGTCGTGATCCAGGCCAGGCTGCTGTCGCTGCTTTATGCGAAGCGCCGGCACGACGTCAGCAATCCCGGGATCGGAGATGTGGAGCTCGAACGCCTGTCAGGCTGTCCGCGAGAGCATCTCGAGTTTCATCTCTGGTACCTGAAAGCGAAGGGCTGGATAGCAAGAGTGGAAAACGGGACGATCGCGATTACGGTGGAAGGCGTCGATCGGGTCAACTCCGAACACCGCCGAGATCCCACCATCCGGCTCCTGGACCATACAGCTTCCTGACGCCTCACTTCCGGAGAAAGCCAGGCCGAAAAACCCGCCGCCCCATTCACAGCAGCGCCGCTGGTTGAGAGAAACGCGGCTGATCACCGTTGGCGGCAATCACGCCACCGATCCGCCGTTTGTGCCTGCTCAGCCCTGCTTCGCCTTCAGTTCCAGCCGCCGCGCGTGCAGCACCGGCTCGGTGTAGCCGTTGGGCTGGACCCGGCCCTTGAAGACGAGATCGCAGGCGGCGAGGAAGGCTATCGACTTGTCAAAGTCGGCCGCCATCGGCTGGTAAAGCGGGTCGCCCTCGTTCTGGCGGTCGACGATGTCAGCCATGCGCTTCATCGTCGCCATCACCTGGTCCTCGCTGCACACGCCGTGGTGCAGCCAGTTGGCGATGTGCTGTGAGGAAATACGCAGCGTGGCGCGGTCTTCCATCAGGCCGACATCGTTGATGTCAGGCACTTTCGAGCAGCCGACGCCCTGGTCGATCCAGCGCACGACATAGCCAAGAATGCCCTGGGCGTTGTTGTCGAGTTCCTTCTGGATGTCTTCGGGCGACCAGTTCGGCCGCACCGCGACCGGCACCGACAGGATGTCGTCGAGCCTGGCCTTCGGCCGGTTCTTCAGCGCCGCCTGCACGGCATGGACATCGACCTTGTGATAGTGCGTGGCGTGCAGCGTCGCCGCCGTCGGCGACGGCACCCAGGCGGTGTTGGCGCCGGCCCTGGGGTGGGCGATCTTCTCGACCAGCATCGCCGCCATCAGATCGGGCATCGCCCACATGCCCTTGCCGATCTGGGCGTGGCCGGCCAAGCCGCATTCCAGCCCGATGTCGACATTCCACGCCTCATAGGCGGAAATCCAGGCGGCCTGCTTCATGTCGCCCTTGCGGATCATCGGGCCGGCTTCCATCGAGGTGTGTATCTCGTCGCCGGTGCGGTCGAGGAAGCCGGTGTTGATGAACACGACACGCTCTTTTGAGGCGCGGATCGCCTCCTTGAGGTTGACGGTGGTGCGCCGCTCCTCGTCCATGATGCCCATCTTGATGGTATTCTCAGTCATGCCGAGCAGCGCTTCGACGCGGTCGAATATCTCGACGGCGAAAGCGACTTCGTCGGGCCCATGCATCTTGGGTTTCACGACATACATCGAGCCGGCGCGGGAATTGGCGCGGCGGCCGTTCGGCCCTACATCGTGCAGCGCGATCAGCGCCGTCATCGCCGCATCCATGATGCCTTCCGGAACCTCGTTGCCGTCGCGATCCAGTATCGCCGGATTGGTCATGAGGTGGCCGACATTCCTGACCAGCATCAGCGAGAGGCCGGGCACGGTCAGCGTGCCGCCGGCGGGCGCGGTGTAGGAGCGGTCAGGATTGAGCTTGCGGACAAAACTCTTGCCGCCCTTGGTGATCTCTTCCGTCAGATCGCCCTTCATCAGGCCGAGCCAGTTGCGGTAGACGACGACCTTGTCTGGCGCATCCACCGCCGCGACCGAATCCTCGCAGTCCTGGATGGTGGTCAGCGCCGATTCCAGGATGACATCGGCGATGCCAGCCGGATCGGTGCGGCCGATCTGGTTGTTGCGGTCGATCACGATCTCGATGTGCAGGCCGTTGCGCACAAGCAGCACGGTATCGGGATTGGCGGCATCGCCACGATAGCCGACGAATTGCCTGGGGTCGGCCAGCGTCGTCGAGCCGGCGCCGGCGCTCAGCCGCAGGGCGCCTTGCGCCAGCGACAGACCATTCACGCCGGCCCATTTGCCTAGGGTGAGCGGGGCAGCCTCGTCGAGAAAGGTCTTCGTCCAGGCAACGACCTTGGCGCCGCGCGCCGGATTGAAGGTTTTGCCCTTTTCGGCGCCATCCGTTTCGGGGATGGCATCGGTGCCGTAGAGCGCGTCGTAGAGCGAACCCCAGCGCGCATTGGCGGCGTTGAGCGCATAGCGCGCATTCATCACCGGCACGACCAGCTGCGGTCCGGCAACATCAGCGATTTCCGGGTCGACATTGTTGGTCGAGACACTGAAGGCCGGGCCTTCCGGAACGAGGTAGCCGATCTCTTTCAGAAAGCCCTTGTAGGCCTCCATGTCGACGGGTGCGCCATGGTCGCGATACCAGCCGTCTATCTGTTCCTGGATGGCGTCGCGCTTTGCCAGCAGCGCCCGGTTCTTCGGCGCCAGATCATGGACAATGGCCGAAAAACCGTTCCAGAAGGCGTCCGCTTCGATCTCCGTGCCCGGCAGCGCTTCCCTGGCCACGAACTCATGCAGCTCGCGGGCAATCCGCAATCCGGCGATCTCGATGCGGTCGGTCATCAGGCTACTCCAGATGAAAGGCTTTGCGGGCCTTTGGCATGTCAGGTTTGCCGGGTCAATTCAGCTTAGGGTGAAGGTGGCGTATTTCGCCGCCCCGCTCAAACCGCAATGCGCGGCCTTCCCGAGGCCACGGCCACGACATGCGCCTCGATGAACATGCGCTGGGCTTCGACGGTCGAGACCCGGAATTCGGTGGCAACGTCGATCTCGGCGCTGTCGGTGCCGGCATCCCTGGCACGCTCCGCGACGATGGCGCGGACATCGGCCTCGGCCGCCGCGATCGCCGTCGCCTCGTCGAGGAAATCGCGCACGGTCTCGCCCGAGGCGAGACGAAACAGCCCTTCCATGGGCTGGCTGACCCGCGCCTCGGCCGATACCCTGACCTGGCCGACGACGGCGCCGAGCGCGTTGGCGACATCGGTATCCCTGGGCACCACGCAGTCATTGCCGATTAGAGGCGGCAGGCCGGCATAATGCAGCGGCGCCGAGGCGCCGAGGCCGATGACCGGGCGATCGAGCGCCACGCTCAGCCGGGCGATGCCGGGATGCGCGTCGACCGCGCGCTGCACCAGGGCGTGCGCCACCGTCGACGCGCCATCGAGCCCATCCTCGGCAAAGGCGGTCTCGAGGATATATTCGGCCGACCAGCGCGTCAGCGTCACCAGCACCCGTTCCGAAATCGCTTCCGGCGAAGCGGCGATGAACTGGCCACGGCCGTCACGCTTGCGGGCGAACAGTTCGGCACCGAGGCGCGCGGCGATGGGATCCCAGTTCGCCTGCTTGCCGAGCACATGGGCGGCGTCCGACGGGGTGAAGCCGGCGACATGCACCAGCCCGCGCGACACCAGCCGGTTCAGCGTCGCGTTCTGGGCGTTCGAGCTCAAAAGCCTGTCGACGGCGAGCGGCACGGCACCGATGGCCTCGTAAAGCCTGGCTTCGGCGCCGGTCAGGCCGGCGGCGAGCCGGTCGGGCACGCCGGTGCGCACCGCGAAACGGCCGTCCATACGGCCGGGATTGGGGGCGCGCAGCTGACGCTCCAGCTCTGAGGTCACCGCCGCGCCATGCGCCATGCCGGCCAGCGCCAACGGCACCAGGCGGCGCGGCCCAAGCAGGATCTTCGGGTTGAGCGCGCCATCTTCCAGCGCCACTTCGGAATCGCCGCCGAGGCCGAAAGTGCGCATGGCGACGGCCTCGACCATGGTGCGGAAGCCGCCGACGGTGGCGCCTTCCGGATCGAGCCTGGGACGGCCGCCGTCGAGCACGGCGACGTCGGTGGTGGTGCCGCCGATGTCGGACACCACAGCGTTGTCGAGCCCGGTCATGTGGCGGGCGCCGACCAGGCTGGCGGCCGGGCCGGACAGAATGGTCTCGATCGGCCGCTGGCGGGCAAAGGCGGCCGAAACCAGCGCACCATCGCCGCGCACGACCATCAGCGGTGCTGCGATGTTGCGTTCTCCAAGAAAGCCTTCGGTCGCCGCCACCAATCGGTCGATCATCGAGATCAGCCTGGCGTTGAGCAAAGTGGTCAGCGCCCGGCGCGGGCCGCCGAGCTTGGCCGACAGCTCATGGCTCGATGTGACCGGCAGGCCTGTCTTTTCGCGGATCAGCTCGCGGGCGGCGATCTCATGTGCCGGATTGCGGGTGGCAAAATAGGCGCAGACGGCAAAGCCGGACACCGAGGCGCCGAGTTCCGGCAGCGCCGCTTCCAGTCCGGACAGATCGAGGTTGGCCGCGTTGCCATGGACGTCGTGGCCGCCCGGACAAAAAACCACCGGGTCGGTGCCGAGCGCGGCCTTGAGCCCGTCGCGGGCGAGGTCGCCCTCGGAAAAGCCGATCATCACCAGCGCGACGCGGCCGCCCTGGCCCTCGACGAGCGCGTTGGTGGCAAGCGTCGTCGACATCGACACCAGCTTGATATCAGCCGGATCGGTTCCGGCTTTCTGCAGCACCGCGTCGACGGCGCCGGAAATACCCACGGCAAGATCATGCCTGGTGGTCAGCGCCTTGGCCTTGGCCAGCACCTTGCCCTTGTTCGGGCCTTCTTGCGGGCCTTCCGTTTCAGACCACAGCACGGCATCGGTATAGGTGCCGCCGGTGTCGATCCCGAGGAACAGCGGCTTTGGCTTGGTCTTGGCGGTCATTTTTGGCGGCGGTCCGGGTGGCAATTTATTTGTCCCTGCCCTTAGCCGATACGGAGCGGACGATAAAGCCGCGAGCGCTGGGCCACGGTAGGTAGGTTGGTGGTGGTGAACAAGCGAGGTCGGCGGGACAGCACCCCCCTCTGCCCTGCCAGGCACCTCCCCCGCAAGGGGGGAGATCGGATGTCATCCCCGCTTTCGCCAATCTTCAATGCCGAAAAGGGCGCCGCCGGCGGAAACTGCCAATCTCCCCCCTTGCGGGGGAGATGTCCGGCAGGACAGAGGGGGGTGCTGTCCCGCCGGCCAAAACAGTTACCCCACAAACCCCACCTTCTTGTGCGTGCCATCGCAGAACGGCTTGTTGGCGGAATGGCCGCAGCGGCAGAGGAAGGTGCGTTGTGTGCGGTCGACCGTATGGCCTGTTCCGGTGACGATCTCGAGATTGCCCTCAAGCTTGAGCGGGCCATTGGTGGTCGGCGTCACTTTCAGCGGACCATTCCTCGCTTCGAGCGCCGGCGTGTCCTTCAGCGGCGGCTCGCCGGTGGCGGCAAAACCGGACTTGTTGTGGCTGCCGTCGCAAAACGGCTTGTTTTCCGAGGCGCCGCAGCGGCAGAGCGTGGCACGATAAGAAGTCTCGCCGTCGAGCACGATCTCGGCATGTACCGCCAGCGGGCCGTTTTCGCGCAGCCGCACGGTGTTGACCACCGGCGGCTGCTCCTGCGGCCCGCCATCCTTCCTGATGTAGGTGATGGCGCCCGAGGGGCAGCTTTCGGCGATGGCAACGATCTTCTCGACGCTGGCCGCCTCGGGATGGATCCATTGGCCCGGCGCGTTGGGCACGAAGACGTGCGGATCGCCGAGCACGCAGTTGCGCGAATGGATGCAGCGCTTGCCGGAAAACCCGACGTCGATCTTGTCGCTTTCGACCATGCCGGCCATAGCTGAGCTCCTTTGCCTGAAGCGCGTCTCGTCTGAACAGGTCGAGGCGTCGCGCGCTGGGTATTTGCACAGGCTATGGCTTCCGGTCCGAAGACCGTCAAGCTGGCAAACCGGTCAGGGGACCAGTTCGATCTCCTCGGTCTCGCCGCCGTTGCAGGTGTAGCAGCAATCCTCGCATTTTTCCGTGTTGCCTGGACCGACGCCCCAATAGGTGCCCTCGTCGCCATCGACCCAGGCGCCGTAGCAGATCGATTCGCCCGCGTTGCAGGATATCGGCAGCTGCTTGGTCTCGCCGTCGTCGAGGAAATAGTCCTTGTCCTCGCCCGGCCAGACATAGTCGCGATCCTGGCTGTAGAGCTCGACGCGCATGGCGTTCGGGTGGCTGTTCTTGATGGCGAAGGTGACATCGTCGGCTTGCGCCGCCGGCGCAAACAGCATGACGAAGGACAGCGCAGCCAGCATGCGGCGCGCATAGGCATGAAACATGAGAACCCCCGAATAAGCGGCCCACTCTGCCGCGGGGCGACCATTGCATGCAGCGCTGAATCGCGGAAGTGGACCGGACGGGCCGATCCCCGACTTAATTTGGGTCCAACGAAACTTCCGCGCTCTACGGCACCAGATCGATCGTCTCGGTCGAGTGTTCCACGCAGATGAAGCAGCAAGTGTCGCAGGGCTGGTCATTGTCCGGCCCGACGCCGGCCGAGAGGCTGTCATTGCCGTCAACCCAGGCGCCATAGCAGATATGTTCGCCCTGATTGCAGGACAGCGGCACGGATTTCTGCGACTCGGGTTCGATCAGGAACACTTTGTCATTGCCCGGCCAGACCGTCTCACGGTCGCGGCTGAACAGCTCGACCGCGACAGATTCCTTGCGCAGGTTCTTGACGAAGAAGGCCATGTCGGCGGCCTGCGCCGGGGCGGTGAAGACCAGCGCTGCCAGTGCAACCATACGAAACAGCGTCACGGCCTGGATCTCCCGAATCATCGCGGCAGAATCGCATGCCTGCCCGTAACTAGGAAGGCGCGGAACCCTGCGTTGCGATGTCATGCCCCAGCCGCACCGTTTCATGCACCAGAAGGTCGAGATCCTCGCGCCGTGTGCGATGGTTGGTGATCGCCACGCGCAACCAGTGCTCGCCATGCACCGTGGTGTCCGAAAGGGCCGCAATGCCCTGTTCCTGCAGCCGCAGCATGATCTCCGTGTTGAGCGCCTTCAGAGCCTCGCCTGTCAGACCGGGCTGATAGCGGAAGCAGACGATGTTGACGGTCGGCGATGCCGCCAGCTGCAACCGCGGCGCGGCCTCGATCAAGCCGGCGAGATAGACGGCCTGGGCAATGTTCTGGTCGATCAGGCGGCCGAATTTCTCGACACCGTGCTCCTTCAGCGCCATCCACACCTTCAGCGCGCGAAAACCGCGCGACGTCTGCAGGCCGTAGTCGTGCAGCCATTCGCCGGAAGCAAGGCCGCGCGGCGTCGATTCCAGGTATTCCGGCGTCACCGCGAAGGTGCGGCGATGCGCGTCGGCATCCCTGACCAGGGCGCAGCCGACTTCGAACGGCGCGTGCAGCCATTTGTGGGGATCGAGCGCGACCGAATCCGCCCGTTCGATGCCGGCGACGCGATGAGCATTGGCTGGCGCAATCGCGATCAGCGCGCCGATGCAGCCGTCGACATGGAACCAGAGGCCTTCCTCATGTGCCAGCTTCGCAAGCGCCTGCAAATCGTCGATCGCCCCGGTGTTGACGGTGCCGGCCGTACCGATGACGCAGGCCGGTTTGAACCCTGCCCTGCGGTCCTCGGTGATCGCCGCACGCAAGGCAGCGATATCGATGCGCAGCCCGGCATCGGTCGGTATGCGGCGCAGTGCCCGGTTGCCGAGGCCGAGTGCCTCCATCGCCTTGCGGTGGCACGAGTGTATCTGCTCCGAGCCGTAGAAGCGCAGCGGCTTCTCGATGGCGGCAACGCCATGCTCGCGCACGTCGATGCCGGCCTTGACGTTGCGCGCCACGGTCAGCCCTATGATGTTGGCCATCGAGCCGCCGCTGACCAGCGTGCCGCCGGCAGAAGCGGGAAAGCCCAGCATCTCCTTGCACCAGTTCACCACCTGGCTGTCCATCAGCCCGGCGGCGTGGTTGCCGCCGCCGAGGTTCGAGCCCTGGATAGCCGCCAGGAAATCGCCGAGCGCGCCGGTGAAGTTGCTCGACCCCATATACCAGGACCAGAAGCGCGGATGGATATTGCCCATCGGATAGGACATCACCGTGCGGGACACCTCAGCATAGACAGCATCCAGCGGCGCCGGCGAGCGCGGCAGCGGCGCCGAGAAGGCCTTTCTCACATCGGCCGGCATCTCCCGCCAGACCGGGCGGTCGCGCACATCGCGGAGATAATCGACCGCATCGTCGATGACCCGGTGCGACAGGGCCTGCACATCGGCCCAGTCCAGGGGATCGAGCGTTTCCTCGGCCACCAGGCCGAGGTTTTCTTGCACGGCGTCCATACCAGATCTCCCGTCAAGCCGCCGGAAACTGGCAGCCGGGCGTCGAGCGCGACAGGGCAGTCTCGTCGGCATCCATCTCGGCCTCGATGCCGTCGAACAGCGGCGTCGACATGTAGCGCTCGCCGGTGTCGGGCAGCATGCACAGGATCACCGCGCCGGCCGGCGCCTTCTCCGCGACCTGCCGTGCCACGGCGAAGGTGGCGCCGCCGGAAATGCCGGTGAAGATGCCCTCTTTCCGCGCCAATTCCCTGGCCCATTTGATGCCCTCGGGTCCGGCGATCGGCATCACCTCGTCATAGAGGCTGGTGTCGATCGCCTCCTGCAGCACGTTGGGGATGAAATCCGGCGTCCAGCCCTGGATCGGGTGCGGTTCGAAGGCTGGATGGCTGGCGGCCGGGGCACCATCGGCGCCGCGCTGCTGCACCTTGCCGCTGCCGATGAGCTGCGCGTTGGCCGGCTCGGACAGCACGATGCGGGTTTCCGGACGCTCGCGGCGCAGCACGCGCGCCACGCCGACCACCGTGCCGCCGGTGCCATAGCCGGTGACGAAGCAATCGAGCCGCGAGCCGGCGAAATCATTGACGATCTCGCGCGCCGTCGTCGCCTCGTGGATGGCGGCGTTGGCCGCTGTTTCAAACTGGCGGGCAAGGAACCAGCCATTGGCCTCGGCCAGTTCCACCGCCTTCTTGTACATGCCGAAACCTTTTTCGGCGCGCGGCGTCAGCACCACCTTCGCGCCCAGCATACGCATCAGCTTGCGGCGCTCGACCGAAAAACTGTCGGCCATGGTGACGACCAGCGGGTAGCCCTTTTGCGCGCAAACCATGGCGAGGCCGATGCCGGTGTTGCCGCTGGTCGCCTCGACCACCGTCTGGCCCGGCTTCAGCGCACCGCTGCGCTCGCCCTCCTCGATGATGTTGAGCGCCAGCCGGTCCTTCACCGAGGCGCCGGGATTGAAATACTCGGCTTTGACGTAGATCGTCGCGTGGGACGGTCCGAGATTGTTGATGCGAACCACCGGCGTGTCGCCGACAGTGTCGAGAATGCTGTCGAACAGGCGGCCGCGCCCGGCCGTGGTTCTGATCTTCTGCTGCTGCAACATCTTGGTCTCCTTGATTGTCATCGCGTTTGTCTTCACGGGCCGGTTACAAACCGGCGGGTTGGGCGGCGAGGTTTGGTGACCTTGCCGCGCTAGGACTGACATGCCGCACAGCGGCAATGGCTGTATCCGGCGCTGAAATCCGCTGCCGGATGCGCCGTGTCGTGTTTGGTGATACAGGAGAGGCCGACAGGCCAGCGTGGGAGCAGGCGTGGAAACGCACGTGGAATCCAACCGATCGAGGCTGGACGGCGACATGCCGGACCTGTCGGTGCGCCTGCTCGGGCCGTTGATGATCTCCCACGACGGCGCTCCGGTTGCCCTCCCCGCGTCACGCAAGCTGCGCGCGCTGATCGCCTATCTGGCGCTGGCACCGCATCCGGTCGGCCGCAGTCGCCTGTGCGAGTTGTTGTGGGATGTGCCGAACGACCCAAGGGGCGAACTGCGCTGGTGCCTGAGCAAGCTGCGGAGCGCGCTCGACGCGGTGGGCCGACAGCGGGTCGCGACACAGGGCGACACGGTCGCACTCGATCTGAGCGATTGCCTGGTCGATGCGCTGGAGGTGAGTCAGGCCGCCACGCAAGGGCTCGGCACCCTTAATGTCGAGCGCTTGCGGACGCTGGCCAAACTGTTTGCCGGCGATTTCCTCGACGGGCTGGAGCTCGAGCGCAGCCCGCATTTCAACAGCTGGCTGACCGCGCAGCGCCGCCGCTTCCACTCGTGCCACGTCGCCGTGCTGGAGCAACTCGTCGGCAGCCTGGCGGCAGACAGCGACGAGGCGATCGCCCATCTCGACACATGGGTGGAACTGGCGCCGTTCGACCGGCGTGCACATGCGGCACTGTTGGCAGGTCTGGCCGGACGCGGCGAGATCGGCGCGGCTGAAGAGCATCTGGCGGCGGCAGAACAGTTGTTCAAATCGGAAGAACTGGATTTCGCACCGCTTCGCGCGGCCTGGCGGGCGATCCGTGACCGACAGTCGGGCATCTCGCTTCGGACGGCCTGCCTGTCCACCCTATGGCCATTGGTGGCCACGCCGACCGCACCCGGCCCGGTCGAGCCCAGCCATGCTTCGTTGGCGGTGATGCCGTTTGTCGAGGAGAGCGGCGGCACGCGCGGCGGATTGGCCAACGGTTTTACCCACGACATCATCACCCGCCTTGCCAAGCTCAGGGATTTCTTCGTCATCGCGCGCGGATCGGTGTTTGCGCTGGCAGAGCAGAACATCGCGCCCGAGGATGCCGGCCGCCGACTGAATGTCGACTATGTCGCCACCGGTACGGTGCGCAGCCCGTCCGGCCGCCTCATCGTCAGCGTCGAACTGATCGAGGTGCGCAGCGCCAGGATCGTCTGGGCCGAGACCTTCGAGCGCAGGCCCGATGACATCTTTTCCGTGCTCGACGACATCGGCAACAGCATCGTCTCCTCGATCTCGGCCGAGATCGAAACGGTCGAGCGCAACCGCGCCATGCTGAAGGCGCCCAGCTCGCTCAACGCCTGGGAGGCCTATCATCGCGGCCTCTGGCACATGTACCGCTTCACCCAGGCCGAAAACGAGCAGGCGCGGCATTTCTTTGCCCAGGCCTTGCAGCTCGACCCGACCTTTGCCCGCGCCTATGCCGGACTGTCCTTCACCCACTGGCAGAACGCCTTCCAGCGCTGGGGCGACCGCGACCGCGAAAGCGCGCTGGCCTTCGAGAGCGCCGGGCACAGCCTGCTGGTCGACGACCACAATCCGGCCGCGCATTGGGCGATGGGCCGGGCGCTGTGGCTGCGCGGCGAGCAGGACGGTTCGCTGCTCGAACTCGAGCGGGCTGTCGATCTCAGCCCCAACTTCGCGCTCGGCCACTACGCGTTGTCCTTCGTGCATTCGCAGTCGGGCGACCCGCAAGCGGCGATCGGCTCTTCCGACCATTCGCGCCATCTCAGCCCGTTCGACCCGCTGCTGTTCGGCATGCTGGGCGCACGCGCCATGGCGCATGTCCGGCTGGGCCAGTTCGAGGAAGCGGCCGAATGGGCGCTGAAGGCGGCGGCGCGGCCCAACGCCCACGCCATCATACTGGCGATCGCCGCGCACTGCCTGGCGCTGGCCGGACGGCTCGACGAGGCGCGCGGCTTCGCCGCCGCCATCCGCAAGACAAGGCCGGACTATTGCGCCGACGATTTCATCGGCACCTTCCGCTTCGAGCCGGATGCCGTGGCGCTGTTCCGGCAGGGCGCCAGGCTTATCGGGCTGAACTGAAGCCTGGCATCGCCATCTCTGGGATCGCCTGGGAATTTCGCCTCAAATCCGCCGGGTTAACGAAGTCGGAAGGAGTTGTTTAACCGTTCGCGGCTATGTACCGGCCGGGGGGCCGACAAAGTGAGTATGATGAGCAACAGCCCCGACAAGCGCAATGAATGGCGCGCCATCTTTTACGTGCAAGCTCGCGTCGCCATCCTGTTTGTCCCGGTGGTTGCCAGCCTGCTGATCATAGCGGCGCTTGCCGGAAACGAACGCAAGTCCGTTCCCAGCATGATCGACCCGACCGTCACCGGCTCCGTGCGGTAGACGGCGGTCATCGGTTCTTCGAGACGCTCCCGGAGGCGGGCGCCTGGCGTGCGCTATCGGCGGTTTTCATTTGGCGTTAAAATCATCCGATGGCACTGAATGAGTGGGCCCGAACGATCAAGCGCGATGTGCATGCGCTCTACCTCGCCGCTCGCGATCCCCGAACGCCTTGGTATGCCAAGGCGCTTGCCGTGTGTGTTGCAGGCTATGCCTTGTCGCCAATCGACCTGATCCCCGATTTCATTCCGGTGATCGGCTATCTCGACGACGTGATTCTGGTCCCTTTGGGCATCCTTGCGGTGGTCAGGATGATACCGCCCGAGGTCATGGCAGAACACAGGGAGGCCGCCGCCCTTGCCGCTGACAGGCCCGTGAGCCGTAGCGCGGCGGTGATCATTGTTTGTATCTGGGCTGCCTCGATCGTGCTGGCCGGCTGGCTGGGATATCTGTATTTCGCCGACTGACTGCCAAGCCGTTCAGTAGGGAGGCTGCCGCCAAGAAAGCCCGGATGGATCGCGCTTTTCTCGGGATTCCGTCGCCATGCGGCGCCGCTCAAACAAAGCGCGGGATCGGGCCGTTCTGCGGGGTCACCTCGTCGCCAAGCTCGATAAAAACCTCGTCGACATAGCACCATGCCCAGCCTTCGGGTGGATCGTAGCCCTCGATGATCGGATGCTGGGTGGCGTGGAAATGCTTGGTGGCGTGGCGGTTGGGCGAGTCGTCGCAGCAGCCGACATGGCCGCAGGTGCGGCAGAGCCGCAGATGCACCCATTGCGACCCGCTCTTCAGGCATTCCTCGCAGCCGAGGGCGCTCGGCGTCACCTTCCTGATGTCGCGCGTATGTCTGCATTCATCCATCATGCTCTCCTGCCATTCGAGGTGTGTCGGCGTTGCCGCGCGCGAGATAGGCATGCAATGCGGCCACCACCTGGGCGCCTTCGCCGACAGCCGCCGCGACGCGTTTGACCGAGCCGGCGCGGACGTCGCCGATGGCGAACACGCCGCTGCGGCTCGTCTCCATCTGCGCCGATCCTATGTTCGAGCCGGTGCGCACGAAACCTCTGGCGTCCAGCGCCACATCGCAGTTCGCCAGCCAATCGGTATTCGGATCGGCGCCGATAAAGAGGAAGAGATGGCGGATCGAGCGCGTCGTTTTCGCGCCGCTGGCGCGGTTGCGCCAGCGCACTGTGGCAAGATTGCCCTCTTCGCCCTCCAGAGCCTCGATTTCGGTCCCGGTCAGCACCTCGATGTTCGGCTGCGCCCGGATGCGCTCGACCAGATAGCGCGACATGGTGGCATCGAGGCTGCCGCCGCGCGCCAGCAGCGCCACTTTCCGCGCATGACTGGCCAAGTAGACAGCCGCTTGTCCGGCCGAATTACCCGCGCCGACCAGCGCCACTTCCTGGTCCGCGCAAAGCCGACCTTCGATGGGCGACGCCCAATAATGCACGGACGTCCCCTCGAACCGCGCCAGATTGGCGATGTCGAGGCGGCGATAGCGCGCGCCGCTGGCGATCACCACGCTGCGCGCGCGCACGGTCTCGCCGTCGCCGACATCGAGCAGATAGCGGGCGCCTGACGCGTCGGCGGCGGCGCTCAAAAGCTTCGCCTCGTCCGGGATCACCATTTCGACGCCGAATTTCTGCGCCTGGTTGTAGGCGCGCGCCATCAGCGCCATGCCGGTTATGCCTGTGGGGAAACCGAGATAGTTCTCGATGCGCGAGGAGGCGCCAGCCTGTCCGCCGAAGGCACGGCAATCGAGCACGATCGTCGACAGCCCTTCGGATGCCGCATAGACAGCCGCCGCCAGCCCTGCCGGGCCGGCGCCGACGATGGCCACGTCATACACCGCATCGGCATCGATCGGCCGCAGCAGGCCGATGCAGCGGGCGAGGTCCTTTTCGCCGGGGTTCATCAGCAGCCTGCCGTTTGGACAGAGCACGATCGGCAGGTGGTGCGGATCGACCTCGAAGCGTTCTACCAGGGTTTTGGCGCAGGGATCGCTGTCTGAATCGAGCACGCGGTGCGGTTGGCCGCTGCGGGCGAGGAAACCCTGCAGCCGCAACACGTCGGCATTGTCCTGGGGTCCGATGATGATCGGCCCGCTGGTGGCGCTCTCCAAAAGCCCGACGCGGCGCAGGATCAGTGCCCGCATGATGCGCTCGCCGAGATTGGCCTCCTGCACCATCAGGTCGCGCAGCCGCTGCGAGGCGATGACGAACGCCTCCACCGGTTCGGCGGCCTGCGCATTGACCAGCGAGGGACGGGCCGAAAGCTGCGCCAGTTCGCCGACAAAGCTGCCTGGACCGTGGGTGACGATCGTCTCGTGCCGGCCGAGCCCCCCGTCCTGGGTGATATCCACGCTGCCCGACAGCACGACGATCAGACCGGGCGCCACATCGCCCGCCGTGACGATGTTCTCGCCGGCCGCATAGGCGCTGGCCTCGCCGAACCGGCGCATGCGGTCGATGTCCACCTCGGCCAGCGTGGGGAACGCCTGGTCGCGGCGGGCACCGAAGATCTGGGTGGTGGATTGAGCCATGGTTGAGCGTAGCGAAGCGGGCGCGGAGTTTGAAGCGGTTTGTTGGAGCCCTGACCAGGAGGGGAGGTCTGGCTGGTAGACACCACGCCGTCGTCATCTCGGGCGAGGATCCAAACCGAGACACCAGCCGAAGAACCTCAGTCGGAAGGCCTTCGTCAGTGGCTGAAGACTCGTTCCAAAGCACCCGGCTCATTGTGCATGGCAAGTTTGTCCATGATGGTGACGCTGGCCTCGTTGAGACCTACCACCTCCACCTCGACGCCCTCGCGGCGGAACTTGAGAACGGCGGTGTCGACTGCGCCGACGCCAGTGAGGTCCCAGATATGAGCGTGAGTGACGTCGATGACGGCGCGCTGGAGGCGCTCCTTGAAATCGAACGCGTTCAGAAAGTCCTCCGCTGAAGCGAAGAATAACTGGCCCTCGATAAGGTAATGGCGCTCCGGGCCGTCGCCACTGAGGGTCGAGGTGACGCGGAAAATCTGCGACACCTTCCAAGCGAAGAAGATGCCCGAGAGCAGCACGCCCACCCCGACACCAAGCGCGAGATTGTGGGTCCCGACCACGGTGGTCACTGTCGCCAGCATGACGATGCTTGAACGACGGGGGTGCTTCCTGAGATCGTTCAGAGAAGACCAGCTGAACGTGCCGATCGATACCATGATCATGATGGCGACCAGGGCCGGCATGGGAATGACGCGCAGCCAGTCGCCGAGCGACATGAGCATGAACAACAGGAACGCCCCGGCCACAAATGTGGAAAGCCGCGTGCGTCCACCAGATTTGACGTTGATAACCGACTGGCCGATCATGGCGCAACCGGCCATGCCGCCCAGGAACCCGGTTACGAAGTTGGCGATACCCTGGCCAACACATTCACGGTTCTTGTCGCTTTTTGTGTCGGTCATCTGGTCGACAATGGACGCCGTCAGCAGGCTTTCGAGCAGGCCAACCGCGGCCACGCCTAGTGAATAAGGCAAAATGATCCACAGCGTTTCCAGCGTGAAAGGCACGTCTGGCAGCAGGAAGGTCGGCAAGCTCGACGGCAGTTCGCCGAGGTCGCCCACCGTCCGCACGTCGATGTGAAGCAGCAGCGATAGGGTGGTGAGCACGATGATGCACACCAGAGGCGAGGGCACCGCCTTCGTGATGCGGGGAAACAGATAGATGATGGCAAGGCCGAGACTGATCATCGCATAGGTTTGCCACGGCATGCCGACCAGCTCCGGCAGTTGGGCCATGAAGATCAGAATCGCAAGCGCGTTGACAAATCCGGTCATCACCGAGCGCGACACGAACCGCATCACATAACCCAGCCTGGCGAAGCCGGCCGCGACCTGGACCACGCCGGCCAGAATGGTTGCCGCGAGCAGGTATTGCAGACCATGGTCGCGCACCAAGGTGACCATAAGCACGGCTGTCGCCGCGGTGGCAGCTGAAATCATCGCCGGCCGGCCGCCGGTGATGGAGATAATCATGGCGATGGAGAAAGAAGCGTAGAGCCCAATCTTGGGGTCAACGCCGGCAATGACAGAAAAACCGATGGCTTCTGGTATCAGCGCCAGGGCGACAACAATGCCCGCGAGCACGTCGCCGCGCAGGTTGCCGCGCCACTCGTCGCGGTAGGTTTTGAATGTGAGCATGGAATTCCGGTCAATCATTTCCAGACCGCGACGGACCGCAGCCCATCATAGTCAGCGCAGATCTGGTTTTGTTGTTGTCCGGCGGATCGGCGGCCGGAAGAGCCACCCGGAATTGCACCGGGTCCATCTTGGATATCTGCACATAGCCGCAAATTTTGGTGCAGTGCAACAAGTCTTTGCTGCACGGCGTAGGCGCTGGCCTCGCTGAAACGGCCGTTTTAGAGTGACCTTGAGCCGCGCAAAGAAAAAGCCCGGACGAACCGGGCTTTTTCTTTAAGTTTCTGAACCGTCGAAGGGTTCGAAACGGGAATTTGGTGCCCAGAAGAGGACTCGAACCTCCACTCCTTGCGGAACACGGACCTGAACCGTGCGCGTCTACCAATTCCGCCATCTGGGCTGGTGCGGGCTCATGTAAGCGGGCAAGCGATGTGTGTCAACGCGCTTTTTTCGCGGTTGCTCCGTTCGCCGGCTCAGTCGTCCAGCACTTCCTTGGACGCGACGGTGGAATCGGCGTTGAGCTGGTAGATGACCGGCACGCCGGTGCCGAGTTCCAGCTTGACGATCTCCTCGCCCGACTTGCCGTCGAGCGCCATGATCAGCGCGCGCAGCGAGTTGCCGTGCGCGGCGACCAGCACGGTGCCGCCACGCAGCACATGCGGCTGCAGATCGTGCAGGTAATAGGGCCAGACGCGGGCGCCAGTGTCCTTCAGGCTTTCGCCGGCAGGCGGCGGCACATCGTAGGAGCGGCGCCAGACATGCACCTGCTCCTCGCCCCATTTCTTGCGGGCGTCGTCCTTGTTCAGTCCGGAGAGGTCGCCATAGTCGCGCTCGTTGAGCGCCTGGTCGCGGATAGTCTTCAGGTCGCTCTGGCCGACCGCGTCGAGGATGTGCTGACAGGTCTTTTGCGCCCGGATCAGCGCCGAGGTGAAGGCGATGTCGAATTTCAAGCCGCGCGCCTTGAGTTTCTGGCCGGCGGCCTTGGCCTCGGCGTGGCCCTGCTCGGTCAGATCGACGTCGCGCCAGCCGGTGAACAGGTTTTTCAGGTTCCATTCGCTCTGGCCATGGCGCACGAGCACGAGGGTTCTCGACATGTTTGCTCCCTTCAGGTTGGGCAAGTTGGCAGATTGGCCGCTCAGCTGAGGCCGAGCACGTCCCGCATCGAATACAGCCCCGGCTTCTTGCCGCGCGCCCAAAGCGCCGCCTTGACGGCGCCGCGGGCGAAGATGGCGCGGTCCTCGGCATGGTGGGCAAGCGTGATGCGCTCGCCGGTGCCTGCTAGCATCACGCTGTGGTCGCCGACCACCGAGCCGCCGCGCAGCGTGGCAAAGCCGATCGAGCCCATCTTGCGCACGCCGGTGTGGCCGTCGCGGACGCGTACGTCATTGCCTGAAAGCTCGATACCACGTCCGGCGGCGGCGGCTTCACCCAGCAGCAGCGCCGTGCCCGATGGCGCGTCGACCTTGTGCTTGTGGTGCATTTCGAGGATCTCGATGTCGAAATCGTCGGCGTCGAGCGCGCGCGCCGCCTGTTCGACCAGCACCGCCAAAAGATTGACGCCGAGGCTCATATTGCCCGACTTGACGATGGTCGCATGGCGCGCCGCCGCCGCGATCCTGGCATTGTCATCGGCCGAACAGCCGGTCGTGCCTATGACATGGACGATGCGCGCCTGCGCCGCGTAGCCGGCGAATTCCACTGATGAGGCCGGGGTAGTGAAATCGAGCACGCCATCGGCCTTGGCGAAGACCGGCAGCGGATCGCCGCTGATCGCCACGTCGATGCGGCCAATGCCGGCGAGTTCGCCGGCATCCTTGCCCAGATGGGGCGAATCCGCCCGCTCGACCGCGCCGATGACCCGCGCGCCGGGGACAGTGTGGATGGCCCGGATCAGCGTCTGGCCCATGCGGCCGGCAGCGCCCACCACCACAAGGCCCATATCGCTTGCTTCGCTCATGTGCTCCTCACAGCAGTCTTCTTCGCACGCGTGGCCCGGACCGGAGTTTGGATCGGCTTGCTGTCATCGACAAGCCCCAGCCCCTTCTTGCCCTGGATGCGGTGGAAGCGGGAATAGATGCTGTCCGGGTCGGCCATCAGCGTCGCATGGGTGCCTTCCTCGACCAACCGGCCCTCTTCCAGCACGATGATGTGGTCGGCATTGACCACCGTCGATAGCCTATGCGCTATGACGATGGTCGTGCGGCCTTGCATGACTTGGGTCAGCGCTTCCTGGACGCGCGCCTCCGCCTCGTTGTCGAGCGCCGATGTCGCCTCGTCGAGCAGCAGGATCGGTGCCTGGCGCACGATCGCGCGGGCGATCGAGACGCGCTGGCGCTGGCCGCCGGAAAGGGTCGAGCCGCCTTCGCCGACCGGCGTGTCGTAACCTTGCGGCTGCTGGCGGATGAACTCGTCGGCTGCCGCCTGTTTCGCCGCCTGCTCGATCTCGGCGTCCGTGGCCGACAGACGGCCGTAGCGGATGTTGTCGCGGATCGTGCCCTCGAACAGATATGGCGCCTGCGCCACATAGGCGATCGACTGCCGCAGCGAATGCTTGGTTACCTTCGAGATGTCCTGGCCATCGACCTTGATGCTGCCCCGGTCGACGTCGTAGAAGCGCTGCAAGAGCGCCACCAGCGTCGATTTGCCGGCGCCCGACGCACCGACGATCGCCGTCATCTTGCCGGCCGCGGCGGTAAAGCTCAGGTCCCTAAGCACCGGCATGTCGGCGCTGTAGCCGAACGTCACATTGTCGAAACGCACCTCGCCGGTGGTGATCCTCGCCTCGACGGCATCGGGTGCGTCGCCCTGTTTTGGCTCCAGGTCGAGCAACTCGTAGATCATGCGCGCGTTGACCAGGGCACGTTCCATGCCCACCTGTGTGCGCGCCAGGCGTCTTGCCGGATCGTAAGCCATGATCAGTGCGGTGATGAAGGAGAAAACCGCGCCCGGCGGCTGCCCAAGATACAGCGCCCGGTAGCCGGAATAGGCAAGCACGGAGGTGATGGCGAGACCGCCCAGAATCTCGGAAATCGGCGACAGCCGCTCCGAGACGCGGGCGATCTTGTTGTTACGCTGCTCGGCCGTGTCCGCCATGATGCCGATGCGGCGCGCCAGCTCGGCCTCCAAGGTGAAGGCCTTGACGATGGCGATGCCTTGCGTGGCTTCCTGCACGGACCCGTTCAGCCGCGAATTGATCAGGACGGATTCCCGGTTGATACGCCGCAGTCGGCGGGTGATATAGACGACGGCCCAGATCAGTGGAGGGCCGATCAGCAGCGAGCTGAGCGACAACACCGGATCCTGATAGATCATCACGCCGACGAGAGCGACCAGCGTGACCGCGTCGCGGCTGATGGAGGTCAGTGTCAGCGACAGCAGATCGCGAACGCCGCCGACATTCTCGCTGACCTGTGCCGCCAGCCGACCGGAACGCGTATCGTTGAAGAAGTTGACGCCGAGCTTCATCAGATGGTCGAAGCTGCGCTTCTGGTAGCGCGCGACCAGATTGTTGCCGATACTGGCCAACGCGACTGCTTGGCCGTAACCGGCGAAGCCGCGCAGCAGGGAGGCTCCCATGAAACCGGCACAGATCAACCAGAGCATATCGCCGCGTCGTTCGTAGAAGATCTGGTTGATCATCGGGGCCATGATCCACGCCGTGAAGGCAGTGGTGCCGGAAACGATCAGCAGGCAAGAGACGGCGACGACATAGGTCCAGCGATACTCGTTGCCGTTTTCAGCGAGGATGCGGCGGAGCACCGCTGTGACCTCGCCGGGCCGGGCTTTTTGTTTGTTTGGAGCTTGAAGTGTCAAATCGGGAGCGCTTTGTGGTTTTCCGCCTCGTGGGACCGGGGCTGCAAATTCGGCACCCCTCTTAACGCCCTGCGGCCTAATTGCCTATGCCCGCACCTGATTAACTTCGTCGCGGGGGCGCGAGCGCTTCGCTGGCTTTCAGGCCTGCCAGCGCCGGCCCTCGGTCTGGACACCGAACAGCAAGGGGGTCCTGGCATAGGCGGCAAGGCCCAGAAGTGCGGCCAGCGGGTGGGTGATGACGTAGACCGGCATGGTGCGCATCATCGCGCTGTGCGGCGCCTTGTCCTCGAAAGCGGCCCGGAAATTGCCGGCTTTCAGCGCCGGCACGATCTTCTGCGCGATGCCACCGGTGAGGAACACGCCGCCGCGGCTCATGAATACCAGAGCAAGGTCGCCTGCGGTGCGCCCAAGGCAGGTGACGAAGATCTCCAGCGCTTCCTCGGCAACCGGATCGGTTTTCGCAAGTGCCGCGGCAGTGATCTCCGCCGGCGTCGTGAAGGGCGACGCCTTGCCGTCCGCCTTGGCCACCGCCCGGTAGACATTGACCAGACCGCGCCCGCACAGGATCTGCTCGCCCGAAACGCGGCCTTCGAGCTTCTCGATATGCGGAAAAACCTCGAAATCGCGCGGTGTGCGCGGGCCGATGTCCATATGGCCGCCCTCGCCGGGGACCGGTATCCAGTGGTGCAGCGCATGGACCAGCCCGGCGACGCCGAGCCCGGTTCCCGGACCGAGCACGACGCGCCCGGCATTGGGCTCCGGCGTGCCGCCGCCGATCTTTTCCATGTGCTCCTCGCCGAGCGCGACGACGGCCAGCGCCTGCGCCTCGAAATCGTTGAGCACGACGATGTCGCTCAGGCCGAGGCTGGCGAACATTTTCCTCGGCTTGACGATCCAGGGGCAGTTGGTCAGCTCGATCTCGTCGCCGTCGACCGGACCGGCCACCGCCAGCACCGCCGAATTGGGACGCACCGACGAGCGGTCGAGCACGGCCGCCTGGATCGCCTCGTCGATGGTGTTGTAGTTCGCCGTCTGGACGATGGTCGGCTCGCCTGCCTCGGAATTGGCGTCGAGCACGATCGAAAAGCGCGCATTGGTGCCGCCAATGTCGCCGATCAGGATCGGAAACCGCAACAAAGTATCGTCGTCGCCTGTGCGTGGCATGCTCTCGTCCGTCTCCGGCGCCCCCGACGGCATCTGGCCGTTCTTCCGTTGACTAGCGCATGGGTTTGAAAAGGGAAACGGTTTTCGACCCCGGCGGCGCGCTGAGGCCGGCTCTGCGGCCAAACCGCCACGGTTTCAAAAAAATGAGGCGCTGAACCGATTGAGTCTGCCTATAAGCCGTGATCGTCAGTTTCCAGGCGGCCGCGGTCGCGGCAGCGGCACGCCGATCTCGGGCGTCGCCGTGAAAGCGTTCATCGTGCTTGGCAAGCCGGCGGCGGCCGGGGTGGCGGGCAACGAGGGCGCTTCGGGTTCGGGCGCGGCAGCCGCGACCGGCACGCCGCCGCCATGGTAGGTCGCCGCCTCGGCCGACGACGGCCCCGGCGCGTCGAGCACGGCGCGGCATTCGCTCGGCAGGTTTTCCATCGTCATCAGGTCGCGGGCCTTGGGCGCATCGGGGTTCTTGTTGGGGCGCCAGGGCTCCTGCGTGAACCACCAGGCCAGCGGCTTGCCGCAACCGTCATCGTCCGGCGTCGCTTCCTGCGCCTTGCAGCCGGGCGATCCGGGCTGACAGCCGATGCGCATGTGGAAATGATAGTCGTGGCCCCAGAACGGCCTGACCTTGCGCAGCCAGAAGCGGTCGCCCTTGACAGTGTCGCAGAGCTTTTTCTTGATGCCCGGATTGACCAGGATGCGCTCGACCTGGCTGTAGCTCGCCGCCCGCTTCAAAAGCCTTGTGTGCGCCGGCGTCCACAGCGCGTCCTTCACCAGATGGGTCTTCTCATCGACCATCAAGGTGGCGCTCATCGATTCGCGCTGCGCCATCGACAGCGGGCGGCTGGGCATCGGCGTCAGCCAGATGTCGGCGTCGAGCCCGATCTGGTGCGAGGCATGTCCTGTCAGCATCGGGCCGCCGCGCGGCTGCGAAATGTCGCCGATCAGCAGGCCTGGCCAACCGTCGGCCGCTGCGTCGCGCGACAATTTCTCGACTACCGCGATCATCGCCGGATGGCCCCAGCGGCGGTTGCGCGACGGCCGCATCACCTGCCAGGTAGGACCGTCCAAGGGAATGGCGACGCCGCCGGCAAAACAGCCATTGGAATAGAATCCGACCGACCGCGCCGCGGTCGCGGCCGGCAGTTTCTTGGCGCCGAACAGGTCTTTTGCCCGCTCCTCGGCGCTCGCCGGCTGAACGGCTAACCCAAGCACGGCAAGCAGGCCGAGCGCAGCGGCCAACAGGCGCGTTTTGCCGAAAGGTGGCCTCATCGCTATCTTCATGAACCCGGTTCTCCACCGCAATCCCAAGGCCGAATCATAGCACGCCGCGCCCGCGGCTTCGATCGTCAGCGCTTCATCGGGCTGCGCGCTTCGCCGTCACGCCAATCGCCGCTTGCCCACATATGATCGAAGGCGGCGCGGTAGTCGCGAAAGCGCAGGGAATAGCCCGCCGCCTTGATCGCCGCGTTGGCGACACGCTTGTTCTCGCCATAGAAGGACCGCGCCATGGGCGAAAGTTGGGCGGCGTCGAAGGGAATTTCGGGCGGCGGCTCTATGCCCATCAGCGAAGCGGCATAGGCGACCACATCCTGCGGCGGCGCCGGCAGGTCGTCGGTGACGTTGAAGATGCCGCCTGTGTTTCCTTCGATGAGCTGCCACAGGGAGCCTGCAATGTCCTCGCAATGGATGCGGTTGAACACCTGGTCTGGCTTGACCAGCCGCCTTGCGGTGCCGTTTTCCAGATTGACCAGCGCGTTGCGGCCGGGGCCGTAGATGCCGGACAGGCGCAGGATCGCCCCCGGTCGGCCGATCTCGCGGCCCAGCTCCAGCCAGTCCTGTTCGGCGGCAACTCGCATCACCGAGCGCTTCGACACCGGCCGGCATTCAGCCGTTTCATCAACCCAGGCGCCGTCATAATTGCCATAAACCCCGACCGTAGAGAGATAGCCGATCCATTCCAGCAAAGGCATTTGAGCGATTGCCGCGCGCGCGGCATTCAAAACGGGATCACCGGCCTCTTCCGGGGCAATCGAAATCAGCAGATGCGTTGTTTTTCCCAATGCATCACCGATTTCGCCGGTCATCGCGCCGTCGAACAGGAGCGGCGCGATACCGGCCTGCCGCAGCGTCTCGAATTTTTCCGGCGAGCGTGTCGTGCCGAAGATCGTCGCGGCGCCTTTGTTGGCCCGAGCAAAAGCCCTGCCGGAATAGCCGGCGCCGAAGATGAATATGTGCTTTTCGCTCATGCATTCGCCCTGGTTGGCCGCGCCAGACGCCATTCGTCGCGCACGGCTTCGTCGCTCTCGGTTTTCAGGCCGAGGGCTGCCCTTTCTGAATATTCGGCGTCGAGCACCAGCCGCGCCAGCGCCCATATTGCCGCGCCCCGCACCAGCGGTGACGGATCGTCCAGCAAGACGCGCACAGTGTCGGCAAGAGAGGCATCGCCGGAATTGCCGGCGGCGATCAGCACGTTGCGGATGAACCGGTCGCGGCCGATGCGTTTTATCGGCGAACCGGAGAAGAAAGCGCGGAAGGCCGCGTCATCGAGACCCAAAAGGTCGGCGAGCGGCGGCTCGCGCAAATCATCGCGCGCGACGAGTTTTGCTTCGGAAGCCGCCCTGGCGAATTTGTTCCACGGGCAGGCGGCAAGACAATCGTCGCAGCCATAGATGCGGTTGCCGATCTTTTCACGGAACTCATGCGGGATCGGCCCCTTGTTCTCGATGGTGAGATAGGAAATGCAGCGCCGCGCATCGAGCCGGTAGGGCGCTGGAAAAGCATCGGTCGGGCACGCGTCGAGGCAGGCGCGGCAGGAGCCGCAATGATCGATCTCGGCGCGGTCGGGCACGAGTTCGGCGGTGGTGAAGATGGTGCCGAGGAACAGCCAGGAGCCGTGCTCGCGGCTGACCAGATTGGTGTGCTTGCCTTGCCAGCCGAGCCCGGCGGCCTCGGCCAGCGGCTTTTCCATCACCGGCGCAGTGTCGACGAACACCTTCACATCACCGCCGGCGCGCGCCACGAGCTTGCCGGCGATCTCCTTCAGCCGCCCCTTCATGACATCGTGATAGTCGCGGTTTTGCGCATAGACCGAGATCGCGCCACGGTCGCGCTTGGCCAGCACGCCGCGCGGATCATGGTCGGGGCCGTAGTTCATCGCCAGCACGACGATCGACCGCACCTGCGGCCACAGTGCCGCCGGTTCGGCCCGGCGTTGCAGCGTCTCGGCGATCCAGTCCATCGACCCGTGAAAGCCATCGGCGACGAATTCGGCCAGGCGCGCCGGCGCCAGCGGGATCGCATCGGGGGAGGTGACGGCGACGGCATCGAAGCCGGCGCGCTGCGCCTCCGCGTCGATCAGCGCGCGCAGTTTCGCGGCGTCAGAAGTCGAGGTCCGCATAGTGCGACACCGGTGACAGGCCACGCACCCGGTCGGTCAAAAGCGGCCGAAAGGATGGCCGCGATTTGACCCGCGTGTACCACTCGCGTGCAGCGCTGTGCTCGCGCCAGTCGATCTCGCCGAGATAATCGAGCACCGACAGCGTCGCCGCGGCCGCGAGATCGGCATAGGTGACCCTCGAACCGGCCAGCCAATGGCGGGTGCCGGCCAGCCAGTTGGTGTATTTCATGTGCTGGCGGATGTTGGCGCGCGCGGCACGGATCGCGCCCGAATCGGGCGAGCCGCCGCCCGCCGTTTCCGGCATGACCGGCTTCAGCACGCGCTCGCGCACCAGATGGCGGGTAACTTCGCTTTCAGCCTTGTTGAGATACCAGTCGATGAGCCGGCGGATTTCGGCGCGCTGCATCGGGTCCTCGGCGAACAGCCGCTTGTCGCGCTTCAGCACACCGCGCGTTTCATCGAGATATTCCGATATGACCGTCGCGCCGACGATCGGCACGTCGCCTTCGGCCAGCAGGATCGGCAGCGTGCCGGCCGGGTTCAGCGCCAGGAACTCCTTGCGCCGGGTCCACGGCTTTTCCTCGATCAAAGCCAGCTCCTCGCCATACTCGCCGAATGCGAGGCGGACGAAGCGACAGGTGGCGAACATGGGATGGTGGAAAAGCGTCAGCATGGTTCCGCGATGATAAAGCGCACTGGCGAATCGCAGGGCGCACCGGTAAGTCTTGGCCGCCCGGTTAGCGGGCCGTCAGGGTGTTGCGACCTATAGGGGGACTTCAACGCCATGACAAGCAAGCCCTTCTGTCAGCCGTCACGCCAATGCCGAGGTAGCCATGGAAAGCCAGACCATCGTCGAAGCCCTGCTGCTCGGCCTGCTGGAGGGGTTGACCGAGTTCATCCCGGTGTCGTCGACCGGCCATATTCTGCTTGCCGGTCATTTCCTCGGCTTCCATTCGACCGGCAAGGCCTTCGAGATCCTGATCCAGCTCGGCGCCATCCTGGCGATCCTCAGCGTCTATTTCCGCCGGCTGTGGAAGATGCTGCTCGACCTGCCGCATGACCGGCTGACGCGGCATTTCGCCATCGGCATCCTGATCGCCTTCCTGCCGGCGGCGATCATCGGCGCGCTGGCGCATGATTTCATCAAGACGGTGCTGTTCGAATCGCCGAGGCTGATCTGCATCATGCTGATCATCGGCGGCGTCGTGCTGCTGGCGGTGGACCGCATGAACCTCAAGCCGGTCTACCGCGATGTCGAGCGCTTCCCGACCCGGCTTTACCTGCAGATCGGGCTTTTCCAGTGCCTGTCGCTCATTCCCGGCACATCGCGTTCGGGCTCGACCATCGTCGGCGCCCTGCTTTTGGGCGTCGATAAGCGCGCGGCCGCTGAATTTTCCTTCTTCCTTGCAATCCCGACCATGGTCGGCGCCTTCGCCTTCGACCTGTTCAAGAACCGCAATGTGCTGAGCAGCGCCGACCTGCCGATCATCGCCGTCGGCTTCGTGGCCGCCTTCGTCACGGCGCTCATAGTCGTACGCTTCCTGCTCGATTACGTCTCGCGCAACGGCTACTCGCTGTTCGGCTGGTGGCGGCTGGTGGTCGGCGGTGTCGGGTTGGTGGCGTTGATGATCTGGGGATGAGGAGTGATCCGCGAAGCGGACCCTACGCTTCGTCATCCACGGGCGGAGCAAGGAGCGTAGCGACGCGGCGCAGACCCGAAGATCCATGCCGCGACGTGGATCGGAGGGTTCGGCGATCGAGAATAGCCATCGCCAAGCTCGCCAAATCCGGCGAAAAGTCTCCCAATCCTGCATCGTAGAAGCGCTTAGAGGTCGCGGCATGGATCCTCGGTCTGCGCGACGGAGCTTCGCTCCTGCTCCGCCCGTGGATGACGAAACATATGATTCGTCCCTCAATTCCTCCCGTAAAACGCGTTCTCGACATGCACCGGCCAGCGCCAGGGCAGCACCGCGACCATGTCGAAGCGCATCGACAATCTGCCGTAGTCCGCTTGGCGAGACAGCCAGATGTCGGCCGCGCCTTCTATGCGTCGCTCCGATTCGTGGCCGATCGCCTCCATGGCTTCCATCAGCGTGCGCCGCGCCTTGACCTCGACGAACAGCACCAGATCGCCGCGCCGCGCGATCAGGTCGATCTCGCCGAAGCGCGTACGATGGCGGCGCGCGAGAATCCGGTAGCCCTTGAGCATCAGCGCCAATGCAGCCAGCCGTTCGCCGCGATGGCCGCGCCGATAGGCTTTTTGGCGGCTGGCGCTCGGGCGTTCAGCCACTGCCCTCTCCGGAAGCATCCTTGAGTTCCAGCAATCGCCGATAGAGCGCCTGTTTCTGGCCGCCGGTCATTTTCGCGGCTTCCGCCGCCGCCTTGGAGGCCGGCATCTCGGCGGCAAGCGAGAGAAGCAGCCGGTCGATGTCGGCGGGCTCGTCCGCCCTGGCCTCGGCCGGACCGACGCAGACGACGATCTCACCCTTCGGCGTATCGGCCGCTGCATAGTGGTCGGCCAGCGCCTGCAGCGTGCCGGTGCGCATCTCCTCGAAGGTCTTGGTCAATTCACGGCCGATCGCCGCCTTGCGCTCGCCGCCGAGCGCTTCGACCATGGCGACAAGCGAGTCAGCCAGCCGACGCGGCGATTCGAAGAAGATCAGCGTCGCCGGCACGGCTTTCAGTGCCTCCAGCCGCGTCAACCGCTGCCCGGTCTTCACCGGCAAAAATCCGGCGAACAGGAAGGCATCGGAGGGCAGGCCGGATGCGGTCAACGCCGCGAGCGGCGCCGACGGGCCGGGGATCGGCACGACGCGAATGCCATGGTCGAGCGCCTCGCCGACCAGCCGATAGCCGGGATCGGACACCAACGGCGTGCCGGCATCGGAGATCAGCGCCACGCTCTGCCCGGCCTGAAGTGCCGATATCAGCTTCGGCCCGGCCTCGCCGGCATTGTGTTCATGATAGGCCGTGGTGCGGCGGCGAATGCCGTAGCGGTCGAGCAGCACGCGCGACACCCGCGTGTCTTCGCAAGCGACGATGTCGGCGGCGGCAAGCGTCTCCAGCGCGCGCAGCGTGATGTCGGCGAGATTGCCGATCGGCGTCGCCACCAGATAGAGCGCCGGCTCCAGCGACCGGGCCGCGATCTCGGTCTGCCCGACCACATAGCTGCGCTTGCTCGTCTCTGCGGTCACTGATGACTTCTCCATTCAGCCCTGTTTGGCACGGCTGACGCGGGCTTGCAAAAGCTGACGCCGATGTAAGGAATTCGCCTTTCCTTTGCCACAGTGGGGAACCAAACCGGCGTTGGCAGATTAGCCCCCTGATTCCGGAGGAGGACAGGATGGACAGCCTGAAGATACAGGACGCTTTCGAGCCCTACTATGCCGGCCGCAACCGCGTTGCCGCCACGGCCAGGCGCCCGCCCGCCAAGACCGAGAACGGCCCGACCAAAGAGCGGACCGCGAGCACCTTGCCGACGAAGGGCAGGCTTTCCGACAGCAACAAACCAGACAGCACGACGGAGCACTGACCGGACGATGCCCAATCGCTTCGATATCTTCATCACCCGTCTTGAAACAAAGAATGCCCGTAACGGCGCGCAACTAGCCTCGATAGGCGACCAGCACCGCGCCCGCCGCGATAAGGGCGACGCCAAGCCAATTCGCTCCGGACAACCGCTCGCCGAGAAAGGCCGCGCCAAACACCGCCACAAGCACGACGCTTAGCTTGTCGATCGGCGCCACCTGCGCCGCATTGCCGATCTTGAGCGCCCGAAAATAGCAGAGCCATGACGCGCCGGTCGCCAGACCGGACAGGCCGAGGAAAGCCCAAGTCTTTCCCGAGATCGTGGCCGGCGACTGGAACTGGCCGCTGGCAAGCAGGATCGCACCGAGCACGATCAGGATAATGACCGTGCGGATGAAGGTGGCGAAATCGGAATTGATGTTCTCGATGCCGACTTTGGCGAAGATCGCCGTCAGGGCCGCGAACGCAGCCGAGAGCAATGCCCAGAATTGCCAGGAGGATACGGTAAGGTTCATGCCGGTGGCCTTTGCGGATGGCGTCTCAACCGAGATACCGTGAAACGGGTGCCTTCAGAAGTGCAATCCTAAGCTTCGGAGATTGGGCGAGGCTTCCCCACCTTCGTCATCCACGGGCGGAGCAGGAGCGAAGCGACGTCGCGAAGACCCGAGGATCCATTCCGTGACTTCTGAATTTCGCTACGGTGCAGAATTTGGAAAGCTGGGGTGGAGAAGATGCGCCGGCAACGAAATCTGTTGTTTGAACGGGACAAGTGGCAGAGCAGGCATGCCTATTCTGGACCGTGACGCCCCGCGGCAGCCGTCGCGGCATGGCAACTGTGTTCATGCGAAAGCTTTTTTATCACGGATGATGGCGTTTAGGACGACGAGGAGCTTCCTTGCGACGGCGATGATAGCCTTCTTCTTTGACGCTGAGCGAGCTGCGATGGCGC
>NZ_RZRT01000051.1:0-38124 GCF_003998295.1 Mesorhizobium sp. M7A.F.Ca.US.011.01.1.1
GAGCATGGCTGCGGGATGGTCGCCGTGCATGGCTATGATGTTGCGGTCGCCCGATCTGATTTCGCCGGGAAGATCCTGCTGGTCGATCGTGCTGCCGCGCGCCAGTATATGAAGGCGTTCGACCAGGTTCTTCAGTTCCCGCACATTTCCCGGCCAGCGATAGGCAAGCAGCGCATCGAGCGCGTCGTTTGAAAACTCCAAGGGATCATTGCCAGCCAATTTTGCGATCTGACGGTTGAAATGCTCGATCAGCAACAGCACGTCGTCGCCGCGGTCGCGCAAAGCCGGAACATGGATCGAGACCGCACCGATGCGGTAGTAGAGATCGCTGCGGAAGCGACCTGCCGCGACTTCCTGCTTGAGGTCGCGATTGGTCGAGGCGACCAGTCGCACGTCCACCGGCCGGCCTCGCGAGTCGCCGATGCGATGTACCACACGCTCCTCGAGGACACGCAACAGGAAGGGCTGGATTTCGAGCGGCAACTCGCCGATTTCGTCAAGACTGAGCACGCCGCCGTTGGCGAGTTCGAAGATCCCCGGCTTGCCGTCACGCGAAGCTCCGGTGAAGGCGCCGGCGACGTGGCCGAACAACTCGCTGCCGAACAGCTCCTTGGTGATTGCACCGCAGTTCATGGCGATGAAGGGGTCGTTTTCGGTGCGCCGGCTGCCGGCATGGACAAGCCGTGCAAACAACTCTTTTCCGACACCCGTCTCGCCTTCTATCAGCAACGAGGTGACACCCTTCGACCCGGCCACCCGGGAGGCGACATCGACGGCAGCCAGCAATTTTTCGCTTTCGCCGACGATCATCGCCGCGGCTGTCCGCATGTGCTTGTTCTCCTCCCGGCGGATCACCGTCATGCTCGAGACGGCCGGCACCGAGGGAAACACCAGAGCCGCGCCACGAAGATCGCCATCAAGCTTCAGCGGCGTGACATGGCAGGATCGCAGATGCGCCGGCAGTGCGTTGGCGAGATCGGTGTCGGAGCCGGAGGCCGGCAGGTTCATAAGCCAACGACCACGCCCCGGTTCCATCGGGCCGTCCATCATCTCCGTGGTGTCGCCGTTGGGCACGTTGTTGCAGAAAATCGCGCGGCCACGATGATCGACGATCACCAACCCGTCTTTCCGGCGGTAGCTGGGTGCCGAGGAAATGAAGGCTTCGAGCAGGCGCGTGCGCTGCTCCTGCTGCTGTTCGGCGAGTGCCTTTTCGATTTGTCTGGCGGTGGCAGCGACGAGCGCCGTGTTGTGCGGCCGGAAGATCGGCGAATAGCCTGACAGGTCGACAACGCCGATGATCTTACCGTCCAGAGGATCGCGGATCGGCGCACCGGCGCAGGTCCAGGATTTGATGCCGGCGCAGAAATGTTCGGCGGCGTGGACGAAAATCGGTTCGCCAGTCCACAGCGCCGTGCCGATGCCGTTGGTGCCGACGGCGTCCTCGTTCCATTTGCCGCCGATGCCCAGATGAATGTCCATGCCGTCATGCAAGGTCTTCTTGTCGCCGATCGCGTCGATCAGCACGCCATCACTGTCGGCGAGCACCAGCATCGCTCCCGTCCCTTCCAGCAACTGGCCAAGGGACGCAAACGATCGCCGCGCCGCCGAAAGCAGCTCGGCGTTGGCACGGGTCAGATATTCGATCTCGTCATGATCGCTGCTCAGCGGCGCTTCGATGCCTTGCGCGTTGATGCCGCCGGTTGCGCTGCGGTACCAGGAATCGTGGATCAGCGAGCGGACATGGACCGGATCGCGGGCGGATGTCGGCTCGTCGGAAAGAAAACTTTCCCAAGCGCGCATGGTGGCGCTCTCGTCATAGTCGATGTTGTCCAAAACCAACTGTCCGTTGGCCATCGACGCACGCGCCGGAAGAGCATCGGTCTTCATCTGATCGGGGCCGTTCGCGTGTCTCATTCAGTCATCACAGTACCTTTGAGGTATGCCATTTCTGTATGCTTCGCGGATTGGGCGTGCTCAGCGACGCCCGAGTGCCGGTGGTCAGTCGATGCCGAGTTTCGCGCCGATTTCGGCAGCAAGCTGGTCTTCGCTATAGGTTGCAGTCAGGTGGGCTCCGTCCAGTTCGGCAAGCGCCCCGGCGACGGTTTCGTCGACAGGTGAGAAAAAGCCGTTTTGCTTCGTTGCCAGGACGAAAATCTGCTTGCCATCCCGGTTGCGGACATCGCCGATATGGTGAAGCTGGCGACCGGTGTTCTGATCTTTGGAGATCACACGGCCGTTCATTGTGACGCGGACGGACGGGCTCGTCGCTTCGGCGGCTGTTGCCGCGCTGACGCCGACATGGATAATCAGGCCTTCCGCCTTCGGTTGCTGGCGTGGCTGCCTGGAAGCCGAATAGCCGCCGCCGCTGATCTGGTCGGCCAGTTGGACTATGGTTGATCGGTTCTGCTCGATCAGCCTTTTGATCTGAACATCCTCGCGTCGCGGGCCATCCCGCTTGGAGATAATCTCAACCATGAATCCTCCCAGATCCGCTCGGCGTTGCCGTTCGTACGGCTCATCTTGTTTTGACTTGAACTCTACACCGTCTCTGTCAAGTTCGCCATTCAGTATCATAGCGCCAAAATTCAGGCTGCTGGTAGCAGGTGGCTGCTACACGGGATTCCGGTACCTGGGCGTTTTGACAAAATGCACGTGGGTCAGGCTGCGTTGTTCGTGAATTCCGAGGGTGGTTGTCTGTCGCGCAGATAGAGCGCGCATGTGGTGCGCAGGATCGAGGCAAAGTTCGGGATATGGCCGTTGATCTCCAGCGCTTCGTCGTAAGCGTCGAGAGGAATTTCGACGCCTTTTTCCCTTGCCCATGGGCGATCTTGTCCAACAACGTCCAAAATGTGGCCTCGAGTTGGATGCGTCGAACGGCTTTGCCGCAAACTTGCCACTTGGACGAACAAGCTGATCAGATACGGCATTGGTTTCCGTCAACGCCCCATGCGCATGGTGGAAGACCTGCCAACGTCCGACAGGCTGATCACGTGGCTTTACGAACTTGACGAGTTTATCGATCTTTGCCATATCTACCTCAGTGGAGGCAAGGAACATGGCATCTCCAAAATCGAAGCTCTTCGCGTATCGGCGGACGGCGTCATAGCCTCCCTCGTAGCCGAGGCTGCAAAGCTCTTTGGCCATCTCGACCATATGCTGGCAATGGCGGCACGCGCGGGAGCCGGGGCGGCCTTCACGTCGACCATGCCGAGCTCGATGGCCATTATCTGCGCAGCGAGGCATTCGTCGAGCTGGTCCGATCAGGCTATGTCGGCACGCGCGGCGCGACCACGCACCATCTTCAGTCGATGATCGAAGCCACGCTGAACGAAGGACGTGCAGTCGTTGCTGCGTTGCACCACAGTTTCCGCTGACTTTGAAGCGTCTGACCGCTCTCGACTACCGGGTATCTGTCGATTAA
The DNA here is from genome assembly GCF_003998295.1 of Mesorhizobium sp. M7A.F.Ca.US.011.01.1.1. Classification (NCBI taxonomy): domain Bacteria; kingdom Pseudomonadati; phylum Pseudomonadota; class Alphaproteobacteria; order Hyphomicrobiales; family Phyllobacteriaceae; genus Mesorhizobium; species Mesorhizobium sp. M7A.F.Ca.US.011.01.1.1. Next base: position 3,422 of record NZ_RZRT01000051.1, read on the forward strand.
GCGACGCGCCTCCTTCTCAATGCCGAAGCCGGCGGTGATGGACATAATAAGTTGGATCCACATTAGGGCTTGGGCGCAGGGACAAACGGTGCCAGCGGAGCCGTCCCACTAAGCAAGGCGACGAGTTCGCCTTGACGGCTCGTACCAGTTTTCCGGAACACGCGCTCAAGATAGGTTCGCGCCGTTTTGACTGTGATTCCGAGCTCAACTGCGGCTGCCTTTAGCGTAAGGCCTGATGCAAGTGATCCGGCAAGCCTTGCCTCGGACGGAGACAGATCGAAAAGCGCGCTTAGAATTTGTGGAGAGGTCTTCTTGTTGGCTGTGCTGATCGTCGCCGCAATGACAAGGATGTTCGCACCGGCGAATATGTCCCTTGCCGATCGCCGAACCGGCATCACATGCAGGACGACAGCATCTCGATCGATCCTCTGACGAACCGGAATAGATCTGACGATTGGGGCGGTAGCCGCCGAAGTGCTTCTGACGGACTCCTGGAACAGGATATCGGCTTTCGGATCCGCGATTGCCAAACGGTTGTACGCCAGCGGCATGAAAATTGACGGCAGCGCCTCGAACAGTCCGTTCGTCGCAACCACTTGCCCGCCGGCCGACATCACTGCAGCGGGGAGGCCAACGCTCTGCAGGGCCGACACGGTGGCCAACGCCCGCTCGAGGCCAAGTCTTGCTGCTACAAGTCCAGCACGAGCAAGATGGGGGCGAAAAATGTTGAGCGAGGTGACAGAAGCTGCATCGTGCGGACCATCCTGCAGGCGGCGTTCCACGCTGTAAACCACCGTCTCTCCGTTGCTCATTGGCATGACCGTGCCTGCTTGCCAACCCAATCCATACCTGATCAATTCGCTTCGCATTGGATCGGCTTCCAGGTCGTCCAGGTTCATAATGTCAATGTCGCGAAGAAAGCCGTCAAGACCGCGTGTCCAGCGCATAGGGCGGTCGTTGTTGCGCCAGGCGTCGCCGGAAGAAAAATCATTTAGCGCACTGATGATGGAGGCCGATGCCGCAAATCGCGGCGGATGAGCTTCGCTGGCAACCAGTAAGGCCCCGCCCAGCGATCCCGACATCGTGCTCAAATCATCGAGCACGGCTGGCCACATGTCCGGCACAAATGCAGCTTCGTAGATTCGGTCGACCAGATCTTCCACGCAGTTTGCCTCTCAGTACGAACAAGCCCACTAGCTAAAGAGAAGATCTCTGAAGCCAGGCGACCCTCAAGTGCGATATCCAGATCGGACAGAAAAAATAGATCACCAACTCGCGAACCAGAGTCTTCCATAGAAGAGTGTTGGTAGAATCGGTCGTCAGAAACGCTCCCCACGCGCCACGGCCCGTCGCGTGATGGTTGAAGCCTCCTGCCAACATCCCGATGATCATAAACGCCATCACCAATGTCGCGATGACTGGTCGCGGCCTCATCGTGGCTGGTTCGGTCTTCGACAGTAACGTTGTGTAAAAGAGTATGCTGAAGATTGAAAAAAATATCGACAATATCGAACTTAGAAAAAAGTTACACTCATCGTTGATCGCACCATGCCACAGAGCAAGCTCGTCGTAAATTGGCTGATTTCCTGGCCATAAACGCCGAAGCGCTGAGATATCTCGGAATGCGCAGGTGTAGGTTATGGAAAGATGCGGGATAACAAGCCATACTGTTGCTGATGCTGCCGCCAAAATACAGATAGCGGCGAATATGTTTCGCGCACTCACGGGGAGTTTCTGCAGGCGCCCTTCGGTATGCGACATGACGGGTTCCTGTAGACTAGGTTGTGAACCAATTAATCGGGGATGCCAACGTCAGCTCCACGTCAGGCGCATTGGGCTCAGCATTCCAGTCGGTGTTAAGGTGCTCGAACAATAAATTGGCTATCAGCCGATATATCATAACAATCTGCACAACCCGAGCCGCTAGTTGTGAGCTTTCGGGAGGTTGTCCATTCGGACCGAACCGGGGAGACTGGAGTTACCAGGCTTCAGCACTCACGGGAGGGTCCGAATGAACATCCACAAGAATGCCCGTCTCACGCCGCTGCATCCTCCCTGGCTCTGACCAGGACCTTCGGCTGCACTCCAGCGACCCCCAACGCACATCAGGAGAACTCGCTCGGCGGATAATGTGCGCGCACGCGGAGGCGTGCCGCTTTACGAAATCGCATAGCGGCCCGTAACAATTAGATCAAAAGTTTTCTGGCCTGCGAGAGGCCGCTTACTGTTCTGCTCGAGACACTTGCGATGGAAGGTGCGGCGTTTCGGTGGCAACCCCAGCGCGCTTTGAAATGGGATAATCCCTCGCAGATCGCCTTTGCGACGGGGATACCAATCTCGGATCGCGAAAGGTCGGCGAACCAGACCTGCGAACCACAAACCTCGTTGATTTCATTCAGCAGGTCAGCGACGTTGCTTTCGCCAGCGCTTTCCAGGCCGTCGGCAGCCTTGCCGGTGGCGAAACGAAAGTTGCGCACGTCAGCGAAACGCTTCCAGCGGGTCATCCGACAATCGTCATCGCTCATCGTTTGATGACCGGGCCGTTCTGCCCTTTGAGCATGAGCCTGCATTGCAGCTTCGGATTGTATCAATTCTAAAAACGCGGACCGGGCGGCATCAATCATATCGAAGCTGCACCCGAAACCCACCGCCATATGCCCGCCACTGTCTTCGCAGCTGATCGCCGCCGTCACGATGGCCGTGCGGAAGGACGAGATATCAAGAAGCCAGAGCCTGCGTCCCGTTTCGTGGCGATGCTGCTGGATGTCAGACGCCAAGCCCTGGTCATCAAGCCGCGCGATATCCAGCCGCTTTCTCAGGGAGCCTCGGTGCCACCATATTCCCGTGGCGTCTCGTTCCACGAGTTCAAGTAAGGCGCGGGTTCTTGCATCGGCCCGCGTTGCGCCAGCGGCGCACCCATTGGTGTCTACGTTCAAGCTGCAATCGCCATATGCGACGTCCCCAAAGCGGCCATAGCAGAGAAATGCCGGGCAAAGCGCGACCATGTCGTCATGGAAGCTGCGAACGGACGCCCATAGCCGGGGATTGTTCAAATGATCCGCTGATGGGATATTGTCCCAGCCACGCCAGGCTCTGTTGAGCCGATCGCGATGTCGAATCTGTTCCAACGAAAAGCCCAACACCTGAATTGCATCGATCCTGATTCCATCGCCTGGAGAACCGATGCGTGCCGACGCCGTGACGTCGTCGGCTCTGCAGGCCCAGCTGGAAATCTCCGCGGCCTCTCCGAGGCAAGACAGCACAGCCCTAGCGGCATCAAAGCCTTTGCCACTTGCTGTGACTCGTTTCTCGCTCCCTTCGAATGGAGCAATGTTGGACATTGCCAGGAAACCACCCGGAACTTCGAACACTTCAACGCCAATGTCGTAGCGTGTCGCGAAGTGCAAAAGGGGCAGGCCATTCTCGGGCGCGGCGACAAGGGCCGCAGCCAGATTCCCCAAGATATCCAAATCATCGTCACTCGACTGGCAGCCTCCGGTCCTGTCGTCTTGGTTCACCGTGATTAGCCGGTCGCGATGCAACAGCAGGGCAAGCGTTATCCAATGCGACCCACGCAGCAGCATGTTGGCTCTTTCAATATTTTGGCTTCTGCTGTTTACGTAGGGTAAGCGATGGGCGCCCATAGGCGGTCGAGACGATAGCCGGCGGAGTTGACAATTTCCACAGACGGTCTGGCGATTAGGCTAATCGGCGGTTTCGAGCTTCGCAAGGGCTCGGAGACGTTCTCGTTGGGCAAACGGAAGGCCTGCGCGATTCTCGCCTATCTGTTACTGAGCGGCAGGTCACGCGAGACGCGCGGGCGACTGGCAGCATTGCTTTGGAGCGAGCAGGACGAGGAGCATGCGCGCGGATCACTGCGCCAGTGCATAAAGGATCTTCGACGCCTGGCAAGCGAGACCAGGCTCAACTACCTCGCGGTTGACAAACTCGTGCTAGGAATCGATCCGTCTGCAATCCGTACCGACATCGATGAGCTTGAACGTGCGCTCGATGAGCGCAATTACGAGGGTGCGCTGCTCTTGCTGGCTAAAGCCAGGGATGGCTTTTGCGCCGGGTTGGACGATTGCGATCCTGTCTTCGACAACTGGCTGAGAATGCAGTCGACGATGATAACCGACAGGCTGGTGACACGGCTCGCAGCCTGGCTGGCGGCCGAGACAGGCCCGAGACAGCGCAAATCCATCGCTGCGTGCATCCTGCAACTTGATCCGTTTTTCGACGATGCCGTGGTGGAGACCATTCGGAGGGTCGGTGAGGAAAGCGGTTATGCCCGCGCCCTAGCGTTCTTCGACCGCTACGCGGCCGAACTCAAAGCGGACATGGATCTGCGACCACCGGCAGAAATCCTCCACCTTCTAGAGGCGCTCAAGCCGGGCAACGACGGTGAAAAGCGGGCGGCTGACCCCGACCTTGCGCGAAGCGATCACGATAGCCGCATCCCAGGGAAGCCGACAATCGCCATCATCATTGCCAGGCGCGAAGCAGAGAACGAACACCTGCAATTTGCCTTGGCGACAGAGCTTCTGGCTTCGATTTCCCGATTTAGGCATTGGACAGCCGTGTCAACGGAGTTGCAAGTCGGTGAATTCTCACTGGATCAGATGCATCAGGCGGCAGGCGAACACGTGGATATCGGCGTCCTCATCCGTCTGATCGACACGGATGGACCAGCAGTGTTCCAAATTACCTGCTATGATTTCCTGCAACAAGGAGAAGCCTTCGTTCTCACCGTTCCGTCGGATCCGTCTTCCTGGCGCTCGGCCTTCAATGAAGTTTGCGCACGCTTTTCCGCGCGCCTGCAGATTGCCTTGTCTAGTGCCAGGCTGCATCGCATATCGCAAGCTTCCCCGAACCATTTCTCGGCCTATGATTGCTGGCTGGACGGACAGCGGCTTTCGATCATGTGGCGAAAGGACACCGAAGAAGCTGCCATCGCCCGCTACGAGGAAGCCATCCGGCTTGATCCCGATCTGTCCTGCGCCTATTCCAGCCTCGCTGCGGTGCTCAACTCGCGTTGGATCGTCGTTCCGGGTGCATCGTCGATCGAGCAGGATCTAAAGCGCGCATTCGAACTGGCCAAGCGTTCGGTCCTGCTCGACCCATTCGACCACCGCAACCAGGTAAATCTGGCCTGGAGCCACCTTCTGGCACGACGCTGGCAGCTGGCCGATTTTCACTTCAGCCTTGCACATGAGCAAAATGCCGGGAACCCCGCGACCTTGATCGCCTACGCGCTGGCCAGCTCCTTCATGGGTGATCATCAACGGGCATCGGAGCTTTCGAAGCGCAGTTTCGACCTCAATCCCATGCCCGACGCTCACTATCATGGCTACCAGGCGACCATTGCCTTTCTCGCCAATGATCTGGAGGGGTGCGTGGCCGCTGCGGTCAAGAGCGATCAACTATTCGCCGACATCCACGGCTGGTCGGCGGCGGCACTTGCGTTGCTGAAACGCAACCGCGAGGCCGGGGATGAGTTCAGACGTTTTCTACGTAACCTAACGGCGGCGTGGCAAGGGCCGGGTAGGCTTGACCGCGCTGTCGCCGTGGAGTGGTTCAAGACCGCTTTTCCGATCCGGTTACCAGTCGATCAGGAGAAGCTGGCCCGTGGCATCGAATTGGCAGCCCAGTCGGGCTGACACGGCCGAACCGTTGCTCGCAATTGCGCCGGGTTTCACTTGCAGCGTGACATCACGTAGTCGCCGAGGCGCTTATGATATGCGCTCAAACGGTTTTTCTTTATTTGATCGGGCGGGCCGGCGTTCGGGTCGAGATTGTAGTGATCGGGAAATGTATAGTCCTCACCGGGCCCATCGGCCGGCGCAATGGTGGCGATCGTTTGCTCGACGTCGCCGGTGAAGGGAAAGGCGATGTTCACGATCAGGTCTTCGTCGAAGTATGGTTGGATGGTGATCTCCTCCCAGGTTTTGTCCCTGGGCGCCATGAACCCACGCAGCAGGTCCTTCATCGCCTGCTGATCTTCACTTCTGAAGATCGCTTGCTTGGCCGGATCCTTGATCAGGTCTCGGATGAATTCGCCAAGCGCCTCGAACTGCACATCTTTGAACTTCACCATGTCCACTTCCCCCGCTAAACCAGATTGAGCCGTTATCAGCGCTATTGAAAACCCTGACTGCCGATCAGGCCGCCAAGCACTTCATCCGATACCTTCGCAGTATCATTGAGATCGAGCAGTCCTGCCAGCGTTTTCGGCTCCACGTCCGGAATGAGCCTGCGAGAGGTGATATCTGTATCGGCAGCCTTGAACAATGCGGATGCGATCGTGGCGGCCACAACATAGGAGCCGACCGGGCCAAGATGGCTGCCGTCATTACCAAGAACGGACGCCTCCTGGATGATATAGTAGGAGAGAGGTGTTTGGCTCAGGAACTCCGGGTACCTTTGCAAAGCGGCCCGAAGTCGGCCCGCGTTGTAGACGTAGCGTTTGGCGCACGCAGCCGTGGGAAGCATGTCATTGCCCGTCAGGACCGGCACATCGATACTGTCACCCAAGGCGGTCTTCACCGCACCGGCCACGTCCTGACCGGATGGCAAACCAAGGTCGTAACAGCGCCAGCAATCCATGAAGGCAACTGGCCGGACTGTGCCGTTCAATTCCGCACTCAGGCCGGCAATCGTGAGTTCTTTCGACAGGAATGGTCCTATGCGCCGGGCACTTTGCGCTTTCGACGGAGTGTCGGTTGAGGCAAACCGGCTCCAGTCGACGATCCAGTTCTCGGGTATTGGAATCTCCCCACCCGGGCGCAGGCTGGAAAAGGACAGCATTTTGCGCAGATTGGCTGGTTCTTCGACCGACCTGTCGTTCACGACATAGAACTGCCGGACCATGGCGTGGGCAAAGCGCGACGCACCGAAGGTGAATTCCAAAGGCAGCGCGTTGAAGGTCTCAAGGGCCGAGACTCCGGCGCCAAGAAAATCGTCACTGGCGAAAAACTGGTCCCATATTTCCGGAGCCAGAACTTTTCTCAGATAGTCGTTGATGATCACAGTGCGGTAAACCGAGGTCAGATAGATCCTGGCACGCTTGTAAGCTTCTGCTGGGTCGGTGCCGATGCCAAGCAGCAGGTCCACGATCCTGTTGTGGATGCCCATGAGTGTGCAGAGCAGTTGCGACAGGACAAGATTGTCATCGTTTCGCGGATCCGCCACCAAGGGCCGATAAGGCGATCGCCGACCCTCGACACTGATAAACTTGCCCGAGAAGTCGATGCGCGGCAAATCACGGCCTTGCATGGTCTTACCGTCGACTGGAAGCATACTGTCTTTCATGCAAGGCAAGCCGATCGGAAAGCGGCAGGCCGACAGGTCCGCCCCATCCGCAACATCGTAGAGATGGGCGTCGACGATTGGCCCCCGCCCATAGAGCCCCGAAAGGTCAAGGCCTTGCGAGGACGCGTTCTTCAAATGATGGGTTTTGCCTGTCGGCTTGGGCAATCCGAATATTTGGCTGAAGACGATGTCATGGAACACGAATTGACCGAAATAGGTAAAGCCGGCTGGTGTAGGGCTGAGATCACTGCCTTCAAGTCCATCGGTCGGCCCGACCATTTCCGCCGTGATGTCCAGCAAGCCCGCCTTGGTGCGGTCGATGGCGCTCTCGTCTTCGGTTGCGTCAAACAAGGCGATCGGCATGTCCGCCAGGCACGGGAAGAGCCTGACGCCTTGCAAGGTCGGCTTGTCGTTGAGGCCGTCGTCTGAATTCTGGTTTGACCGGTTCGGTATGTTGGCGGCTTCGAAGGAGGACGTTTCGCCGTGGAGCATCGAAGTAGACCTCGTTTTCCAGAAGGATGAATGCGGCCAGGCGAGTAGCTTGGCATGAATCCGAGAGTAGAAACAGACTTGCCCGTCAGTGGTCTGAATGGCGCGGCCTCAGAGCAGAGCGACATTGCCGAGGCGATCATGACACTGACGGATCGAGCTTCGGGCCCGCCGAGACGGCGGTGAACAGCACACAGGACAGAATGACGCCCGCACCCAGAAGCCCGTCGGGCGAAAGCCGTTCACCAAGCAGAGCGGCAGCGGAAATGGCGGCGAACACACCCTCTCCGCTGCAAATCACCGCCGCATGGGACGAAGTGGTGTAGCGCTGTGCAGAAGTCTGCAGGCAAAAGCCGACAGCGGTCGAGAACGCACCAAGCATGATGAGTTCTGGCCATGCTGCCATAATTGCCTGAAATGTCATTGTGCCCTGCAGGGCGAAAGGTAGCGTGGCAACGGCCGTGCCGATGAACTGTGCGGCCGCCGTCGCGAAGGGATGGCCATGTGCCTGCACATGCCGCCCGAGTTCGACCGTCCACACTGCAAAACAGATTGCAGTCAGGATGGCGAAAGCGTCGCCGGCGGTTGCCGAACCATTGAAGCCGCCCGCCAGGAGAGCCGATCCCACGACCGTCAGACTTGCGACGAACAGGATCAGTGCACTTGGACGCTCCCTCATGATCAGCCACGCGGCGATCGGCGTGATAACAGTGGAAGCGCTGATAAGGAGGCTCGAGTTCGTCACCGTCGTGCTGACATAGGACAATTGCTGGACCACACAGCCGAGTGCAAAAAGCAGAACCACTCTCGCCACACTTGGAAACCAGCCGGTGTTGGCTTCCGGGGGGCGCTCCCGGACCGCGAACGGCAACGTCACCAGTCCGGCGATCACGCTGGTCAGGAAAACAACCGCCATGGGATCGAGGTGGGCCAGTATGGTCTTATGAGACACATTGCCCACTCCCCAAATGACCGCAGCAAGCATCAGCAGGGAATTTGCCTTGAATCTGGACATGATTGATCGCATCACCACAGCGGGCAATGGCTCCAATGGTTTGTGATTGGGTTTGAAAGCGATAATCGGGCCCACCGACCCAGTCATCGTCGAGTAGACTGGGTGTTGCCCGGAAGAATGCGTCTTTTGCTATTTGGGTCGCGATTTATCCAGGGCCAGCACTCGATACATGTGACCTGCGCAAGACGGGGATGGTGGGCAGCAGGACAGACTTTGGCGGTTTGTTCTGCTCGAAACTGACGCTGCGCTGGAGTAGGGGAAGGATGGCCTCCGGAGTTGCCGAAACCATTTGCGTGCATAGAGTTGACGAGTTCATAAAGCCAGCCTCGGACATACTGTCGAAGACGCCGAGAAGTGGTGACCAGAAGCCTTTGAAATTCGCTAGGACCAGCGGTTTGCAGTGCCTTTCCAGCTTGCGAAGCGTCATGACCTCGGTCAGTTCCTCAACGGTACCGATGCCGCCAGGCAAGGCTACAAAGGCATCCGCGTAGTCAAACATGAGCTGCTTGCGGACACTCATGTCGGGAACTGAAATCGTCTGACATCCCGATGACAGCATCCTCATCCGCTCGATCAGGAACTGCGGGGTGATCGCGACCACGGTTCCACCCGCTTCTGCTGCGGCAATGGCCACCTGACCCATCAGGCCATCACAGCCTCCGCCATAGACCAGGCGAATACCCGCAGCGGCAATCGCCGCGCCAAGGACGGTGGCGCAACGGGCGTGGTCGGGATCGTTGCCAAGCATGGCGCCGCCGAAAACGCAGATCGTGCCGATGCGTCGCTGCAGGGGATAGGATTGGCCGATCTGTTCTGCGGAATTGTCGCATGATGATCCAAACATGGTGTCTCTCCAAATGAAGTTGGAATAGCGAAGCTTTGATCAGCCGGCGGAATGATCGCCGTCTGCGCGAGGTTGGCTCGATCGGAACAGAAGCAGGTCAGCCCAGGACCAGAGCAGGTAACAAACGAGAAGGGTGGCGGGCGTCGACCAATGCTGTGGCTGTCCGACCTCGAATTTGAACAGCGAGGCACAGAGTCCTGTCCCGGCAGCGATCAGGGCCGGCAGCCGGCTGAGAAGGACCATGATGCGAAACGGCTCGAGTCTGTGTTCCGACAAGTTGAGGATCTGGACCCCGGGTCGGTGGCAAGCACTGCCGAATTTTCCAACGGAATGAAGGAGGCCCGATGTCAACGCCAGCAACGGATGGCCAAGTTCAAACAGGGCCAGGCCAAGGCAAACGGCACCAACGCCGGACAGGAAATCACCCAGGCGGTTGAGATTTTCCCTGGGATTGAGACGCTCATTCCAGGCGCGATGGTAGACCTCGCCGCTGGCGAAGAAGATCGCCGTCGCCGAGGTCATTGTGATCGCCGCAAAATTGCCCGTCAAATAATGGCTGATGGCGGTCGGCACGCCTGTCCAGAGAGGTTGGTCCGGATTGCCAGATACGAGAATCTGCGCCGTAATCCCCTGACAGAGACCAATGAGGTTGCCGATATTGTAGGCGCCTCCAGGGCCAGACATCCGTGCCGTCAATGCGCTGCACCAAGCACTGAGGCGCGGAGACTGTACCGTGAAGGACGAGGCTGTTTCGCGAGCTGGAATTTTGACTGTGGCTACACGCAGCGGCTTGTTGATGTTGAGCGTCATGTCGGGTTCCTCCCTTGTGACGCATGCTTTGCAGTGCTCCGCGTGATCTCAACGTGAATTGGGCCGGAATGCGTCCAACCGGCTAAAAGGCTGATCGCATCGACACCCCTGGAAGGTGACGGTTGATCTGCTTCTCTCAATTGCCTCGCAAACCCCTACCCGCGCGGCGGGCTTCTAGGTCGCCGAGGCCTTGCAGCCCTGGCCGGCCATTGTCGAAGCGGGTCGCTTGCCCAGCCTCCCTTGAAAGCCATCCGGATGCACGGGCCGCGAAGACCGAAAATCATCTCTCGACGGTTCATCCGAAGACACTGGGGAGCGACGATCGTTGTTCACGCTGAATTCACGCTGAGTTGCCCAACACATCACAGCCGCAACGCCGGACCGACATCCGCAAAGGCCGAGCGGTCGAACCTGGATCTCAATTGAACCCAAGGAAGGAATTCGATCATGCTACGCAACTTGACGAGAACATTCACCGCCATCTCGACAATCGCGGCTCTCATGGCACCTCTGATGGCACCCAATGCGGCCTACGCGAGCAGCACCACTGTTCCGCGCAAATGCATAAACGGCGTTTGCGGTTCGGTGAAATATTATGGTGGCAAGGTGCGCATCTCGCTATCCAGCAAGCTTTCGAGAACCACCCACTTCAATTTCAAGACCAATCCTGGCGACCAGATCGAAGTCGGCAATGGCTATTCGTTCGACCGGGAGCCCGGCGACAGCGGCACATACAGCGCGCAAGCCTGCGACCGCGGTGGCTTTGGTGCGCGATCGACCTGCACCAAATGGGCAACTTTCGACTGGAACAGCGGCGCGCAGGAGCAAGAAGAGGAGCAGTGATCAACCTTCTATTGACTGGGGTGTTGTTTGATTTGTCAGCCGATTGAGCGACAGCGCACAAACATTGAAATGTGCGATCTTCGCCTCAAGCTGATCTTCCCGTTTCGAATCCGGCGCACCCTTGGTGGAACGTGGGGTGTGCCGGTTTATCGATCTCGCCCTTCTTCAGTATTCAACGCTTGCGATTAGAGAGCCGTCCTTCGCAGCTTCGACCTTGCCCGGATGCCCACTTAGGACTCGCAGCGGACGGCGGCTTCCAAGTACGTCCTCCCATAAGCAGCCAGTCTGTTTTCGTGAAAGTTCCGGGCGGCGGCAGGTGTAAGAAAGTCCCCGAGGAAGGAACCCGCTTGAAGCTTCTCTCGCGCCTAGCTGACGCGCGTCTAAGGTTCGCGACCGCCACCGCTGACTGGCCCGGTCGCTCGTCGCCGAGCGCAAGCGGTGTCTTTCCTACTTGGCGAGCTGACCTCGGAAAGAAGGATTTTGGTTTTCACCAACCTATCCTCACGACGTGAAGGCGAATTTTAGGGTTGTTCGCGCGGCCGCGTGTCATTTACATCCTTGCCTTCAACGCTAAGCTTCCTAGTCCATCATTAGCCTCAGTCGCATTTTCCATGCCAAGGACCTCATGACATCCGATAACAATGCGCGTGAACATTTCGCCATCGATCTCGCGCGACGCGCCGGCGAGCTCGGCCTGAAATATTTCCGCGATCTCGACAGCCTTACAATCGAGAGCAAGGGCCATCAGGATATGGTTTCGCAGGCCGACCGCGAGGTCGAGCTGTTCATCCGCGCGGCGATGAAAGCTGCCTACCCCGGCGACGGCGTCGTCGGCGAGGAACATGCCTCAATCACCGGGTCTACCGGGCATGTCTGGGTGATCGATCCGATCGACGGCACTGCGAATTTCGTGCGCGGCATTCCGGCCTGGTGCGTGGTCATCGCCTGCGCCAAAGATGGTGATACCGTCGTCGGCGTCATCCACGAGCCCTCTACCGGCGAGACCTTCCATTGCCGCAAGGGCGGTGGTGCGTTTCTCAACGGCAAGCTGATCAAGGCAAGTGCCGCCACCAGCCTCACCGAGGGTTCGGTCGGCACCGGCTTCTCCAATCGGGTCGATATTCAAAATGTCGTCACGGTCATCCGCTCCCTGATTGACGAAGGCGGCGTGTTTTTCCGCAACGCATCGGGTGCGCTGATGCTAGCCTATGTCGCTGCCGGCAGATTGCTCGGCTATGTCGAAGAGCACATGAACGCCTGGGATTGCCTGGCCGGCATGCTTTTGGTGGAAGAAGCCGGCGGCACGATCGTCAAGCCGGACCCGAGAACCGTTTTGGAAAAGGGTACGCTGGTGATCTGCGCCGGCAACGGTGTGTTCGCCCCGGTTCGCGACCTCTGCGTCGAACCCTTCAAGCTTTGATCAGAACCGGACCGCGATCCGGAAAGCCGATGCCGACATTGTCGCCCGCCTGAAACGACGCATCGACATTGCGCGACAACACGAACACGTCTCCAAGCGCCGTGGCAACGACGAGTTCTAGATGGCTGCCGGCATAGGTGACCTTTGCGAGCGTGCCCTCGATCGTTTGCGGCGCACCGGCCGGACCGATCTCGATGCGGCTTGGACGGACGGCCAGCTTCGCGGGGCCTGCTGGATGGCCGCGCGCCGGCAGTTTCAAGGCAAGTGTACCGAGCCGGACGGCCGCTACGTCGCCTTGCACCGCAACCACCTCGCAATCCAGGATGTTGGCTTCACCGATGAAGTCGGCAACGAAAGCGTTGGCCGGCGCATCGTATAGTTCGCGCGGCGTACCGTCCTGCGCGACCACCGCCCTGTTCATGACGATAATCCGGTCCGAAACCGCCAGCGCCTCTTCCTGATCGTGCGTAACATAGACCACAGTCAGTCCGAGCTTGGTCTGGATCTCCCTGATTTCTTCGCGCACATGCCGGCGCAGCTTGGCGTCAAGATTGGAGAGCGGCTCGTCGAACAACAGAACTTGCGGTTCGAGCACCAGTGCGCGCGCCACCGCGACGCGCTGCTGCTGACCACCCGACAGTTCGCTGGGCAGGCGCGCCTCGAAACCGGTCAGGCCGACCAACTCCAGTCCCGCTCGGGCGCGGGACGCGGCCTCCTTCTTGTCATGGCCGGAGAAGCGCAGACCATAGGAGACATTTTCCATCACCGTCATATGGGGGAATAGTGCGTAGGACTGAAAAACCATGGATACGTCGCGGTCGGTGGCCGGCAGCAGGGTGACATCATCGCCGCCGATCAGGATACGGCCGCTGGATGGCATCTCCAGGCCAGCGATCATACGCAGCGTGGTCGTCTTGCCGCAACCGGAAGGTCCGAGAAGCGTCACCAGCCTTCCGGCCTCAATCGCAAGTGAAATGTCGTTGACCGCCGGCGTGCTGGCGCCGGGATACGTCTTGGTGACGTGCTCGAAGGTCACCGAGGCGGCGTTGCCACGAATTTCGGCCATCACCCGGCTCCTGCTATTGTCGCGTGGCCGCCTGGCGTTGCCGGCAGGCTGACATTGGTGCGCACGCTCCAGCCGCCGTCGCCTTTCTGGATACCGCGCCGGCCGATATTGCGGCTGCCGACGACCAGTTGCATCAGGCCGATGACCACCAGCATGACGGCGATCAGCACTGTCGAATAGGCGATAGCGATGCCGTATTCATTGTTCTCGACACGTCCGACGATATAGCTGGTGGAAAGATCGTAACGCGCGCTGACAAGGAAGATGACGGCGCTGATCGCGGTCATGGCGCGCACGAAGGAATAGACAAGCGCCGCCAGCGTTGCCGATTTCAGCAATGGCAGAATGACGCGTCTGAAGGTCTGCCAGGAGTTGGCGCCAAGCGTCAGCGAGGATTCATCCAGGCTGCGGTCGATCTGCGACATCGAGGCGACGCCGGCGCGTACGCCGACTGGCATGTTGCGGAAGATGAACGACAGCACGAGGATGATGCCGGTTCCAGTCAGTTCGATCGGCGGCACGTTGAAGGCTATGATGTAGCTGACGCCGATGACAGTTCCTGGAATCGCGAAAGACAGCATGGTCGCGAATTCGAAGGCATTCTTGCCACGGAAGTTCTGGCGGACCAGAAGATAGGCTGTCAGAAGCCCTATGCCGGCGGTCAGGGGTGCCGATATCAGTGCGATCTCCATCGTCGTCCAAAAAGAACTCCACGCCGACCCCGACCAATGAATGCCGAACTCATTCCAGCCGACGGAGAACGCCCTCTTGTAATGCTGCAGGGTCAAGCTTTGATCGACCCCCCACAGCCGGACAAAGCTGCCGTAGAAGATGACCGCGTAGACCAATACGGTGAACGCCGTCCACAGGCCGGCGATGACATAGAGCGCACGTGTGAGCCCGTCCGGGAGGCGCGGATGGACGCCGGCATCGCCCTTGCCGGTGACGGTGGTATAGGAACGCCTGCCGATCCAGAAGCGTTGCGCGTAAAAAGCGCCAAGTGTGAAGCCTAGCAGCACCAGTGCCAGGATTGCCGCAAGGGCCTCATCGTTCTGCGCGCCGACAATGGCGAAGAAGATTTCCGTCGACAGGACATCATAATTTCCGCTCAGCACCAAGGGATTGCCGAAGTCGGCCATGCTTTCGATGAAGCCGAGCAGAAACGCGTTGGCGAGGCCTGGTCTCATTAGCGGCAAGGATACGGTCCAAAAGGTCTGCCAGCGGTTGGCGCGGAGCGTCTGTGAAGCTTCTTCCATGGACGGGCTGACCCCTTCGACAACCCCGATCAGAACCAGGAAGGCGATCGGGGTGAAGGCAAGAACCTGAGCGATGAGCAGCCCGGGAAGTCCGTATACCCAGCGTGTTGGTTGGATGCCGAGGACGCCGGCAACGCTCTGTGTCACTGCGCCTGACAGTCCGAACAACAGGATAATGGCAAGGCCGATGACAAAGGCCGGCGTGATGATCGGCAACACGGTCAGCGCACGCAACAGCTTGCCGTAGCGGAAACCCGTGCGTGTCACGACAAGCGCGAACACCAGCCCCAGAAACATGGTCAGCAGTCCGACGAGTACAGCGAGCAGCAGCGAGTTCCAGGCAACACCGCAGCGGCTGCCGCCAGCGAGACAAGCCAGGCTCCACAGGCGCGGGCTGAATAACTTGGCCAGGAACGCGACAAGCGAATAACCCCCGTCGTCGGTCTGCAAGGCGTTGGCCAGCATCATCAGAATTGGCATGAAGATGAAGATGGAAACCACCGCGACGACAAAGCCGATTGAGCTGACGACGAATACGTCGCCGCCGACGGCACCGCGCGCGGCAATGCCAAGGGTGAGCAGGAACAGAAAGGCGCCGCTCACCAGCAGGGCGCCGTAACCCATGCCGAACTGGCGGTCGTCAAGGTCGCCCAACAGGCTGGTCAGCCAGCGGAACTGCCAGCCGTGCAACCCGATGGCGAAACCCTGGAACAAAAGCCAGCCAAATCCCGTAGCGCCGACAATGACGAGCAATCGGCCGAAAAACGGATCGGATTTGTTGCGGCCCCACAGAAGCAGTGGCGCCGCCAGCAGGAGGCCGAGCGGCGCCAGCCACAATTTCTCGCCCTTGAGAGCCAGAACCAGCGCCGGTGCGAATTTGCTATCGAACGGGTAGCCGTCGAACAGCCACGAAAAACCGAAGAACCCGTCCTCGATGCCGTACCAGGGCAGCAAGGCAAAGCCCATCCAACCGAGCGCCATCCAAAGGACGGCGGTCGGTTCAATGGGCCAGCGGGTTTGGCGAAAGCGCATCGGCTATTGCGGCAGCGACGCGACCTCCTCGTCCCACTTTTTCAGCAGGCGCTTGCGCTCCTCGCTCGACCCATATTTCTTGAAGTCGTAGTCGATCAGTTTGATGGCCGAGAGGTCGGGCGCCTTGTCGGAGGTTTTTGCCGCCTTGTTCGATGGAACCTGGAACGACCCCGCATCCTGTGCCTTGGACTGGACGTCGGCCTCGAGTGCCCAATCGTAGAATTTTTTCGCCGCTTCCACGTTGCGGGCGCCCTTGATGATCGATTCCGAGCCGATCTCGTAGCCGGTTCCCTCGCAAGGGGTGACGGGAACGATCGGAAAGCCGGCAACGACCTGCGATACGGCGTCGTGGATGAAGACGATGCCGATCGTGGTCTCGCCAAGCCCGGCGGCCTTGATCGGCGCCGAACCCGACTTGGTGTACTGGTTGACGTTCTTGTGCAGGGCTTTCATGTACTCGAAACCCTTGTCCTCGCCGAACAGCTGCACGATCGTGGCAAGCATGTTGTAGGCGGTACCTGAGGAATTCGGGTTGGCGACCTGGATCTGCCCCTTGTACTCCGGCTTGATCAGATCGGCCCAGCATTTCGGCTCGGGCAGATTGTTCTTTGCCAGCAGATCCTTGTTGTAGCCGAAGCCCAGCGCGCCGGAATAGATACCGACCGTTCGGTGGCCGGATGTTTCCGCCTGCTTGATTGCCCAGGGCTGCAACTGGTCGAGAAGGGGCGACTTGTACTCCTCGGTCAGGCCCTCCTCGGCCGCCTGTAGGTGCGGATCACCGGTGCCGCCCCACCAGATGTCACCCTTGGGATTGGCGGCCTCGGCGCGCAGCTGCGCGTAGATTTCGCCGGCGCTTTTGCGGGTCATGTCGACGGTGATGCCGGTCTTTTCCTCGAAGGCCCGCGCCGTCTGCTGGCACCAGACCTCGTCGACGCCGCAATACATGGTCAGGCTTTCGGCAGACGCCCATGACGACGCGCTCCACATGCCGGCAAGAATACCGGCGCCGAGCATTGCCTTTCTTATCATGTCTAATTCCTCCCTAAATTATTTGACTTATGAAACCCAGATAGGCTGAAAATACAAGTTGGAAGGTGGCGACTATGTGCCCAAGGCCGGGGTCCCGTGCGCAAGGCGGTAAAATCAGCCGACGGGTTTCATGAAAGGCCGTGCGGTCCCGGGTTAGGCGCAACAGGGTCCAAGGACCGCCAGAGCCTTAAAAACAAATTATGAAAGAGAGCGGAGCAGAGAAGGTCAGAGAAGCGTCGACAAATGCGAGTTTGCGGAGATTGCGACGATCTTTGGCCGGATAGCGCAAATGCGCGTACCCAGGGCAGGGCGGAAGTCGCGGGCAGCCTGCGCCACCGCCACGCCCCGTCCTTCACCAGCCTCACTGCCCCAAGCTTGAACTCGCGGCTGAGTTGCTCCAATCTTCAGCCGGTCCCTTCCGGCCCTTCGGACGGCGCTTAGTCGCAAACCCAGATGCCGGCGCGGAGATCAACGCTTCGAGCGTACCTGCCCACACTAAACAGCGGAACCGCTCAGCGTGGGAGATGCGCTGACTTCTTCAATGTTTGTTAACCTGGCGGGTGACACTTAAAAAAAATCATCTGACATTGTCAGCTTGTACGCCACATATCCTTTAGTGATGACGCTAGGCTACAGGGCGACAAGTACTTGCCAATTTGGTCCGGGGGTTAAGTGCTGCATCTTCAGAACACTATCCTCGAAATGATCGCCAGGGGCGAAACGCTCGAAGCGACAACCGACCACCTGTGTCACAGGATCGAAGAAATGCTGCCGGGAGTCTGGTGCTCGGTACTGCGAGTGGACCGAAGCGGGCTGCTCCATCCGCTTGCCGGCTCATCCTTCCCCCACGAGTACTCAGCTCTGCTCGATGGCTTGCTGACAGGACCGCTGGTGGGCTCCTGCGGCAGCGCCGCTTATCTCAGGAAAGCCGTTGCCACAACGGACATCGCGAGCGATCCACGCTGGATCGGCTTCAAGGAGCCCGTCCTCGCACTTGGACTAAAAGCCTGTTGGTCGAGCCCGATCTGCGACGCGGCCGGAACAGTACTCGGCACCTTCGCGCTATATTTTCCCGAAAGGCGCGGCCCCACCGCGTTTGAAGAGAAGGTCGTCGCCTCCTGTACCTCCCTATGCGCCATCGCGCTTGAGCGCCACCAGCGAGTCATCGAACGAGAGAGGAGCGCCTACATCGACGCCCTTACCGGTTTGCCCAATCGCGCGAGTTTGGACATCGCGATGGGGCAATTGTCCTGTGCCCGGCCGGGTGCCTGGGCGGTCCTCATCATCGACCTCGACAACCTGAAGACCATCAACGACACTTTCGGCCATCCTGCCGGCGATGCTTTGCTGCAAGTGGTAGGGACGCGCCTTGCCGAAAGCGTGGCGCCCGACCGAATGTTCCGCATGGGCGGTGACGAGTTCGCGGTGATCCTTCAGCAGGCCGGAGCCGCGACCGCCATTGATAGCGCGGCGCAGCATATTCTCGACACCCTGGCGGTGCCCGCCGCTTGTGACGGGCACATGATCCTGCCTAGGGCAACCATCGGTGGCGCGGTGTTGTCGGCTGATGATGCCGATGCGAAAAGCGTACACCAGCATGCCGATTTCGCGCTCTACCATGCCAAGGAAACCTCGCCCGGCGGCTTCGTGCAGTACTGGCCGGGAATTGGCAGCGCGATAAAGACCCGCATCGAGGTGATCCGCGATGTGGACGCTGCTTTACTCGAGGGCCGGATAGACGCGTTCTATCAACCAATCCTGCGCCTTGACACCCGCGCGATCGTCGGCGTCGAGGCGCTATGCCGCCTTCGCAAGCCCGATGGCGAGATTGTTTCGGCCGCTGTTTTTCACCAGGCAACCTCCGATGTCAGCGTCGCCTCACATCTGACGGAACGCATGATGGCGATCGTCGCAGCGGACGCACGCTCCTGGCTGGATCACGGAATTCCGCTGCAGCATGTCGGCCTCAATATTTCTTCAGCAGATTTTCACAGCGGAACGCTCTATGGGCGTCTCGAAGCCGCGTTCGGCCGTGAGAACGTTCCGTTGAAGCATATCATTCTGGAAGTCACGGAGTCGGTTTATCTCGGCCAGCGCGATCCCATCGTCGCTCGAGAGATCAAGGCACTACGCGCCCATGGCCTGCGCGTCGCGCTGGATGATTTCGGGACCGGTTATGCCTCCCTCACGCATCTGCTCACCGTGCCCGTCGACATTATCAAGATCGACAAATCCTTTATCGACCGCCTCGGACATGGGGATCCTAGCCTGGCGATCGTCGAGGGTTTGGTCGACATTGCGCGCAAGCTCAACATCCGCGTCATTGCCGAAGGTATCGAGAGCGAAGTGCAAGCAGCCATGCTGTTGCAGATGGGCTGCGAGCTTGGTCAGGGGTACCTGTTCTCGCAAGCGGTGTCTCGACAAATCACCACGGGGCTGCTCGCCCGTTTCGCGCAGCCCGCTGTTGATCAAAACACCTCATCCATAACGCTCGCGCGAGCAAACTGATTCCAACCCGGCGACAACCGAGGACATCCAACACCTGCACATGGGCAGCGAGGGTATCGAGCGCCAACGGGCCAAGTGGGCGCAAGGTTACGGAGAGCCCGTGCTCAGCAACCAGGCACCGAAATGTGGAAAGCCCTCGTGCTCGGTGACTTTGGCCCCGGGTATGCATCGCTGACCCAATTTCTCGGTTGGCAGTCGAAATCATCAGATCGCCAAATCTTTCATCGATCGCATGTTGAACGATCGGTCGAGCGAGGTGACGTCGAAGCACTCACGACATTGCGCGAAAACTAGACAAGAAAATTATCGCCGAAGGCATCGAGGGCTCGGCGCCGCATAGATGAGATGTTCGATTGTAGGGAGGTGTGACGACCCTCGTTCAGATCATTTCTGCCAGTCGGTGGACGGGCACCGGCGCGGTTTCGAACGGTGAGCATCCTGTCGATCTCAACAACGACGTCAGCGTCTATTGTCTTCGGCAAGTCACGCGGGAGCGATTTCTCATCAAAAATACTGCTCTGGATTCTTCTCGAGTCAACGGGGAATTCTGCTGCCCGCGATCGCGATGACCGGGGGCCGTTCGGCCTCTCGAAGCGATATTTCAGCCGCTACTCATTGGGCGACGCTGCGGCGGCACCAGCGCGTCCGAATCCGCTCTGGAGCACGAACTTTGCCGCATTCATGGTTAGGACCTTGACCGCCGCGCCAAGGCTTTCTCGATCCGCCCAACGCAAAATCTGGACGGCGCGGAGCGAGCCGGCCACGGCGAAACCCTCTTGCGCTCCAGGCATTTCGGGAATGGTTTGGCCGCTGCCGCCGTGCTCGTCATTGTAGGGGTTTGCAGTGTAGTGTTCCTTCAAGGCCAATCTGCAGCGTATGCATGGAAGACCAGGGCAGGCGCCGGTTTATTCCCGGACATCGTAAATTTTTTGCCGGCAGTGATTGGCCGGAGCGCATCACCCGCCTTGAAGGCACTCTGCCCGGCAGTTCGGTGCAGACTGCCCAAATTCAGATATGTTGGAGCGCTGGCACGGGCGCCGCCACGGTTCTGGCTGTTAGCCGAAAGCCAAGTTTCTGCTCCCTGGGCCATTGGCGGCACGATAGAAGCGACCTCTACAACCTGAGGGGACTTCCGCCCCTTCTCGGGCTGACGCGAACCCCACGCTTATCGGCGCAACTCCAGATGCCTTAGTTGAATCGATCGACCCTGAAATCGTCGAGCGGTGTTTCACAACGGTCGGTCGTGATGAGCTCGGCCATGGCGTCGCCCACGCCGGGGCCCAACTGGAAGCCGTGTCCGCTGAAGCCGAAGGCGTGGAACAGGCCTGGCGTCGTCGCCGAGCGTCCCATGACCGGCAGCATGTCCCGCACATAGCCCTCGCAACCGGACCAGGTACGGATGACCGTAGCCTGCGCGATTGCCGGCAGCAGCCGCGCGAGGGCGTGCAATTGCAAGGGAAGTAGCATGGGATCGGCGACCGCATGGCCTGGATCGAGGTCCACGGCTACTCTTTCGGCTGCGCCGCCGAAGACGATGTTGCCTCGCTCGACCTGACGCAGATAGGCGCCATGGTCCTTGTCGCGCGTCCAGATGCCGACCACCGGCAGGATCCGATGCGGCAGCGGCTCGGTCACACCCATCTGCGGACCGCGTGCGTCGAGCGGTACCTCCTCGCCGAACTGCGCGGCGATGCGCGCGCCCCAGGCTCCGGTGGTGTTGAGCAAGCAGTCGGTGGCGAAGGCACCTTTCGAACTGCCGATAAGGAAACCGGAACCTGTATAGGCGATCTTCTCGACCTCGGCTCCCTCTATGATTTGCGCGCCCAGCTTACGGGCCGCCTCGGCAAAGGCGGGTGCGATCAGCCGCGGATTGCCGCTGCCATCTTGCGGAGAAAACGACGCCGCGAGCGCGTCAGGGCCGAGTCCGGGAAAGCGCGCACTAATCTCGCGCGGGCCAAGTTCCTGCAGCTCGAGCCCCCAGGGCCGCGCTGCGTCGGCATAGGCGCGCATGTCGGCGAGGCCGCCTTCATCGAAGATCAGCCTGAGATGACCGGTGGCGCGGAACTCGACGTCGCGGTCAAGCATTTTTTCAGCTTCGCCCCAGAGCCGGAGCGAGCGGTGGGCCAGCGGAAGCTGGGACAGATGGCGCCCCGTGCGCCGGATGTTGCCGAAGGAGGCGACCGTTGCTCCGGTGCCGACCCGGTTGCGTTCGATCAGCGTCACGCGCGCGCCACGCCTAGCAAGGAAATAGGCCGAAGCCGTCCCCATCAGTCCGCCGCCCAGCACGATCACATCCATAGCGGCCCCTTGCTAAAACCAACCGAATTTCTTGCCGATCTTGTTTGGGCGGTGGCATTGCGTCAAGGATGGGTTTGGACAGAAACCATAAGCTTTACCTATGGAGTGGCAATGCGCGCGCGGCAGCTCGAAGTGTTCATCGCCGTCATGCGCGCCGGCACCGTGACCGCCGCGGCGCGGATGCTGAACATCTCCCAGCCCGCTTTGAGCCAGATCGTGATTCACACCGAGGACGAACTCGGCTTCACGCTGTTCGAGCGCATCAAGGGCCGGCTGCGGCCGACCCCTGAGGCGGTTGAGATTTTCGCCGATGCGGAGCGGTTGTCAGCGGGGCTGGAGGGCTTGCGCCGCAAGACCACCGACTTGCGGCTTGGCCGGACGGGGCTGGTGCGGGTCGCCGCCTCGCCGCCACCGGCCATGGCTATCTTGCCGCGCGCCTTTACCAGCTTCCGTGCCCAGCATCCCGACATTTTGCTGCGGTCGCATATGGCGCCGATCGCCGCGATCGTCGACATGCTGCGCGCCGGCGATGCCAGCCTCGGCGTGGCCATGGACGACCGCCTGCCACCCGATATTGAGGCGGAGGTGATTGGTAGCGTCGGCTTCGCCTGCCTGCTGCCCGCCGGGCATGCATTGGCCGGGAAAACCGAGCTGACGCTCGCCGATCTCGCCAGCGAGGACTTGATATCGTATCGCGCAAACACCCGTCCCGCCGACGAGCTGGCCCACGCTGCCCGCGCGCAAGGTGTGAGGCTTTCGCCGTCGCTCGAGATCGACGTTTCGATCTCGGCAGTCGGCTTCG
Source organism: Mesorhizobium sp. M7A.F.Ca.US.011.01.1.1 (assembly GCF_003998295.1). Classification (NCBI taxonomy): domain Bacteria; kingdom Pseudomonadati; phylum Pseudomonadota; class Alphaproteobacteria; order Hyphomicrobiales; family Phyllobacteriaceae; genus Mesorhizobium; species Mesorhizobium sp. M7A.F.Ca.US.011.01.1.1. Next base: position 26,145 of record NZ_RZRT01000051.1, read on the forward strand.
TCCAGGCCGGCCTGGGTGTCGCGCTGGTCGACGCTTTGCTGCCCTGGCACCAGTTTGCTGGGCTCGCTGTCAGGCCGCTCGCGGTGGGGCCGGAATTTCCGATCGCGCTGCTGACCTCGCGCGCACGGGCCCTTTCGCGGGCCGATGAGATGATGCGGGACCAGATCCGTACGGCCTGTTGTGCCGTGCTGGGCGATGACGAAGCAGGGGCATAAGCGAGGCTTATATCTTTCCCCGTCATACGTCTTGGACCCTACCCATCCTGTCGTGTCAGCTTTGGTTGGCAGACAGGAAGGGACGCATCATGGATGGTGTCATCGAGGCGGACAAGGCGCGCAACGAAGTCGACTGGAAGGTCGGCGTCGATATCGGGGGCACCTTCATCGACTTTTGCGCGCTGGAAGCCAATTCGGGGCACGTCGCCTCGCTCAAAGTGCTGACGACACCGGAAGATCCGGGTGCCGAGCTGATGACGGGCCTCACGCTTCTGGCCGAACGCGAAGGCTTTGATCCCAAACGCATGACGCGTTTCGTGCACGGTACGACCGTCGGCATCAACACCATCATCCAGCGCAAGGGCGCACCACTCGCGCTGTTCACCAATGCCGGCTTCGAGGACGTCATCGAACTGGCGCGGCTTCGCATGCCGGACATGTATTCGCTGTTCTGCTCGCGGCCGGATCCGCTGATCTCGCGCGACATGGTTTTCGGCATTCCGGCCCGCATGCGCGCCGATGGGAGCGAATCCTGGGCGCCGGACGTGGCGGCGGTGGAAAGGGCTGTGGCAGTGGCGACAGCCAACGGGGCGCAAGGCATCATTGTGTCCTTCCTGCATGCCTGGCGCAATGCCGCGCAAGAAGCTTCAGTGAAGGCGACCATCACGCGTCTTGCGCCCGACCTGTTCGTCTTCTCCTCGGCCGAAGTCTGGCCGGTCATCCGCGAATACGAACGCAGCTCGACCGCCATCCTCAACGGCTATGTCCATCCGCGCGTCTCCGGCTATCTGACGGCGCTGGAAGAGCGGCTGAAGGGCCACGGCGTGCAGGCCCGTCCCATGCTGACCAAGTCGAATGGCGGGCTGATGAACGCCGCCGAAGGCAAGCGCGCCTGCGTGAACATGCTTTTGTCGGGGACGGCCTCCGGCGTCATTGGCGCCTCGTGGCTGGCGCGCCAGGCAGGCGAAGACAGGATCCTTACCCTCGACATCGGCGGCACATCGGCCGACTTCGCGCTCATCATCGACGGCGAGCCGCAGTTCGGCACCGGCGAACTGATCGGCGAGTTTCCGCTCCACATCCCGTCCGTGTCGGTGAGTTCGATCGGTGTCGGCGGCGGCTCGATCGCCAGTGTCGACGCGCAGGGTGTGCTGCGGGTCGGACCAGAATCGGCCGGTTCGACGCCAGGACCGGCATGCTACGCTCGTGGTGGCGAGCGACCGACGGTGACGGACGCCATGGTGGTGTGCGGATGGCTCGGTCACAGCGAGATGGCCTATGGCCAGCTCAGAATCGAGTCGGGCCTGGCGCATCGCGCCGTCGGCGAACTTGCCATCCGGCTCGGCCGTCCGGTCGAGCAGACCGCGCAGGCGATTCTCGACATCGCGGTGTCGGAGATGTTCGTCGAGGTCGAGAAGCTTGCCTCGCGCGCCGGCGTGGACTTGCGCGATTTCACGCTGATGCCTTTCGGCGGCGGCGGACCGATGCTCGGTGCTTTCCTTGCCCGCGAACTCGGCATGAAACGTGTCATGGCGCCCCGTAGGCCGGGCGTGGTGTCGGCGCTGGGCGGGCTGGTGGCGGACCTGCGCGGGGACTTCATCCGCACCATCTTCAGCCCGCTGTCGGCCGTGTCGCTTGCCGGAATTCGCGAGGCCTTCGAGGCGCTGGCGCGTGAGGGTCGCGACTGGCTTGCGGTGCAGGGGCACAAGGCGGCGGCGGAACTCAATCTCACCTGCGACATGCGCTATTTCGGGCAGAGTTATGAAATCGAGGTTGTCCTTCTGCCGGAATGGCTGGCAGACGGCAATCTTGCGGCCATCGAGCGAGCCTTCCATCTCACCCATGAGCGGCTCTATGATTTCCACGATCCGGATGGCGAGATCGAACTTGTGAATGTCCGGCTATCGGCCATAGGCGCAGGGCCGAAACTCTCCCTCCCGGAGATCGACGAGATCGATGCTCCGGCCATTCCGGGACGCCGGCTCTCCGTGTACACGGGTGCGCGCGTCGAGACCGTCGACCTCCACGACCGGCAAGCCCTCGTGCCGGGCAGCACGTTCCGCGGGCCTGCCGTGGTCGTTCAGGAAGACACCACTTTCGCCATTCCCGCGGGAACGCAGGCACGGGTCGATCGCCATCTCAACCTTCTGCTCACCTTCGCGGAGTGATGCCATGTTTGACCGCACAAACCTTCAGGTTCTGGCGAACCATGCCCGCGCGGCCGCCGAGAACATGGCCCACACGCTGCACCGCACCGCGCACTCCGCCTTCGTCAAGGAGACGCAGGACTTTACCGTGATGCTGATGGACCGTTCAGGCGCGACCTTCGCCGTGCCGATGGAACTCGGCGCCACCTGGTATCCGGGACTCTCCTATCACCGCGCGATCGCGATGGTCGACGATTACCGGCCGGGCGATGTTGCCTTCACCAATGATCCCTATTCGGGCCACGTCGCCACGCACGCACCCGACACGCATCTTTGGAAGCCGGTCTTCGTCGACGACGAAATCATCGCCTGGACCGGGGGGCACATCCACAACACGGATATGGGTGGCGCCGTGCCGGCTTCGCTCAGCCGGGCGCTGACCGAAATCCATCAGGAAGGCATCCGCTTTCCGCCGATGAAGCTGGTGAGAGAGGGCGTTTTCGACGAGTCGATCCTGCGGATTATGAGCACCAATGTGCGCAAGCCCGACCTCAACATCGGCGACATCAAGGCGCTGGTCGGGGCGCTCAACACCGGCGAGCGCAAGATCCAGGCAATGGTGAGGAAGTTCGGCAAGGCCGGCTTCATCGAAGGTGTTTCTGCTCTTCTCGACCAAGCGGAAGCGCAGGCGCGCGACGTGCTGCGCTCCATGCCTGACGGCACATGGGAATTCTGGGACTATGCCGACGAAGATTCCATCGAAGCCAATCCGTGCCGGCTGAAGTTGACGCTGACGATCAAAGGCGACGAGGCAGTGCTCGACTTCACCGGTTCCGATCCGCAGCTCGGCTCCTCGCTCAACGTGCCTTCAGGCGGCGACCCGCGACACACCATGCTGCTGGTTGGCGTCTACTACGTGCTCTACACGCTGAACCCGAAGATCCTGCTCAACACGGGTCTGACCCGGCCGTTTACCTGCATCACGCCCCGGGGTTCCGTGCTGAACCCGGTCCACCCGGCCGCCGTCGGCATGCGCTCGCTCACCTGCGCCCGGCTGCGGTCGGTCATCTTCGGCGCCTTCTCGCAGGCGCTGCCGGAGCGCCTGCCCGCGGCGCCGGCCGGCAACAACTGCATCATCAATGTCATGACCACGGACGAGCGGACCCACCGCACCGTCATCACGGCGGTGAATCCCGTGGTGGGCGGCGGCGGAGCGATGCCGCATCGCGACGGAACCAATGGATCGGGCGCGGATGCCGCCTATCTCAAGAACACGCCGATCGAGATCACCGAGACCGAGACCCCGGTCGAATTCGTGAAATACGGGCTCGCCAGGGACAGCGGCGGAGCGGGGCGTTGGCGCGGCGGCTTGGCGACCGAAATGGCTTTCCGCGTCTTCGCCCCCGATTCCAGGATCACGGCGCGCAACCGCGACCGTAGCTTCTTCCGTCCCTGGGGCGTGCTGGGCGGCAAGGCGGCCGGCCTGTCGGACATGGTCGTCAATCCGGCGACCGAGCATGAGCGGCGGCTGGGCAACATCGACACCACTGTGCTGCAGCCCGGCGACGTTCTGGAGATCCGCTCCGCCGGAGGCGGCGGGCGCGGCGATCCGTATGAACGCGAGCCCTGGCGGGTCGCGCAGGATGTGCGGCGCGGGTATCTCTCGCCGGACGCGGCCGGGCGCGACTATGGCGTGGTCATCCGGGGCGGCGAGATCGACGAGCAGGCAACGGGACAACTGCGTGCGCGGAAGGAGCCGGCCGGCGGCCAATTCCATTTCGGCCCGGAGCGTGACGGCTACGAAGCGCAGTGGACGCCGGCCGCCTATGACCTGCTCACTGCTATACTGGGGGATTTGCCGATCCACTGGCGGTTCTTCACCAAGACGGAGATCTTCCGCCGCATGAAGGGGCGCTCGGGACCGGAAGGTGTCCAGGCGGCGTTTGACGCGGTCTGCGAACGCTTCCCGGACCTGCCTCGTCCTGGCACGGTGCGAGCGGCGGCGGAATGATCACCGCCGGCCGCATCGTCCGACTGGCCGAGTTCAACCGGGTGCAGCTGCATTTCTATCTCGACGGGCAGATGTGCAGGGCATTGGCGGGCGACACCGTGCTGACGGCCATGCTGGCGTCGGGGCACACATTGCGAATGTCCGAATTCGGACCCGAGCCGCGCGCCGGCTTCTGCCTGATGGGAGCCTGCCAGGATTGCTGGGTTTGGCAGGATGAGGGACCGCGACTGCGGGCGTGCTCGGCATTTGTCGCCGAAGGCATGCGGTTGCGCACAACGGCGCCGGAGAGCTGGCCGTGAGTGAGACTTCATCGCCACGAGTCGTGATCGTCGGTGCCGGTCCGGCCGGTATAAGGGCGGCAGTCATGCTGGTCGAGGCCGGGCTCCGTCCGGTGGTGATCGATGAAGCGCAGCGCGCCGGCGGGCAGATCTATCGCCGCCCGCCCGCCGGGTTTGCCCGCACTGCCAAGCAACTCTACGGTCCCGAGGCGGCGAAGGCGGGCGCATTGCATGCTCTCTTCGACCGGCTGGCCAAAGAGGCGCGGCTCACCCATTGCGCGGGAAGCTCGGTCATCGCCGTGCAGGAGGGTCGGCTGCACGTGCTGGGGGAGGGCGGCGTGCAGCTGGTCAGCTATGACCGCCTGATCCTTGCGAGCGGCGCATCCGATCGTGTCGCTCCGATCCCCGGCTGGCAGAGCGCCGGCGTCTACAGCCTTGGCGCGGCGCAGATCGCGCTGAAGGCGCAGGGCGTGGCGCTGGGGCGGCGCATCGTCCTGATCGGATCGGGGCCTCTGCTGACGCTGGTCGGCACGCAGCTCGTCAAGGCTGGAGCGGATGTGGCGGCGGTGTTGGATACCTCTTCGTGGCACCAGCAGATGCGAGGGCTCCGGGACCTTGCCGCGCGGCCGCTTGTCGCGCTGCGCGGTCTGGTCCTGCGGGCGCGGCTCGGCGGCCACTACCATGCGGGCGTCACGCTCGAACGGATCGAGGCCGACGGGCAAAGTGTCACGGCGATGCGCTGGCGTGACGCCGGCGGAAGGCTGCACCTCACCCCATGCGACACGATCGGCATGGGCTGGCACCTGCGGGCGGAGACGCATCTGGCCGACCTTTCGGGATGTGCCTTCGCCTATGATGAGCAGTGGCGGCAATGGCTGCCAAAGACCGATGCTATGGGTCGTGCCGGCAATGGAGTTTATCTTGCGGGGGACGGGGTTCGTCTCCTTGGGGCAGATGGCGCGGAGATCGCGGGACGCCTTGCCGCGGCGGCGTGCCTTGCCGATCTGGGATTGCCGACGCCTTCCCTCAGGGCCGATCTGCGCAAGCTCGTCCGGCTCGAGCGCTTTGCCCGCGGCCTGGCTCACGCATTTCCGTGGCCGGCCGTGATGGTGCAGGCGCTCCCCGACGACGCGGTCGTCTGCCGCTGCGAGAACGTGACTGCCGGAGACATACGCCAGGGTGCGGGTTTCGGCGGCGGCGAGGCCAACAGGGCGAAATCGCTGTCGCGCGTCGGCATGGGGCGATGCCAGGGGCGCTATTGTCAGTTGGCCGCCGTCGAACTCGTCGCGGCACAGACCGGCTGCACGCCTGGCGCTGTCGGCAGGTTCCGTGGGCAAGCGCCTGTCCGCCCTGCGCCCATCGGCGCCTTTTTGCGGGACGGCTGATGAGATTCGATGCCGTCCTGATATGTCTCTGCCGTCTAAAAATCGGCAACCTTCCCCCAGGCCGAAGTGTCGAAGCGCCTGAGATCGTAGGATATTGGGTCGACGATCGGTTGCGACCCGGTCATCAGATCGGCGACGAGGTGCCCGGCGCCGGGCCCGATGCCGAATCCGTGTCCCGAGAACCCGGCAGCCAGGAAGAAACCCGGAACGCTGTGGATCTCGCCGATGGCAGGCACGCCGTCCGGCGTGCTGTCGATGTAGCCGGCCCAGGTCGCGCTGATCCTGGTCTGGCGGAGTGCCGGCAGCAGCTCGATCGCCCTGGCGTGGGCCAGGCGGAGGGTTGCCTTGTCCGGGACCGGATCGAGGATGCGCACCCGCTCCATCGGTGTCGGCTGGTCGAGCCGCCAGTATCGGAGCGTTTCGTGGCCCGAGCGCATGCCTTGCAGGCCGCCGGGCGCGAGGCTTCGCCGCCGCTTCAGGAACATGGGCAGGAACTGCGAGGAGAAGCGCAACTGCTGCGGTGTCACGTCCACACGGCCGCGTCCACTTATGGCGAGCGTGTAGCCGCCGTCTCCGCGACGCGTGACCGAGATACTCGCCGTGTGCAGCGCATCCGGCAGACCCTCCGCGCCTGGCGAAACGGACAGGATGGAGGAACGGATCGACGCCTGCGGAAAGCGGAAACCGAACTGCCGGCAAAAGGAGGAGGCCCAGGCGCCGCCGGCCAGCACCGCCACCTTGGTCCGGATCGTGCCGCTTTCGGTGACCACACCGCTCAAGCGTCCGGCTTCGGTCGCGATACCGCGCGCGGCGCAATTCTGGTGCACGGAGGCTCCGAGCTTGAGGATGGCGCTGGCGACCGCGGGCGCGGCCCGCGAGGGGTCGGCGGTGCCGTCGGTCGGCGAGAAGACACCGCCCTGCCAAATCCGGCCAGTGGCGCGGCCCCGCTCGCTGGCCTCGGCGCTATCGAGCATGTGCGTGGTGACGCCGGCGGTTCTGGCGAAGTCACGCCAGCGTGCCCAGCCGGCCAGTTCCGCCTCGTCATTGCTGAGATAGAGCAAGCCGCAGCGGCGGAAGCCGGTGTCTTCATCGGTATCTGCCGCAAAGCGCTGCCACAGATCGAGGCTGCGCGTTGCCATCGGCAACTCGCGCGCGTCGCGGTTCTGCTGGCGGCACCACCCCCAGTTCCGCGAGGACTGCTCGGCGCCAATGCGCCCTTTTTCGACAAGCGCGACCTTCATGCCGCGCCTGGCGAGATAGTAGGCCGCGAAGATGCCGACGATGCCGCCGCCGATCACCACCGCGTCCGCTATTTTTGGCAGTTCGCCGGATGTCTCGATTTGCTGTAGTGGCGCGCGCATGGTCTCTCTGCCTTCACGCACCAATCTACCGTGTTGTGCAGGCAGCCGCTGCCGCAGTTGAAGCGGAAGCAGAATTTTATATCGGCAGCCCGCTCGAAATCGGGAGCCTCTGCGTTCTAGGCACTGTCCGCTTGGATAGACAGGCCAACGGGCTGTGGTAGTGTCAATGCCTATGAGCAAGGCAGCATTTTGTGCTGCGGCTTGCGTTCTGCGGAGATCGCCGTGAAACTGGATCGGATCGATATCAAGATTCTGTACGAGCTGCAGAAGAACGGCCGCATCACAAATGTGGAGCTGGCTGATCTGGTGCATCTGTCGCCAAGCCCATGCTTAATGCGGGTCAAGAAGCTTCAGTCGGAGGGCTACATCGAAGGCTATTCCGCGCAGGTCAATATCGGCAAGCTCGGCCAGACGCTGACGGTGTTCACCGAAATCACCTTGAAGAACCATCGCCAGGTGGACTTCGCCCGTTTTCTCGCCGTCGTGGAGAAGATCGACCAGGTCATCGAATGCCACCTCGTGTCGGGCGGCTACGATTATCTGATGAAATTCGTGACCGCTGGCATTGCCGAGTACCAGACCATCATGGAGCGGTTGACCGACATGGACATCGGCATCGACAAGTATTTCAGCTTCGTGGTGCTGAAGTCCCCCATCGTCAAGGCGCACATGCCGTTGCCCAGCCTGTTTCCGAGGTAGTCGGCTATTGGCGCACTGCGCTGCATGTGTCGCCTGTAGCTGCTACCAGATGTCCGGCCGCAAGATCGGGTGCAGTGCTTTCAATTCGGCTTGCATCTCGGCGATCATCCATGCGCAGATATCGGACACGACAGGCAATATCGGCCTCGAGCGCGGTGCAATCAGCTGATGGATCCGGCCCGTGTTGATCTGCCTGTCCGAGGCCGGGACAAGGGTTCCCTGAAGCAACGCCCTTGAAACGTTGCTCAGCCAGCCGAGCGCCACGCCTTCCCCATTCATCGCGGCCTGAAGCACGACCGCGTAGTCCGAGAATTCGAGCCACTTTGCCTTGCTGGTCTTGCGGTCCGCCACACTGCCCCAGGCGTCCAGCCACTGCTCCTTGGCGTCGGTCAGGTGAAGTAGGGCATGACCTTCCCCGCGTCCGGCATGGATCAACCGGCCGTGGGCGGACAAATAGGATGGGCTGCACACCGGGACGATGATTTCCGGCGAGAATGCCCAGTGGTGATAGTGGGTGTCGTCATCGGCCAGGATTCTCGTGGCGATGTCGACATTCTCGGCGGGTCCTCGCAGGACGCCTGCGATCAGTTCGAACCTCAGGTCGACGTCAGGAAACCTGGTGTTGAAAGCCCCTAACCTCGGAACGAACCAATAGGTTGCCAGAGAACTCGACAGGGAAAGGGTGACCACCGGCTTGGCAGCGTTGTTCTGCTTGATTCTCCGGATCACCTCCGCGATGCCGTCGAATCCCTCCCGTACAGCCGAATAGAGGGCACGTCCGTCCGGCGTCGGGGTCAAACCCGTTGGGCCTCTTGTGAAAAGAGCAACATCAAAATCGGCCTCGAGCTGCGCAATGCTGCGGCTGATCGATGGTTGCGTGACGTTGAACTCGCGCGCCGCTGCCGTGAAGCTACCCGACCGGACGGCAGCTTCGAAGACAAGCAGTCCGCGCGCGGAAGGAACGAGTTTTGCAAAACCAGCCATACGCCCAGCGTATAGGCGCCCAAACAATTATCAAGCTTTCCATGGGTCTGAAAATGGCGAACTATAACCCTCATGAATGGGGTGGAACAGGACGTGAAGATAGCGGCATCTCAAGCAGGCAGCACATCCAGCGATCCTCTGCTTCAGCCGTTTCGGCTCAAGGGTCTGACGCTGCGCAACCGTGTCGTCAGCACCAGTCATGCCTCGATGCTGGACGATGGTGGCCTGCCGCTCGAGCGCTACCAGCGCTACCATGAGGAGAAAGCGCGCGGCGGCTTGGCGATGACCATGGTGGGCGGCTCGGCCATGACCTCGCCCGATTCGAGCTGGGGCGGCGGTCAGCTGGATCTTTCGAGCGATCGGATTGTGCCTCATCTCCAGTCGCTGTCGGATCGAATCCATCGCCACGGCGCGGCCGTCATGTGCCAGGTCTCGCACCTTGGCCGGCGCGCTACCGCCTATGCCGGGAATTGGCTGCCGCCGGTGGCGCCGTCCCGCGTTCGCGAGACGCGAAACCGGAATTTTCCAAAGGAGATGGATGCCGCGGACATCGGCAGGATCATCAAGGATTATGCCAGTGCCGCAAGGCGCTGCGTGGACGGCGGTCTGGACGGTGTCGAAACCGTCACCGGCGGGCATCTGATCGGTCAATTCCTCTCGCGCAGAACCAACAGGCGCACGGATGGCTTCGGCGGCTCGCTGGAAAACCGCGTGCGCTTCGGCCTGATGGTTCACGAGGCGATCCGCCGCGCGGTGGGCAACGATTTCGCTGTCGGCATCAGGTGGGTGATCGACGAGGCGGTCGACGACGGGTCGGATTTCGAAGAATGCCTGGCCTTCGCCAGGCTGTTCGAGCAGGAAGGCCATGTCGACTTCTTCAATTGCATCTTTGGCCGCATGGACACCGATCTGTCGCTGGCAGAGCAGAACATGCCCGGCATGTTCAGCCCAAGCGCGCCGTTCTTGCCGCTGGTTGGACAGTTCAAACGGGAAACCAGCCTGCCCGTGTTCCACGCCGCCGGCATTCGGGACATAGCGACGGCGCGGCACGCCATTCGCGAGAACCTTGTCGACCTGGTCGGCATGACCCGGGCGCATATTGCCGACCCGCATATCGTCAACAAGGTGATACGCGGCGAAGAAGAACGCATCCGCCCCTGCGTCGGTGCATCCTACTGCCTGTATAAAAAAGTCCAGTGCATTCACAACCCGGCCAGCGGCCATGAAACGATCATCAGCCATACCATCGTGCGGGCGCAAACGCCGAAACGGGTTGTCGTGGTCGGCGGTGGTCCGGGTGGAATGGAGGCGGCAAGGGTCGCCGCCGAGCGCGGCCACAGAGTGAGCCTGCTCGAAGCCGGAGCACGGCTTGGCGGGCAGGTGCTCGTTGCGGCCTCGGCGTCCGATCGCAAGGATCTCATCGGCATAGTCGACTGGCGTGCCGACGAACTCGCTCGCCTGGGCGTGGAAGTCCGTCTCAACACCTGTGCGGATGCAGCAATCGTCCTTGCCGCGAAACCCGACGCGGTCATCGTCGCCACCGGCGGCGTTCCCGATATGGAGAGGCTGGAGGGTGCTGAACATTGCGACAGCGTCTGGGACGTCCTGACCGGCGTCGTGCCAGCGAAGGACGATGTGCTCATCTACGATGAGACCGGACGCCAGGCCGCAGTTTCCTGCGCCCTGCATCTTGCCCGCCCGGGGCGCGTGGTCAGCCTGGCCATAGCGGACGACACGATGGCGATCGAAACGCCCTATCCGGACAGGGTGAGTTTCCGCAAACGCGCCTCGGAACGCGGCATCCGGGTCGTCAGCGATGTGCGCCTGGTCAAGGCAGCGCGCCAAGGCAACGGCATCGCCGCCACGTTCCGGCATGAGCTCACCGGTGCGGAAACGGAAATGACGGCAGCCCAACTCATTGTCGAACGCGGTACGGTGCCCATGGAGGACACCTACCAGGATTTGCGAGCCCGCTCAGCCAACAACGGCGTCACCGACATAGCACTGATCACGGGAATGGAAACTGAGGGAGACCATGGTCCCCAAGCTGCCGGATCATTCGTCTTGCACCGCATTGGAGACGCGGTTGCCAGCAGGGACATCTACTCGTCGATCTATGAGGCCTACCGGCTCTGCTCGCAATTGTAGACAGGGTGAAAGCCGGCTGCGGTGGGCTGTTTGCCCTGACAGGAAGCGCGTTAGCCCATGAAACTCGATCGGATTGACATCAAGATCCTCTACGAGCTGCAGAAGAACGGCCGCATCACAAATGTGGAATTGGCCGAACGGGTCAATCTCTCCCCCAGCCCCTGTCTGATGCGGGTAAAGAAGCTGCATGCCGAAGGCTATATCGTGCGCTATTCGGCGCAGATCGACATCGCAAAGCTGGGGCGCACGCTTACGGTGTTCACGGAAATCACGCTCAAAAACCATCGCCAGATCGACTTCGCGCGTTTCCTTGCCGCCATCGATAAAGTTGATGCGGCCGTCGAATGCCACCGCGTTTCCGCCCGTTACGACTATTTGATGAAATTCGTGGCCGCCGGCATCGGCGAGTACCAGGAGATCATGGAGCGGCTGAGCGACATGGATATCGGCATCGACAAGTATTTCAGCTTCGTGGTGCTGAAGTCTCCCATCGTCAAGGCGCCCATGCCACTGCCCAGCCTGTTCCCGGTGTAGTCAGAGCAATTCCAGGAAGAGTGTGGGGCGCGGTGAGCCCGCTCTAGCGATGGCCGTATTGGCTGACCAGCTCGGGGTCGCGGACGAGGCTATCGAGCCATGTCGGGTCAAGCTTCGGCACGGAGGAAAACAGAAGCTTGGAATAGGGGTGGGTGGGCGCCTGCAGTCTTTCGGGCGTGATCTGCTCCACCCGCTCGCCATTGTACATGACCATGATC